>NZ_PVWF01000022.1 GCF_003003995.1 Pleurocapsa sp. CCALA 161 | reverse complement strand
TCGTCGGGCTACGATGGCTCGCTCAGGGAATGTTGAAATTCTAGATCTCTTCCCATGCCCGATTCGCTTCGCCGACTAGCTTGAATAATGAAATAGAACAAGAGGGTAGTGCCAACAGAAAATTATTAGAATTATGTTTGACAAGAAAGTTCAAGCATTTAATCAGTTACACTTTATTTTCCGCATACATTGCGGTTAAAGTTCCCCTAATTACAGATTAAGCAACCAAAGAAGATTATTTAGCATGAGTTCGTTACATTTAAAAATTTCAGATGATAAGCATCAAAAACTTGAAGAGCTAGCAAAGGTTCTAGAAAAGCTAAAACAGAATTTTTAAAATATAAATTTTATACAAATTATTGTCAATTTTTTCTATGTCGACAAATATATCAATAAAGTTGATTTTATTGTATTTGAAAAAAGCAAAAGAACCACTCTTTTTCTTGTACTTATATCTTCCATATCTATTTGCTAAAAGTTGAGCATATTTTACAAAATCATGCTCAATATTATAAGAATTAACAAACTTTTGTGTCAAAAGAGGATGATAAAGTTTTAAACAAGTAAATTGTGCCAAGGCGAGATCTTGTACGGTAATTCCTTCAAATCCTTGAGGTGAAATAAATACTTTTTCAGTTATTATGTCTTCTAAATTAGTTTCTAAAAAAGTAGAGCCATAAACAGAACAGGTATCAAGAAAAGCTTTTTTCAAAGAGGCTTGGTTTAAATTGGCTTCTCTCAATTGTACTTTAGTAAATTTTGCAGATTCTAAATCTACTTGCTTTAAATTAGCTCCAGAAAGATCAACTCGATCAAATACAATTTGCTCCATGCAAGCTTTTTCAAAACTTACTTCTTTGAAATCTGAATCTAAAATGCAAGCTTTATATAAATTGGTTTCTCTAAAAATTGCTCGATTAAAACGAGTAGATTGAATATTAATCTTCTTTAAATTAGCTCTTGAAAAATTTGAGCCAATACAAGAACCTCCTGTAAGCTCTGCTTTTTCCATGTTGGCTTCAATAAGGCTCGCATGTTGTATTGATATAAATACCCCCCTAAAACCAGCTAAATTAGCATAGTCTAAATTATACCCATCTAAATTATCAAAGTCTCCATTTTTCAAATAAATACCAGATAACTGAGGAATAACATCTGGATTCTTCTTTCGCCAACTATTCCAAGCTCTAGCTCCTTTTTTTAGCATTGATAAATGCCGTTCGTTGTATGTGAGCGTTTTATTTTCTATATTTAAATCTTCGATTTTAGATATCGGTTGCTCAATAAATTCAATAAATTCTTCAAAAGATAAATTAAGCAATGAGGCGATTTTTGGAAAATGTATTCTATCAGGATTCTGCTCGCCTTTTTCCCAACGAGCTACTGTTGACTGAGTAACTGAAGGCTCAAAAATTTTACCAAACTTACCCTGGGTCAAATTATTTATTGACCTAATTTTTTTGGGTTTGTCAAAGAGGCAATTAAAAACTTCCAACAACCAGTACAAGATTTAGAAGCTTGGTTAGCCAGTCAAACTAAAGCTGGGCAAAATCGCTGGGAAGTTTATTACCTGGAATACCAGAAAGAAAATAAAGTTCGTAAACCTAACTCTGATTCAACCTCAGTTCCTGATTCAGCAAAACAAAGAGCGATCGCTAACCATCAGAAGCAGTTAAACCAAGAAAAAATAGATCATACAAAAACTGGTAATGAAGCTGAAGTATTCACATCAGAATTCAATCGGCTACTGGATAATCCTGACAACCAAATTAAAAGAATCGACCAACTAAAAAATCAATCTAAACCCATAGCGAAACATGAATGAGAATAGAGGAATTAGTGTAGCGGGAATTGCTTCGGAAGCCCGTCGGCTCAAAGCAAGAGAAGGCAAACTAGGCTTGGTAATTGTCGATTATTTGCAAATGATGGCATTAGACAATGGTGGAAATCGCAGTTATGAATTGGGTGATGTGGGTCGAGGACTATATCAACTAGCTGGAGAATTGTCAGTTCCAGTCTTAGCCTTATCTCAAGTCGGTAGGGGAGTAGAAGGAAGGCAAAATAAACGTCCTATGGTATCAGTTTGATATTTCGAGAGAAACTATCAGCAGTATTAAAAATGGTAGAAGATGGAAGGAGGCAAGAATCTTGCCTAACAAGACTGTAGCCTAATGTTTTCAATTAGGTGAAGGTTTCGTAAATCATTCAAAGTGGGGATTAATTGGGGATATTATAGAAATAATCCAATTAATCCCTTTTCAAGAAATAACCGAAACCCTTACTGTATATGTATCGGAGCGACGGGATTTGAACCCATGACCCCCACTACCCCAAAGTGGTACGCTACCAAGCTGCGCTACGCCCCGTTTTCACAATCATTAATCATATCATTGATTTGCGTTTTTTGATAAATGTTTTGAAAACAAATGATGTCAAGACTTGTAGCTATCGTGGATTTATTTAAAGACTGTAGCTACAGCTTCAATTTGGCTGGTCAAATAAAGCTATTTTTTCTGTTTTCTTTTTAAATCGTGTGTTAGCACCTGATGGGTGAAACACGATGTATATCAACAACGAAGAGAGAAAAGTTAAAATTGGGCGCATCAGCCTATCAGTTAGAAATGGTTCAATTAAAATTCGCTTTACTTATCCTACAAACACAAAAGAAGATTTAACAGTAGGTAAATATAAGGTAATCAATCGACAAAAAAGGAGCAAGCCATAGTTAGCTTACCCCTAAGAATTACGAGATCCATCTCTTTGTAATTAAACTTTTATTTAACTTGTTTAGTTAGCTTTGAGCGACAGCTTTTTGCTCTTCTTCCAATGCCAAAAATTTTTCTAACTCAGTTAACGCCTCCGCATCAACTTTAGTCTGCATAGGACAGAATTTAGGCCCACACATGGAACAAAACTCAGCAGTTTTATAAATATCTGCGGGAAGAGTTTCATCATGATATTCTCTAGCTCTATCTGGATCTAGAGACAGTTCAAACTGTTTCTCCCAGTCAAAATTGTAACGCGCTTTAGAAAGTTCATCATCTCGATCTCTTGCACCTGGACGATGACGGGCAATATCCGCAGCATGAGCCGCAATTTTGTAGGCAATTAAACCATTGCGCACATCTTCAGCGTTGGGTAAGCCCAAGTGTTCTTTAGGTGTTACATAACAGAGCATTGCTGTACCGTACCAGCCTGCCATAGCAGCACCGATCGCACTAGTGATATGGTCATAACCAGGAGCAATATCTGTGACTAATGGGCCTAAAACATAGAAAGGCGCTTCGCTACACTCTTCCATTTGCTTTTTAACGTTAAACTCAATCTGATCCATTGGCACATGACCAGGGCCTTCAACCATCACCTGAACATCATGTTCCCAAGCACGACGAGTTAGTTGCCCCAGAGTTTTTAATTCTGCTAACTGAGCTGCATCACTAGCATCATGGGCGCATCCAGGGCGTAATGAATCCCCTAGACTAAAGGAAACATCATATTTTTTAAAAATCTCGATGATCTGATCGAAATGAGTATAGAGAGGATTTTGTTTGTGATGGTGGAGCATCCAACGAGCAATAATTCCCCCACCACGAGAGACAATTCCTGTTAAACGGTTTTTAACTAAAGGCAGATGCTCAATTAAGATCCCTGCATGAATAGTCATGTAGTCCACACCCTGCTGGGCATGTTTTTCAATAATGCGGAGAAAGTCATCAGCACAAAGTTTTTCGATATCGCCGTGAACGCTTTCTAGTGCCTGATAAATTGGCACTGTCCCAATGGGAATTGGCGAAGCATTAATAATGGCAGTGCGAATTTCATCTAAGTTACCGCCACCTGTGGACAGATCCATCAGAGTATCAGCACCGTACTTGACCGCCAGCTTGAGCTTATCTACTTCTTCATTGATATCAGAAGAATTAGGAGAAGCACCGATATTAGCATTCACTTTACAGCTAGAAGCAATTCCAATACACATTGGCTCTAGGTTTGGGTGATTAATATTGGCAGGAATAATCATTCTGCCCCTAGCCACTTCATCCCGAATTAAGTCTGCTGGCAACCGCTCTCTCTTAGCAATGTAATGCATCTCTTCAGTAATAATTCCCTGACGTGCATAATGCATCTGAGACACATTGCCCTGTCCTCTACGCTTGGCAATCCATTCGCTTCTCATATTTATTTCCCTTAATAAACAGCTTCCCTCCGCTGGTGCTAACCAGTCTCAGGTTCTTAGGGTATATCTCAGCCAATCTTTAGGCACCCCTAGCTACATGGGAATTCTAACACTATTTACTCGTTTCAATTTCTGCTGAGAACCGAAATATTATTTCTTCATTCAAAGCATTATTTCTTAAAAAGCCTTGAATTTAATTATCAAAGCATTGCCAGTCTTCAATTTAACAAACTTCGTTGGTAGCTATGAGCTTGGCTTAGTCTTTGAGGATAAGGGCATAACATATCCCTTGAGGGACACCTGCGGATAAACTTAAGGCTAAACGCGAAGCGGTTTAATCTGGCTCAACCCAACGATCATCAGACTTGATTAAATTAATTAATTCCGCTACCCCTTGGTCTTCAGGAACTTTTTTAATTTCATCTCGGCCACGATAGAGAGAGATATAGCCAGGCTGTTTACCAACATAGCCATAATCGGCATCGGCCATTTCCCCTGGCCCATTAACAATACAGCCCATTACGGCAATATCTAAACCTGTCAGATGTTTGGTTGCTTCGCGTACTTTATGCAGCACCTCTTCGAGGTTAAATAGAGTTCGACCACAGGAAGGACAAGCAACATACTCTACCATGGTTTTTCTTAGTCCCAAAGCTTGCAGGATACTATAGCAAACAGGGATTTCTTTTTCTGGCGCTTCGGTTAAGGATACCCGAATTGTATCACCGATGCCTTGAGCCAAAAGAGTACCAATACCCGCAGTAGATTTAATTCTGCCGTACTCGCCATCACCTGCTTCTGTAACCCCCAAATGCAAAGGGTATTCCATTCCTAACTCATTCATCCGCTGTACCATTAAGCGATAGGCTGCCAACATTACAGGAACACGGGAAGCTTTGAGAGACAGGATAATATTGTAAAACTCTAGTGATTCGCAGATTTTAATAAACTCTAGCGCCGACTCTACCATCCCTTCAGGAGTATCGCCATAGGTAAAGAGCATTCTTTCCGACAAAGAACCATGATTAACCCCAATGCGCATTGCTTTACCTTGATCTCGCAGTGAGACAACTAAGGGTTCTAAAGTTGCGCGAATTTTGTCACCAATTTCCTTAAATTCCGTAGAGGTATATTCAGTGCGATCGCTTTTGGGTTTTTCGAAGACATATAAACCTGGATTAATCCGTACCTTGTCCACATGCTTGGCTACTTCTAAGGCAATTTTCATGCCGTTGTGGTGAACATCTGCAACGAGGGGAACTGGCTGATAAGTCTGGGCTAATTTTTCCTTAATGACCCCCAAGGCTTTGGCATGAGCCATGCTGGGGACGGTTACTCTGACAATTTCGCAGCCAATTTCATGAAGACGGCGGATTGCGGCAACTGAGCCCTCAATATCTAAAGTATCTTCGTTAATCATTGACTGCACCACCACTGGATTTCCCCCACCAATAGTGATATCCCCAACTTTTACCCCTCGCGTTTTCCGTCTATGGATGGTGGTATCAAAAGCTGTCTTGTTGCTCAGGTTAAGATTATCCAGAGTTTGCATAATGACTGAAAGTATTGCTCTCTTAAAAATTTATTTAATTAGTTCAATTTCTATTGTAAAGCTTGAGGGTTATGACTTGTTTAATCAGAGCTTTAAGTTTAAATATCAAAAATCAAAAAATATTGGCGATCGCACCATCATATTTTACACCAGCTGTCAACCAGGGTATTTTTTATGTTTTATGTACAATACATACGTGTTTAAATAATGACTAAAATAGTAACCCAAAAGTTTATTTAAATCAATTTAAACTTGAGACTTTTTTCAGATGTATTTGATTAAGTTATTTTTTAAGATTAAAGATAAAGACAGTTAAAAAGCTAACTAAAATAGATAGGTTGAATGGCGATCGCATTGTCCTGTAGTGATCACTGTTGAGCTGATACACTTGTCTGAGGCGTAAGTGTCTAGTATCTGTTTCTCAAACAGCTTGATATTTAAAAGTGCATCTACCAATAGATATGTTCCAATTTGTAACCAACTAATTTAGTTCAGGCGATCGCCTTGCTCAAGTGAGATCGCTCAACATAGCCTAATCCGTCAATTAACTCAATACTTAAGATTACTTAGAATATGGAGGTTTCGAATGAATACTAAACGCATTGGTCATGTAGGCTATAGGTTTTACCGTTTAGGCTGGCAAAATGCCATACATCAAAATCTCGATCCAATCGAGCATTCAGTATTTAATATTTTACTATATTACCGTCGAGGCTTTGCTGAAGGTTCTGCATATATTAAAGCCAATAATCGTGAAGAAATGCTGCATTAAAACGCTAATTCAACTGAACTCAATAACATAATTAATTATAATCACTGCCTAAAAGAACAATTAATTTAGCCTAACTTGAGATTCAGTCTGACTTAAATGAGAAGTGTCAGCGTAAAACTCTAAATTCCAATTGTCAACATTTCCCACCACCTTAGTTAGGGAACACAAAGCAATTTTCGCATCGGGAATATTTGCCACTAAACCTTGAGTTACACCAAACACAGATGCGCCATGTCCCACAATGAGAATATCTTCATCGTATTGAGATAATAGCTGCTTGATAGTTGCTGCTGTACGTCGATTAACATCAGCTTTTGTTTCAGGATATTGAGGATAAATCTGAGATTGATAACTCCAATCTATCGCTGGATATGCTGTTGCCAGAAATTCTTGAGGATGAATTTCAGGTGATTGAGTCATCCATTGGCTATTATGCCATTCACTCAATCCTGCTTCTAGCTTCATCTCTAGATTCATAATTTGAGCTACCTCATTAGCAGTTTGAATGGTACGCAAAAAAGGGGAAACAAAAAGATGCTTAATCTTCTCTGATTTAAGTCTTTGCCCCAACTCTGCTGCCTGGATGAAACCATCCTCTGACAAAGGAGGATCGTAACGCCTGGTGGCAGTATTGAACCATTCAGGATTAATAAAATCGAGACGATTGCCATGTCTGGCGATCCAAACTGTTTGAGGCATTATTGATTGCTAAAATGAAGAATATTGTTGTGAGTAGCTTTATTTAATTAAACATCAAATGTTCTGTATCTTCTCAAAAGCCAACCAGCTAAAACTATTATCCAAGCTGAAGAGCTTTGAGGAAGACAGATTAACTTAACATAAAGGAAATCTCTCTTGATATGCTTAAATTTAATCAAATTAAAATGTAGATAATAATATGTCCAAGAAAAGTTCACCAGGAGCGTTTTTCAGTGGTTTGATGATTGGTGGAGCGATCGGTACGGTAGTAGGATTATTGGTTGCACCACGTACGGGGAAGGAAACTAGAAAAGTAATCAAAAAATCGGCTAATGCTTTACCAGAATTAGCTGAAGATTTAACTACTAGCATTCAGCTACAGGCAGATCGGCTTTCAGAGAGTACCTGGGAAAATTGGGAAGACACTTTAGAACGATTAAAATTAGCGATCGCCACAGGAATCGAAACCAGTCGAGCAACTACCAGAGCTACTAAATTAGATACAAATCGAGATTTAAACTCGACCGTGACCGATCGCCTCTAAAATAAAAGGATGCTGACTGCTCAACTTTTATGATAGATCCTTTATTTTGGCTAGGACTTTCTTTGCTTTTGGTTTCTTTTAGCCTGTTTGCTGTTTTACTAGTAACTATCCCGACTCTCCAAGAGGTTGGCAGAGCTGCTCGTAGCGCCGAAAAACTCTTTGATACCCTCAATCGAGAATTTCCTCCCACCCTCGAAGCAATTCGTCTGACAGGAAAAGAAGTTGGTGAATTAACCGACGATCTTAATCAAGGTATCAGTAACGCTACAGGAGTAGTGCAGCAGGTGGATCGAGGACTGGTAATAGCGAAACAGCAAGTACAGCAGGTACAGCAAAGCAGTTTCGGTCTGGTTGCTGGCGCAAAAGCTGCCTGGAAAGTTTGGCGCGCTCCCAGAGCGGATATTTTGAATTATTCTCCACCAAAAAATTACTCCGCAGAAGAATTGAAGTCAAATCGCGATCGCCAAATTGACTAGCTTAGATAAAAAAAGTATTGTTTAACATTTTTCGGTTTTATTGCGTCTACCCCTACTAATAGCTGATAATCTTAAAGTAAGGTAAATAAATGTAACAAAAAATAAGAGCATTTTTATAAATACGAACTTGTATACTAACAATCTTTTTAATCAAACAATCATGACCAATAGGTTTATACAGCGTTCCTTACTAATCTTAGGAGCTTGTTTACTGGTTTTATTCACTTGCTTAACTCCCTCCGCTTTAGCAGTTAACAATCCAGAATTATTGCCTAGTGAAGTTACTCCAGTAGTTGATTTAGCTAACTTATTGCCAGAGTTGCAGGAGAAATCTTTAATTGAGAACCTAGAAGAGTTTGAGGCGGAAACTGGCTGGAAAATGCGTGTTCTAACTCAATACGATCGCTCTCCTGGTCGTGCAGTCAAGAAATTTTGGGGTTTGGACGATAAAAGTATTTTGCTAGTGGCTGATAGTAGAGGTGGTAATTTACTGGCTTTTAGCATTGGTGACGATGTGTATGAATTACTGCCGCGTAACTTCTGGATTGAGCTGCAAACTCGTTTTGGCAATATGTATTATATTCGCGAGCATGGCGAAAATAACGCGATCGTTGAGGCTTTAGAGTCAGTTAAAGGATGTTTACTCAAAAACGGCTGCAATGCTGTACCAGGCTTACCCCAAGAGCAGTGGATTTTAACCTTAATTAGTTCGATTGTTGGCGGAGTTATCTTAGGAGTGGCGGTGATTCCGCGTAATAAAGATCAGGTGATTGCTTGGCAGTGGGGTCTAATTATGTCTCCCTTGTGGGGAATCTTGTTTATTGCTTTTGGCATGGGTCCTGTGGTGATTCGCACTCCTGAGTTTCTACCTTTGTTCCGCAATATTATCGGGTTTATGCTGGGTGCAGTGGTTGCCTTCTTGTCTCCTTCTTTTATGAACACTTCTGCCTCAGATTCAGAAACATAGAGAATTAACAAGAATTATCTTTTTAAAATATTTTTTAAAAAAACCAAGCTATTATTGAGCGATCGCTAACACTCTAGAATAGAGTAAATATTATTTTCCTCAATACTTTGCCTAAGATCGATTAATTCTTGAACCATAGTGTTTAATGTTGTTCAATTGGTTATATTTTTATCTGTCAGAGATTTACGAAACACAATTTTGTCTTCCCCTGCTTGGTAGAATTCACGAATTCGCGCTTCTTCGTCATAACCACACTGACGATAAAATGCTCGTGTACGCTCGAATTCTGCCAGACCTGAAGTTTCCACCAGCAGCAATCTTTCTCGTCGCTTTGTCAACATTTGTTCGATATAGCGCACCATAGAAGTACCGAGTCCTTTTCCTTGACAGTCAGGATGAACAGCAATCAGGTATAAGTTCCAAGTTCCTTCAGTCATTTTTTCGGGAGCGCAGTAAGCGATCGCCACTGGCTCATGGTCTGCATAGGTAAGCCAGAAATCACTAGAGTTATTATGCTCAAAGTAGTCAGATATCATATCGTCTAGCATATCTGATGGAAACAAGCCATTAGCGTCAATCACTTTTTTTACAGCAGGTATGTCATTAAGTGTGACAGGTCGAATATTCTGATTTATTGGGATCTCTATGTTCTTGCTTTCCATTTTGAGCTCTTTAACAATATGATTAATTTTGTAATTTGAGTAAGACTTGTTGTACCTGTTGATAAAAGCGATCTTGGCGATCGTATTGGGTTTTTAGCTGGTTAAAACGATTAATGCTCAAATTATGTCGCTGGACGATTTGTCGTGACTCGGTGCAGTAGCGATTAGCAATATTTTTTACTTCGGGCTTGAGATTATCTAAGGTTGAGCGTTGATCGCAGGCAATATTTGGTAGAGGCTCGTCAATCAAGTTTTTAATTTCTTGGTAGACTTCTCTTCTGAGTAGCTCTAATTCATAACCTGCTTTAGCATAGCTTTCGGTTTCTGCGGGGGTAAATTGCTGTCCATAGGCATTAGCAGACAGGGAAATGGTCATGAGAGGGTCTATCTCAGCAGACTTTAGGGATATTTGTGGAATCAAACCCAGCATAATGCCGAGAGAGGCTAAAATGCTGCTGCCGATCAGACGAATATATAGTTGATTTAATTTAGGTGAAGTGAAATTAACTTTTAACATCATCAATAATAATTAGGAATATTAGAATATTGCTATCTACATCGAGTTGATTTAAGGACAATAAGTTCCTGTTTTGGGCTTATTTAGCGAAAAATTTACTTAAAGTGCGTTAAGGGATTAAATGGCGATGAAGCGAAGCCTCCGCTATGCGATCGCGAATTTTCTGGTTTAAGATTTGGGAAAATATTTTTCTATCAGACTTATAAATGGCATCAGAATTAAAAGCGATCGCTCAAGGGCAGGATTGGTCGGAGATTTATGATTTGGCTAACACTTACCGCCAGCAGGAGCAATGGCAATCAGCCGCGATCGCCTTACAGCAGGCAATTGAGCTAAGACCTAATTTTTTCTGGTCACATCATCATTTAGGTGATGTTTTTAGCAAACTCCAGCAATGGCAAGCAGCAGCCCAGGCTTATAGTGAGGCGGTCAAACTTGACCCACAGTTTTTTTGGTCTTGGCACAATTTAGGCGATGTTTTGAGTAAGCTTCAGCATTGGCAGTCAGCAGCCCAGGCTTATAGTGAGGCGGTCAAACTTGACCCGCAGTTTTTTTGGTCTTGGCACAATTTAGGCGATGTTTTCAGTCGGCTTCAGCAGTGGGATCGGGCGATCGCTAGTTATCTTCAGGGAATCTATTTGCAACCCGAACATCAGCTTGCTTGTCAAAAGTTAGGAATTGTCTTTAAGCAAAAGGGAGATCTGGCTCAAACGATTCAAGATTATCGTCAGTTAATACAGACTCCAGCGCCAAATTCAATTTTTGAGTTATTGCATAACCAACCCCAAAGATTAATCGATCTTGCCAATAATTTGCTTAAGCAACATCAGACTTATGCCGCGATCGTGGTTCACTATCTGGTACTAGAAATTCAACCGACTAATATTGATGTTTTACAATCCTTATCTCAATTATTAAAACAACAAGGTACATTAGAGCAGGCGATCGCAGTTAATCAGCAACAGCTTAAACACAATACAGATAGTTTATTGTTAAAACAGCCTGCCACAAATCCCCAAGCAAATCAGGTTAAATCAATTTCAGGTCGTGTTTTACTGCAAAGCAATGGTCAAATTTCTCCTGATCAATTAAATGATTTATGTCAAGCTGTGGGTTGGTCAAGTCGTACTTTAAGTAAGCTGGAAAAAGCTATACAGGGTAGTTTTAGGCATGTTGCAGCATGGCACGTCGATCAAGAACAACAGCAGCTAATTGGCTTTGCTAGAGCCGTTTCTGATGGTGTATATCAGGCAACTTTACTCGACATCATGGTACATCCAAACTTTCAAGGTAGAGGCGTGGGTAAAACCCTAGTTAAAACTCTAACTAAACAACTTCATGCAGCACAGATTACAGATATTATCTTGCTTGCCAGTCCCCATGTTACGGATTTTTATCACCAGCTAGGATTTATTGCTCAGCCTAATAATCTTCAATGGATGTTATATAGCCGTACAAAGTTAGATTAGAACAATTAGGGTGATCGGCTCGAAGGTAGTAGGTAGTAGGTAGTAGGTAGTAGGTAGTAGGTAGTGGGTAGTAGGTAGTGGGTAGTAGGTAGTAGGTAGTAGGGAGTAGAAAGTAATATTTCAAAAATATCCTAACGTTTTTATGTATAGCTATAACTTATAAAAGAAGGACTTTTTTTACTTACCAAAAATATCCCTTTTCTACAGTTGTCTGACGTTTTTCTGGATTATATTTAAGTAGATATTCATGAGCGATCGCATCTTGTTCTCTTAATAGTTTTACTTCCTTTTCTCCTATTTCTGTATCAGTAGAAAGTAGAATTACCTGATGGGATGCGCTGGGGAAATATCGCTCAACTAAATTATGTCGATGGGATGAATCTAATCTACCTAAAGGAGTATCGATCGCAATGGGTAAGTTACGTCCTGATACTCTAGCAAGTCCCCAGAGAAATGCGATCGCCAGTAGTTGTTTTTCTCCTGCGGATAGACGCTGTTTGGGGAATAGTTGACCTTGATGATCGTATAGTTCTAATTTAAAGCGATCGCTATCAATGGTAACGCGATTAATTAGGTTTGATTTGTGTAGCAGATAGAGAAAACAATCTTTAACTTCTGTTTCTAATTTATTGAGTTTTTTTAGGGTTAATTTTTCTTTAAATAGTTTCAGAGTTTTTTGAACTTTAGCTGAGGTTTTAATAATATGTTCATCGTTAATATTATCAATCGCCTCGTCACTATAGTTTTTTAGTTTACGATTTAATTCTTGTTGAATACGTTCTATTTCTCTGTCTAATTGTGCCGATTTTTCTTGCTCAATTTGATATAAGGCTTTACAGTTACTTACCTCTTGTTGAGTATTTTCCACGGCTTGCAGTAGCTGTTGATAGTCTTCTGGAGAGGCAGCGATCGCTAGTTGACTTTCTGTACGTTCTTTTTCCGCTTCTAATTGTTGTAATTGCTGAATAACATTCTCAGTAGATTTAGTTTGTAGAGGTAGAATGTCTTGAGTCTTGATAATTAGCTGCTGTAATTCTAGTTCTGTTAAATGCAAAAAACTAGCTGCTTCATTTTCTATTGAGTTAGCGATCTGCTTATTTTCTTGATCGATAAAAAATTCTACCTTACTAATAGATTCATCGGGCAAACTAATACTAGTTAAATAATTTAATAATTTGCGATCTCTAGCTGCTAAAACACCTTGAGCCTGTTTGAACTGCTGAATTTTCAGCTCTTCCTTAGCTTGATTAACTGCTGCGGATAATAAAGGTGTGATTAGCTTCAAAGGTAAATACCCACTAGCTAGGGTAATTAACTCTTGTCTCTTAGCTTCTAACTGAGAATTAAAATCTTTTAGTTTAGCTTCAACTTGTTCTCGTTTACTGGCAATTTTTCCCCCTTGCTGATTAAACTTATGCCGAGCGCGATCGCATTTTTTATTAGCTTGCTCTAATTGAAGCTGTAATTCAGTTAATTTATCATTTATCTTAGTTTTTTCTGCTTGTTTAGCTGCTAGTTTATTCTCAGTTTCTTCTATTGTTAACAACTGAGTTTTATTGGCTAATGCTTTTCGTTTACGATTAACCAATACTTCGAGATCTAAAGATAATTTTTCCGCTAACTCTAAACCCAACAAATTATTAATCGCCTCCACTACCGCAGCGGGGGGAGTATCTAATTCAGCTAACTCTTTAACCTGTTCACCATCAAATAAAAATAAATTAGAAATACCCAACGGAAGAATATTTTCGACATATTCATCCCAATACTGTTCTAAATTACTATCAAACCGTGATTCCCTCTCAATACTCAGACTATCTTTACCATCTTGAGGATTTTTTTGCCAAGCACGAATAATTTTAAACTGTTGCCAATGTCCCTCAAAAATATGTTCAAAAGATAACTGTATCTGAGTCAAATCTACTTGCTTTGCTTGACTATTTACCGACTGAGTTAAAAAATCTCCATAGCCTAAATTTCCCCTGGTTGAACACCTTGCTCTTTGCCCATACAAAGCCAAACGAATTGCATCCATCAGGGTGGTTTTTCCACCACCATTCATTCCTCCTAATAAAATAATCGGCTGAATAATACCTTTACTTTCTTGAACGGGTCGCTCATGGGGGAGACCCCCAGGGCCGCGCCCGTCCGCTTCTGGACGTAAGTTAATAGTATGCTTACCTGCATACGCCCCAAAATTCTCAATAACTAACTCGGTAAAAATCATTTGTTATTTTATCTAAACGAGCAATTAACTATCAAGATTTAGGAGCAAACTTTATATTCGCCCAACCAGCCTGATCTTCTTCTAGATCATTTGGCTGATGCAACTGTTCCACTTGTTCTTTCACTGCTGCAATATTACCTTGTTCAGCAGCACTTTTTAAATCGTATTTTTGATGTGCAGTTGCGATCGCTTCTTCCTTACTTCTCGAACTAGTATCAAAACATTTAGCTAAACTATCATAGATGCCTAAACGACGGTTTTTAGTATAAAATTGTCGCTCAGTATCTAACAGCTTCGACATCAATTCCAACTGCATTTCATCATCACATATTTCTGCTAAAGTTTCCCATTCATCATTACCTAATAACTTCTCATCAGCACCAATTCTAATATCTTTAAATACTTCTTTCGTTACTTCTTGATATATGCGGGGCAAACTATCATCAAACTCGTGCTTTTCTTCCAACCAAATACGACGAATTTCGCTCAATTCTTCAGGAGTAATTAAACTAATATCCTTAAACTCTTCTGGGGCATTTTGCCTAACTTCAACTTGCGCCGATAATACCCGCCTTAACCAAGTCTCGCGCCACTTCTTAGTATAAGGCCCAGGGATAGGTTCAATGGAAGTTTCGCCATCCTTGTTACGTTCAAACAACTGTACATTACCATGGAGACGACGAAAATCTCGCCGATTGCGATCGCTTTTAACTTCTAGATCGTTACGGATATCTAATAGAGGCTGCAACCATTCTTTCTCTTCATCATTTTGGATCATTGCCTCCATTGATTTATCTTTACTTACCATAGTGCATACCCAACAGCCAAAGCGAGAATCGCCACAGCTAGAAGTAGTAGTATCGACTACTAAAGGACATTCGTTATCTTCAGTTGCCCCACGATACATAGTAAATAAATCTTGATTATTTCCTCCCCAAGGATTATCCCACTGCATCAAATATATCCAAACTTCATTAGTAGTCCAGTCTTCAATAGGAGTATAAACGAAAGAGTTAGGAAAGTTAGCATGAGGGCTAAGGCGATCGCGAAATCTTCCTACTTCATGTCTTTTCATAGTAGCTGCTCTTGCAGAGCTTTCAGCTTTACGAGTGCCTAAAACAACAACAGCTTCACCTTTAACTCTTATTTTGTTACGAATAAAATTATTAACGGGTTGAATTTTCATTCGATCTGTACACCAACGAAATCCTCGTCTTGGTGAGGGATAGCCTTTTCCCATTAAACAAACCCAAAAAGTTTGTTTATCTAAGGGCTGAAGCAAATTTGGCTTAAAAGGCATTTGCTGATTTTTAGCTGCTATCTGAAGTTGACTAATACAGGTTTTTACCCAAGCAGCAACTATAGGATTTTCAACTAAAGTATCTGTAGTAATTACATAAACTAATTTTTTTCTTTTTTCTACTGATAGTGCTGCGATGGCATTCCAAATTAGTTGTAAGACACAACTACTATCTTTTCCCCAAGATATTCCTATAATCCAGGGAATCTCATCTTGAGAATATAATTCTTGAATTTCAAGAGTTAGTTTATCTACCTCCTTTATTAATTCAGTAATAGTAAGTTGTGAAGAAGTTGATATTGAATCTTCCTGAGTTTGTGTCATTATTACAACAATTTGCTTTTGAGTAGTTAGCAATAGCCAGCGAAAGAATTTTAACGTGTTATTGCTCGATCTCTATCGAATTCATATTTTCTCAAGGCGGGAGCTAATTCGTTAGCTCCCGCTATATCAAGGTAAGATGTTACTCTTTTAAGCAGCCAAGTGAAATATTAGTGAGATTCTGCACTTCCCTTACAGCAACTTCAAATCCTTTATTGATGGCTGCCATCTGAGCAATAATCTTTTTTCCTCCTTTGCCATCATCGATAACAAGATTATTTTCCCAAAGTTGAGCATCGCGCCTATAATCAAGACTTGCAAGAGCTTTTACTAAATTACTTATTTCCGACTCGGTAAAATCTTTGCCAAAGAAAATATGATGTCCAACGCGATTGATTACTTGAAAACCAACACTGCTAAAATCAACCCTTTCTTGTCTTAAGCTGTATAAATCTAGATTAACTGTTTGGGAAGCAGGTTGAAGCAATTGCTGCCAAGTTTGATTATTTTCTGAAAAGAGACGATAAAAAACTTTTGTATCATTTAATAAACCATTCCAGTCGCAATCTTCTTGATTAGAGCGAGATTCAATAACTTGTTTACGTGATGAGCCAAATAAAAACTCTGCCACACCAATACGAAGCTGACTCATTGTAAACATGTAGTTAGGATCTTTCCCTACTGTTCGAGAAATTTTATCAATACGTCTGTCAAAGACAACTAATTCTTTGGAGACTTGACGAGTTAATTTCGATAAAATATTACTAACATCAAATGCAGCTAATAACGCTGGAGGTATAGGTTTAGTTTTGGCACAGTCAGCAAAGTCTTGATGAATTTGATCGATATCATCTTCTTCAATGATTAGTACAGTAACACTATCATTCTTTAATAGTGGTCTTTCTTTGATCGCCTTTTCAATTGCTTTTAATCTGTGCTGTCCATCAGTAACATAAAGCTCTACATCATTAGAAATAACTGCATAACCAAACTTTACTGCCCCTGTGCCATAGGCAAAAACTTTAACGGGAGTGCTGCAATTAAATATAAAAGGGGGAAGTACATAATTTTCTGTATTAATTAAATACTTGGCAATCTCATTTACATGAGGAATCATCAAAGGGCGGTTAATCTTTTCTTCCGCATTAGATTTATTTTTTTTTGTTTCAGCGCTTTGTAATTTACCTAACTCTAAAAGCAGATTACAAGGTAACGAAAATACTAAATGGTTTCTTCCTCCTTGCTCATAAATATGACATAAAAACACACGCGCTCCAGAGGTTGAAGCATCTGCATAAGATTGAGTTAATGCTTCTTGCTGAGTTTCCATCAGTACAATATTGGTAATAGCTCTCTTACCGTTGTTGTTAGTTTCAATGCTAGATAATGATTGAAGCATAAAATTTATTTAGTCTAGAAATTAAATTGAGTCCAATACCAAATGCCTCTAGTTTGTGAAGGCGTTTGCAATCTTACTAGTTTGATTAGTATTTTACTATTGCAGTTTGATATGAGTAAATAATATAGAATTTAAATTGCAATGTCAACTATATTGCAGTACAAAAATGTACTGAAAATGAAAATAGCATTTAGATTATGTGCTGCAAAGGGAAAAACATAAATATTTTCTTAAAAATTAACGTATGACGATCGCTCTATTCTCTAACCAAAAATTTCTCCGTATCTTAGGGTGAGACAAAATGCGATCGCTTTCTAGATCTATCAGAAGTTAGAGCCAGAATGATATATGTGGTATGGCGCTCAAATATCTATAAGTATGACTTTCAGACGAGTTTTTTGCTGCTAAATAGTTTTAGCCTAAAAGAGTATTTAGGGCAACCAAAGACGAAATATCTCCTGAGCAAATAGAGAATGTGGCAAAATGTATTGCTGATAATGAGATACGTGCGCTATGGCAGCAAGCTTAAAGCTTAATTACTTTGATTTAATTTCTGCCACTTTTGAATCCAGGTAATCAATTGAGCATCACTAATTTTTTTACTAGCATCACTAACCCGTAATAACTGACTTAAATCTACTTCTGTTTCTCCTCGCTGCTGTTTATAGGCTGCTAGTAAAGTTTCCTCGTCTACTAAAGACTTACCCAACCCTAAAGCTTGTTGCAACTTGCGCTGTTCATCTTTGGTGATCGCTTCTACGACAAAATCAGTACTATTGGCTTTCTCTAAGACTCCTGCTAAAGCATCAATATAGGCAGTACTATTATCGGCGATCGCCATTTTAGAGTTATTGGGCAGTCCAAAACGGCGAAAGGCACTTATAGCAGCAACTATGCCGATCAAGACTGTTTGAATCAAAAAGAAAAACCAAGGAGTTTGAGCCAAATAACTGAGAATATCAGTCTGTTGTTCTTCAGCAATGGTTTCTTTGTCTTTATAACCATGAATATATTCATCTACCCAGATAGCTTGATGATCATCAACTAAATCTGCCAAAAATTGATAATTGTCGAGATTGTCTTGATAAGCGTTAGCAGCTAAATAGGGAGTCGTACAGTAAATAATTTTTCCTTTGCCGATTGTTTCTTGCCAAACTACTGCACCATAACGATCTTGGAGAATACTTTGGTCTTGATTCCCCTGTTGGAAACGACGAGTAGTGGCTATTTTAATTTGATTATTCGATAAAGTTTCCTGGCGATAGGGAATTGAACTGATAAAGGGTGCAGCCGTAACCGCTTCATACTTACCGATCACGACTAGAGTATTCCCTTGACTGATCCAGTCTAATTCCATTGAAGATACGTCGATAAAACCTAATAAATAATCGCTCTTGCTCAAAATCTTGAGATAGGTAGCATCTTGAACATTCTCTTCAATTAACTGCGCAAAAGGTTTACGCCAACGCTCAATGGGAATTTCTTTTTTGGTCATATATTCATACCAAGCGCCATAACCATCAGGACCCCTCCCATAAGTCGAACCACTGTCGTTTTTGCGACCACTACTATTAGGTGCAGCAACTAAAGTTAAAATAATAATTACCGCGATCGCAATTCCTATCCATAACCATTTGCGTTGACGAAAATTTGGCATGACTGTTTGACTACTAATTCTCAATTTGTTGGTAAGCTTGCTGACACTCTTCAAATAAAGCGCGATCTGCTTCTGCTTGGCTAAAACAGAGTCTTTGGTGAGTTGATAATAATAATTCGTAGGGATTCAAAGGAGCAACAGGAATTTTCAAGAGCGATCGCCGATATTCTTCATCCGTGAGACTTAACTGAGTGGGAACTATTCCCCGTTCGTTCAATCGCTCTAACATTGCCTGATAAAGACAAAAGATTGCCTGACGATAGTTGCCGTCTATTCTGGCAGATTGCGATCGCTCTACCCAATCTGCTGCGGATAGTTGAGTTGTATGAGTCGGGATAATTACTGGATGGCGATCGTTTGTTTTTTGCCAGCGCTTCCAATAGACACGCAATAATAACCACAGTTGCCACGTAATCCAAACCAGCAAGACGGCGATCATTGACCAGAGGCAAAATTTGATAATTTGCCATAGTAGCGTCGATTGAAAAGATTCTAAGTCCCAATTAGGATTTAATTGAGAGGTTTGATATTCCATCCATTCACCAAACCTTTGCTTAATTAAATTGATGCGCCAGTTTAAACCATCTTGTTTGAATGACCCTGCGGACATAATCTGAGTCTATGGGGTGAAAATATTTATCATCTATCATTAAACATTGATATTTCTTGATTGGGTAGGCAGCAATTCCTATTAATCAGCCAAAAAAAACGGAAACGAGATATCCTAACATAAAGAAAAAGAAGCCAACGAATTAGAAATTAAAGCGGTGTTAGACCTCAAACTAATCAGAAACAATCCCAAGCAAGTTCAAGAATTGATTAATCGTCGCCACGGTAATTATGATATTCAACCCATTGTCTCATTAGACCAAGCTTCACGGGAATTGGAAACCAGCCGTAGTCAACTCAGCGCCAGAGGCAACGAAATCGGCAAACTGATTGGTCAAAAAATTGCTCAGGGTGGCAACCCCCAGGGAGAAGAGATTGCCCAGCTTAAGACAGAAGGAAATGAGATTAAAACAAAATTGGGTGAATTAGAACCCCAAGAAAAGGAATTAAAAGCCAAGATTGAAGCGCTGCTTTTAGAATTACCTAACCTACCTGATGAGTCTACTCCACTAGGAAAAGGAGAGGAAGAAAACGTAGAAATCAAACGTTGGGGAGATGAATATATTACTGGTAACCAGAAGGTATTGCCTCATTGGGAAATTGGCGAACAACTTGGCATCCTCGATTTTAAACGCGCGGTAAAAGTAGCTCAAAGTCGCTTTGTTAATTTAGTCGGTGCGGGGGCAGCTTTAGAACGAGCCTTGATTAGCTTTATGCTAGATACACAAATCGCAGCGGGATATCTGGAGGTAATGCCTCCTGTCTTGGTTAACAGCGTTTCTCTTCAGGGTACGAGTCAGCTACCCAAGTTTGCGGAAGATAGTTTTCTATGCAGCAACGATGATTTGTGGCTAACCCCCACGGCTGAAGTACCTGTAACTAATCTATATCGAGATGAAATTATTGAAGAGACAGAATTACCAATCCGCCACTGTGCTTATACTCCTTGTTTTAGAAGAGAAGCGGGTAGTGCAGGCAGAGATAGTAGAGGCTTAATTAGACTACACCAGTTTAATAAAGTGGAATTGGTGAAAATAGTTGCGCCTGAAACCTCCGATGCCGAACATCAGGCTTTAGTCGCCAACGCTGAAGCAATCCTGCAAGCTTTAAAACTCCCCTATCGTGTTTTA
Source organism: Pleurocapsa sp. CCALA 161 (assembly GCF_003003995.1). GTDB lineage: Bacteria > Cyanobacteriota > Cyanobacteriia > Cyanobacteriales > Xenococcaceae > Waterburya. Next base: position 33,794 of record NZ_PVWF01000022.1, on the reverse strand, counting down.
GAACTATGTACTGGAGATATTGGTTTTGGGGCTGCAAAATGCTATGACCTAGAAGTTTGGTTACCTGCTGCGGGAATGTATCGAGAGATTTCTAGCTGTTCTAACTTTCGCGATTTTCAGGCGCGTCGAGCAAATATTCGCTTTAAACAGGCAGGACAAAAAGGGACACAATATGTTCATACTTTAAACGGTTCGGGATTAGCGATTGGTCGGACTATGGCAGCAGTTTTGGAGAACTACCAGCAGGCAGATGGTACTGTTAAAGTTCCTGATGTGCTTCAGCCTTATTTAAAACGAGCAGTTTTATAATTCACGTTTAATACTTAGGTCTAATCTGGTCATCACCTCACTCAGTGACATTCTCGCTCGACATCGTTTTTCCCTTGGATATAATATATAGTCATTTCAAATAGCAACCAGTGGATCTTATAACGAAGTAGCAAGTAACAAGTAACAAGTAAAATTCACCATCATCATTAATACAAAGTAACCATAGGGAAATTAATTAAAATGACTATAGTTGCTTTTTAGGTAGAGTAGGCAATGCCTACCTTACCTAAACTTTGGTCTTGTATTATGCTCTTCTTGTCCAGCAGGATATCCGTCCGAAGGTGTATACTTTAGCGCAATGTTACTTCTGACTTCCAGATATTCCCCACTCTTAGAGGAGAAATATATATAATCAAACTTGTTTCGTGCGATGTATTCTAATCTTTTATGACTGACATTCGACAACTGATCGCTCAAGAGTTTGCTTTATCTCCCCGCAACATTAATAATGCTCTAGACCTCTGGCTTGAAGGGGGGACAGTACCATTTATTGCCCGCTATCGTAAGGAACAAACTGGTTCACTGGACGAAGTAGAGCTAAGGAATATTTTTGAACGATATACCTATCTGGATGAGCTAATTAAGCGTAAAGTAAAAGTAATTGAGGAGATTGAGTCTCAAGGCAAATTAACCATCGAACTCAAGGCAAAAATAGCAGTATGTTTCAATCGCACGGAATTAGAGGATCTGTATCTGCCCTATAAGCCTAAGCGACGCACCAGGGCTACTATTGCTAAGGAAAGAGGATTAGAACCTCTGGCAGACTGGATTGCTCTCAATAATAAGCCTCAAGTATCCCAAATATCTTTAGATGCCGAAGCAAGCAAGTATATATCGGCAGAACAAGAATTAGAGACAGCAGAACAGGTTTTAGCAGGAGCAGCAGATATCTTAGCCGAGCAGGTAGCCGATCATGCGGATTTTCGAGCTTATTTGCGCGAATATCTCTTTCAAAAGGGGCTATTTACCTCGCAAATTAAAGGCGATTATCCTGAAGGGACTACCAAATATGAAATGTATCGCAACTATAGCTATGGCGTCAGCAAGATTCCCCCTCATAATGTCTTGGCTCTGTATCGGGGTGAATCTGAAGGGATTTTGACTGTCGATATTACCTTTGATGAGGCTGAGGTGCTGTCTTATTTAGAAAGAAAAGAAATTTGCACACAAAGTCCGAGTATAAAAAGATTTTACCAAACAATGCTCAAAGATGCATTTAATCGTTTGTTAAAACCTTCGTTAATTCGAGAAGTAAGAAGCGATCGCCAAAAGTATGCCGACTTAGAATCAATTCAAACCTTTGAAGCTAATCTCCGTAACCTGCTGTTAACATCTCCTGCGGGCAGAAAACCGACTCTGGCGATCGACCCAGGCTTTCGTACAGGGTGTAAGGTGGTGGTGTTGTCAGATACAGGTAAGTTTTTGCAATATCAAGCCATTTTTCCCCATACGGGAGAAGGTAAAAGAAAACAGGCGGCGCAAACGATTAAGGATTTAATTAGTCAATATCAGATTGAATTAATTGCGATCGGCAACGGTACAGCCTCGCGAGAAACAGATCAGTTTGTTGGGGAAGTTTTGCGGGAAATCAAATCACAACCAATCAAAGTAATTGTTAATGAATCTGGCGCATCGATCTATTCTGCTAGTGATGTGGCAAGAGAAGAATTTCCCGATCTCGATCTAACTGTCAGGGGTGCAGTTAGTATTGGTCGAAGATTACAAGATCCCTTAGCTGAATTAGTCAAAATAGATCCCAAATCTATTGGAGTGGGGCAGTATCAACATGATGTAGATCAAAAGCTGCTCAAACAAAAGTTAGAAGCAACTGTAGAAAGCTGCGTGAATTATGTAGGGGTAGATCTCAATACAGCATCCAAAGAATTGCTGACTTTTGTATCAGGAATTTCCCGAACGATTGCTAACAATATTGTCGAATATCGTAATCATAATGGAGCTTTTAATAATCGTCAGGAACTGCTGAAAGTAACCAAATTGGGCAAAAAAACTTATGAACAAGCTGCGGGCTTTCTCCGCATTCGTAACGGTAATAATCCCTTGGATAATACAGCCGTCCATCCTGAAAGTTATCCTGTAATTGAGCAAATAGCCGATACCCTGGGGGTATCTTTAGATCGTCTTACCCAAGCTAGCGATCGCCTAAACAGCCTCGATCTCCAAGAATTTGTTACGGACAGTGTGGGTTTGCCTACTCTACGAGATGCGATCGCCGAATTGAAAAAGCCAGGACGAGATCCCAGAGAGCAATTTCAATACGCCACTTTTCAAGCAGATATTGCCGAAATTAGTGATTTACGGGTAGGAATGGTGTTAGAAGGCGTTGTGACCAATGTAGTTAACTTTGGAGCATTTGTTGATGTGGGAGTACATCAAGATGGTTTGGTACATATTTCTCAACTGTGCGATCGCTTTGTTAGCGATCCCAATGAAGTAGTAAAAGTTGGTCAGGTGATTAAAGTTAGAGTATTAGAAGTCAATGAGAAATTAAAGCGGGTTGGTTTGTCGATTAAGCAAGCCTAGTAACGCTACGGGAAAGTCACATTGCGCTAAAGTATACCTCTTCGGATATCCTGCTGGACATTTTTGTGAGGCAATAATTGTTAATTGCTACTCGGTATATTTACGGAAAAAATACTATGATGACTAGAGCGGAATATAGAAACTATTTATTACCCCGATGGATAACCAATTACAATGGCATAATTTCTATCAGGAATTAAACCAGCCAGAGATAGATTTAGCTAAAGCGTCTCTATATTTGGCTCAAGCAGAATACCCTGATTTAGAGCCTCAAGTATATTTAGCAGCTTTAGATACTATTGCTGCCGAAATTGAAGCACGGCTTCCCATTGAACGTTATCCTTTAAAAGTCATTCAAACGATTAGTCGATATTTATTCGATACCTTGGGCTTAAAAGGAAATCAAAAAAACTATTACGATCCTGATAATAGCTTCTTGCATCTAGTACTCGACCGTAAACTAGGAATTCCCATTAGCCTATCGATAGTTTATTTAGCGATCGCTGAACGTTTAAACTTTCCCATGCAGGGAGTAGGTTTACCAGGACACTTTTTAATTCGCCCCGAATTTGAACATGCGGGCATTTTTGTCGATCCTTATAATCGTGGTGAAATTCTGTTTGAAGCCGACTGTCAGCAAAGATTAAATGAAGCTTATCCCCAAAAGTTTAAGCTCGATCCTGCTTGGTTAGCGCCTGTTAGTAATAAAGAGATCTTAGCGAGAATGCTCAATAATCTCAAATTGATCTATCTTCATCGCCGAGAAATAGACAAGGCTTTATCAACGATGAGCGCCATTCTCAAAATAAATCCCGAAAAGACAGCCGAAATTCGCGATCGCGGTTTACTATATTATCAACTCAATCGTTGGTCTGAAGCAATTCTTGACCTAGAATACTATCTTAAACTTAATCCTAGTAGTGACGACGCGCCAATAATTGAGGTTTTGCTGGAAAAAATGAATCGTGTTTAAGGAATTGTCATTGCTGATTAAAAGCAGAGCATCTATGGTTATACTGTCTTTTGCTTTTAGCTTTTGTTCAAATGTATATTAGTGTCATCATTCCTACCTACAATCGGTTACCAATACTGCAAAAATGTCTTGTTGCTCTAGAAAAACAGGAATTAACTGATAGTAAAATTAAAGGTTATGAAGTCATTTTGGTGGATGATGGTTCAAGCGATCGCACAGTCATTTGGGTAGCAGAAAACCAGGCTAATTTGCCTCATGTAAAAGTTATTGAACAGAATCATCAAGGTGCTGCTGCAGCCAGAAATTTAGGGGTAGAAAATGCCGTTGGTGATACCATAATTTTTATCGATAGCGATTTAGTGGTTACCGCAACTTTTCTGCAATCTCATGCCGATGCTTTGCTTCAAGGAAAACAAGATTTAAACAGCGATCGCCTGTTTACTTATGGGGCAGTAATTAATACCAATAACTTCGACAATCCAACTTCTGAGCCTTATAAAATCACAGATTTTTCCGCAGCTTACTTTGCGACTGGTAATGTTGCTATCTCACGTAAATGGTTAGAACAAGTAGGATTATTTGATACAGGTTTTCAACTTTATGGCTGGGAAGATTTAGAGTTAGGAGTACGGCTAAAAAAACTCGATTTAAAACTAATTAAATGTCCCCAAGCGGTTGGATATCATTGGCATCCTGCCTTTAGTTTAGAGCAGATTCCCAAGATGATCGACCAAGAAATCCAAAGAGGAAAAATGGGAGTAATCTTCTACAACAAACATCCCACCCTTGATGTCAAAATGATGATCCAAATGACAGTTTTACATCGTCTTCTTTGGGGTATATTATCTATCGGTGGTACGCTCAATGAACGTACTTTACAACCAGTATTAAGCTGGTTAATTAAACAAGGTAAACCTCAATTAGCCGAACAAGTAGCGAGGATCTTTCTTAACTGGTATAACGTCCAAGGGGTCTACGCTGCTTATAATGAGCGTAAGTGAATTCAAAAAAAAGGCCAATACAGTATTCGAGTTAACGATCGATGGCGGATTTGCTTTAAATGGCAAGACGGCGAAGCTTCAGACGTAGAGATCGTTGATTATCATTGAGGTAGAAGAATGAATAAAAACAAGCTAATGCCAGTTCATCCTGGTGAGATTCTTTTAGAAGAATTTCTAAAACCAATGAATCTTAGTCAAAATCAAATCGCTCTAGCTCTACGAGTTCCAGCACGGCGTATTAACGAAATCGTTCACGCTAAGCGGCGAGTTACAGCAGATACAGCTCTTCGCCTAGCACGTTATTTTAATATGTCGCCACGATTTTGGCTGGGATTACAAATGGATTACGATTTAGATGTAGCTAATGATGAAGTAGGGGAGCGCCTGAATCAGGAAGTAGCTGTCTTGGTAAATGAAGAAAGATGAATACTGCAAATCCTTGCTGGCTAAAACTTTGCTCAACAACGGTTGGCAGCGAATTTCCTCAACACTCTGGTGGTGTAGCACAAGGCTATAATTATAAAGGCATTCAACCTTTGATCGTGCAAGAAATTTAACAGCAATCTCAGTCAGATTAAACATCTTTAATGAACATACTTACCAATCTTCTCTTTCCCAAGTCAAAAAATAAATCAGACTCCGACACAGCAAATGGACTGCCCTCACTCAATCGCAAGCCTCGCGGCATCAAGACTAAATCTGCACCTGAAATAGAGAAGATGCGTCGCTCTGGCAAAATTGTTGCCACAGTATTAAAAGAGATTGAGGCACTAACCAAGCCAGGCATGACCACCGCAGATCTAGACGAATATGCCGAGCGGCGGATACGAGAAATGGGCGCAACACCCAGTTTCAAAGGATATTACGGTTTTCCTGCTTCCATCTGTGCTAGCGTCAATAATGAGGTAGTACATGGTATTCCTAATGCTAAGAAAGTACTTCGTCGTGGGGATGTATTAAAAGTAGACACGGGTGCTTATTGCGATGGCTTTCATGGTGATTCTTGTATTACTATTGCCGTTGGGGATAAAGTAGCATCAGATGCTGCCAAATTAATTAAGGTTGCTGAAGAAGCATTATATAAAGGGATTGAACAGGTAAAAGCAGGTAATCATCTATTAGATATCGCTGGAGCAGTAGAAGACCACGTAAAAGCTCATGGTTACAGTGTAGTAGAACAGTATACTGGTCATGGTGTGGGTAAGAATCTCCATGAAGCACCTTCAGTATTTAACCACCGTACGAAATGGATACCCAACGTCAAGCTACAAGAAGGAATGACCCTAGCAATTGAACCCATACTCAACGCAGGTTCTAAGCATACCAGAGTGTTACGCGATCGCTGGACGGTAGTTACGGTAGATAATAACCTCTCGGCACAGTTTGAACATACAGTTTTAGTCACCAAAGAGGGCTATGAAATTCTCACAGATCGCAATTTAGTTTAGATTGGTAAGATTTGTAGCAAGGTAAAATCAATGTTTGTCCAGATCGTCAGCACTCTTAATGACTGGGTAGTTAGTTTGTGTCAGTTGTTAGCACTATTTGTCATCGTTATTGGCATAGCTAAAGCTTTAATTATTTATAGCAAACATATTTTTACTAGTTATAGTTCAGCGATCGCCTTTCAAGGAAGTCGCCTAGAATTAGGTTATGGTTTTTCTCTGGGCTTAAGTTTCTTACTAGGAGGAAGTATCTTAAAGACAACGATTACACCATCTTGGAACGAGCTTGGTCAACTAGCGGCAATCATTGCTCTGCGGACGATTTTAAATTATCTCTTGTTACAGGCAATTGATAAAAATGCTGAAGAATCTAAGATTCAATCCTTATGGTTAAATAAACATCAGAACGTTGCTTAAACTAAAGGCGATCGCTCTGATTAACAATCCAAGCTATACATTGCGACATTTAAGCCATGATAAATGATCTTTTTCTCTAGTTTCATACCTAGTTTTTGAGCAACACGAATTGAACGATTATTTTTTATTTCAATCAAACAAACAAAACGCCGAAAGTTAAATCTCTGCTGTCCATACTCCACAACCGCCTTAGCTGCTTCGGTTGCCAGTCCCTGTCCCCAATATTTTTTAGCTAAACGATAGCCTACTTCAACTTCTTTTTGCTGCTCAATAGATTGAATAAAAAAACCACAGTAGCCGATTAGTTCTTGATTTTGTTTATGTACCAAGGCATATAAACCAAAACCATATTCTAAGTAAGATATTAATCTCTGTTCAATAAACTGTTTAATTTGTTTGGAACTATGGATGCCAATAATCGAAAATCGCATTACTTCTGCATCCCCTAAGATTGTCATTAAAGCTTCGGCGTCACGGGAAGTAATATACCGCAATGTTAGTCGAGAAGTTTCCAGAATATGCATTTGTCACAGTTCAACATCATACTAATACTAAATTTACATGGTAAGTTGAGAATGCCTTACATTCTGAATGTAATTAAAAATGTCCGAACCATTATGTTACTTATGTAGAAAATAATTTTCCTTAAAGAGCGATCCGCAGGGTAGGCGCAGCCTAATCGCTTCTTATTTATCATACCTTCATTTACCAACGCTCGGTATTTTAGTCAGTGCGTTGACAGTTGAAGAAATTAATAATCAATTATTGTATGGCTAATTGTTTTGTTATAAGGCGATTGGACTCCGTCCATCCTCCGCGATCGCAAATCTCTAATTCAAATCATCCAAAACCTTTACCGCGCTTAGACTCCGACCAAATAATCAACTCCCCATCCTGTCCGCCAGCAGCTAACTGCTTCCCCTCTTGATCCCAAGCCAGACAAGCAAAACCATCCCTAGCACCTTCTAATATTTGCCCTACTTGTTTAGCTGTTGTCCACAAAACCAACCAGCCATCATCAGCAGCTGAAGCGAGTAATAAACTACGAGGGTGAAACTCTAAAGCCTTAATTCTACCGTCGTGTACAGTTAAAATATTGGCATTCCAGCCATCCTCATCCTTCACTGCTTTTTTCCAGACAGCAATTCCCTCTACACTTGATGCTGCTAGTAAAGGCGTGTTATTTAACAATGGTTGCGACCAAGTTAAATTGGAAATCTTACCAGGAAAACCCCGCATCACCCAAGGATGAGAACTACCGTATTCTAAAACAGTGATGGTATTGTCTAAATTACCAGAAGCAATATATTTACTATCCCCAGACCAAGCAGTAACAATGCTAGCCGATGGCATTTCAATTAAATAGGGATCATCATCCCAATCTTGAGTAGACCATACTTTGATTCCACCGTCACCGGCGATCGCAATATTTGTTCCATTCGGTTGCCAAGCTAAATCTAAGACAGAGGAATTGGCAAACGGTAGAGTTGTAATTACTGTTTGTATATTCGCATCCCATATTTGTACGTAACGCCCTAAACTAAAAGCTAATTGATTACAAGTAGGATGCCAACTTAGTTTATCTATCCATTTCGCTGCATTATCTAATGTGACGATTAAATTTGCTCGATCTTCTACAAGATTATTAGATAACACCTCCCAGACTCTAACTTGACCATTTTGTCCACCAGCAGCGAGAAACTTGCCATCGGCGGAAAAAGCCAGGCAGTCGATTGATGCTAATCCCGCAGGTAATAAATTAAGCAGGTTGCCATCTTGCCATAAAACTACTTCTCCCGCAGCCGAACTAGCAGCTAATAGACCATCAGGCGACCAGGCTACTGCTGTAACATATTCTGAGAGACTACCCTGCCACTGCTGTTGAAATAAGACTTTCCCCTTTGTGCCTACACCAAACATTGCTTAAAGTCCTCTCGCAGTTGTGCCTCATCTAGATTGCGACCGATAAATACTAATTCATTCTTACGGGTTTCACCTTTTTTCCAAGGGCGGTCTGGTTTCCCATCAAGTAGCATATGTACTCCCTGGAATACAAATCGCTCATCTTCTCCAGCAATATTTAAAATGCCTTTCATGCGAAAGATATCTACCCCTTTAGTTTGTAGTAGGTTACTCAACCAATTATTTAGTTTTTGTCCGTCTAGTTCTCCAGATTCCACTATGGCAAAAGATTTTACTGTCTCATCGTGTTCGTGGGCATCTTCGTTTAAAAATTCAGGATCGATTTCCAAAGCGCGATCTAGATCGAATGCTTGTACTCCTAATAAGGCATCCATCGATAATTCAGAATTTTGAGTCCGATAGATTTTTGCCATCTTATTCATCCCTTGAATTTTGCTTTCTAAATCTGCTAATTCTTCAGGACTAACCAGATCGGTTTTATTGAGGAGAATCACATCGGCAAAGGCAATTTGTTCTTGGGCTTCATCGGCATCCCAATGTTGTTGGATATGTTTGGCATCAACTACCGTAACCACTGCATCTAAAGCAATCTTATCTTTCATATCCTCATCGACAAAAAAGGTTTGAATTACAGGGGCAGGATCGGCTAAACCAGTCGTTTCGATGACCAAATGATCGAACTTATGACGACGTTTCATTAAGTTACTGATAATCCGAATTAAATCTCCACGCACTGTACAGCAAATACAGCCATTATTCATCTCAAAGATTTCTTCATCGGCATCAATTACCAGTTGATTATCAATGCCCACTTCTCCAAACTCGTTAACGATTACTGCTACTTTCTTACCGTGTTCATGAGTCAGTATGCGATTGAGGAGAGTCGTTTTTCCTGCACCTAGATATCCAGTTAGTACAGTGACGGGTACGGTGTTGTTGGTTGTCGCTACCATAATGTAATTCCTAAGCTCTTTTAGATAATGATAATCGATCTCATTGGTTAAAAATAGTTATGGCTTTAAAATTTATTACTATGTAGTTAGTTGTACGAGTTTATTAACGATGCCCAAGCTTATTTGTCTAGGAGACAGCATTACAGCCAAAGAAAAAGATCCTAATGGAATATTGAAACTCGTTCCCAGACTAAAACAAGCTTTACCCAATTGGACTATTATTAATTCAGGTGTTCCAGGAGATAATACTAGAGGCGCACTAGGTAGACTAAGAAGTGATGTTTTGGATTATTCTCCAGATTTAGTTACAGTACTGCTTGGTACGGCTGATGCTAGTGAGAACAAAGGAATTGACATTAAAGAATACGAACATAACTTGTCTTCAATTATCAAGCAAATTACACCTGAAAAAACACTGCTTATTAGTTCACCACCAATTAATCAAGCTCTTTTGTCAGCACGTAAAAAAGTTTTTCCTAATTCTAATTTTGTGACAATGGAAAAACTAGAAAAATATGTTCAAGTTGCCACCAATGTTGCATATTTGACAAGTTGCCATTTTTGTAATTTGTGGTCCTTAATGCGAGCAGATTTAGATTACTCCAGGTTTCTCAAAACAAGAGATGGTGTACATTTTAACGAACAGGGGTATGAACTTTTAACACAAATTTTATCTAGAAAACTATTGTCAATTAAGTGTAATCAATAATTACCAAACATAAAATATTGCTGTATTCAAATGATTTATAAAGTCTCGTAATAAATTTTTTGCGATAATTAAATTTCAACTTCGACATCCATCAACTGTCCCTCACGAACATATTTTACTAGATTGGTTATCTCTTTCATTACATAGCCGTGAGCTTCAGGATATTTCCACCAATTATCAGGTTGATGTTGTTTATAGTTGGCTGGACACCAGGTATATTTTATCCATTTAGGATAATATGTCTTGAGAGTCAACATTGCTCTTCTGTAGTTCCAAGGAGTGCTAATAACCAAAATATTTTTAATCCGATGAATCCCAAATTTATCTTCTAATGTAAATAAAGATGCGATCACGCCATCTTTGGAATGATTTGAACGATCTTCAACTAAAATTTTGTCTTCTGGAACGTTAAGCTTTACAGCATTATCTCGCATTGTCCATGACAAAGGGTAAGTGTATTTACCATATCCCGAACCACCAGAAAATAGAATATAATCTGCACGTTTTAAATTGAATAATTCTACAGCTTTATGTACTCTTTCAATACCTCTTCCACCCAATGTAAAAATACAATCTCCTTGTTTTTTATCATCTTCAACAAAGCCAAATAATATTTGAGTTATTTGACTTGGTGATAAGTTGTTAACATCAATTTCAGAAAGTTTCATGGCTCTGCTTTAATGATAATCAATCGCTCATGATCTAAATGATTAATAAATATACTCTATCAATAACAGCAGGGGGATAAAAGGCAATCGCTTAAAGAAACTTATGAATCGCTTCTGTTACCGCTTGAGGATACTCTTCATAAATACCTAAAGTTCCAGGTAATCTGACTGTTTGCACTTGTTCTAATTCTGCCATTGCTAACATTTCGGCTTTCGATTTGGGTGGTGCATTTTCTGCAAGAATGATTGATACGGGTGTTGATACAGATTCTAGAAGCTGCAAAAACTCCTCTCTATTATTCACAGGATCGATCGCACCAGTAACAAAGGCAGCAGGGGCATATCTCGCACCCTCTTTGGAAGTTATTTGGTGTTTTTGGGCGATAAACTCAGGGGTTAGTTTACTTTCATCCACATAGACGTGACGTTTGTACATGAAGCGGAGAAAGGAAGGGGTAGTGTTGAGATAGTATAACCCTTGTCCGATAACAGGCGATCGCACCAGGTTTTTAACGCCATTTCTCATGCTATCTGGTAAACCCATAACTCTTAAAGGCCCTTGCCAAGTGGGAGCAATTAAAATTAGTTTAGAAACTATATCTAGGTTATCCTGTGCAAATTTTAAGGCGTATCCAGCAGCATGACCCGCAGCAATAAAGATAATTGGGCTATTAAAAACTGATTTACTAAAATCTCCCAACAACTGCTGAAATAATACGGGATTATAATCCACAGGTGGACATTGAGACTCGCCAAACCCCAACCAATCTAAAACCGTCACTTCATATTGTGTAGCCAGTATACTAGCAATACCTTTCATTTCTGTGCGACTGGAAACCGTACTAAATGCAGGAAGTAACAAAACAGGGTTTCCCTGTCCGATAGTTTCATAGACGACTTGATATTGTTTGTCTAAAAAATTCCAGTGGTAAACATTCTTTGTTCCGCCAATACTAGAGTTGAGTTGAGTTTGATTGGTTGCTGTAGTCATAGTTATTAGTGGAGAGAGTAGCTGGTTATTCTATTTTATTTAGTTCAATGGTACAAGATACGAGTTACTTCGCTTATCTGTGGGATCTTGCATCACGAAATATTATGCGATCGAGAATAAATCTTACCAACATCGCCTTTGGAATATACAGCTTCTGAGACTTGGTCGCGTCGTATCGACTTGGAACATTACTTAGTTTATAAAGTGAAAGGCGATCGCGTTTATTTTCTGCAAGCTCGCTATCACTATCGAAAAGGTGATTGAACTAATTTGATTCACTATTGCAAATTAAATCAAATACAATAAATCTTGGCTTTAATAATTTGATCCTTCCTTCAATTATTGATGTATTCTCTGAATTACCTGAATCTTGAACATACGATAATAGGTCTTCATAATTTTTGATAATACGATTAACTAATAAAATAAAAGTAGCAATTCTTTGTTGACCATCTATGATTTCATACTCATGTTGGTTAACTGCACCAGATACATAATGTTTTACGCTGAGAACACCACCAAAAAAGTGATTAATAGGTGAATCCGATTGTCTTTTATCAAAACAGTTTTTTAAATCTTTTATAAAATCTGAGAGAGATTCAGAATCCCATGCGTATGCCCTTTGATATTTAGGAATAAAAAACATGGGTCTATACTGGAAAAGACTACCGACTGAAGTGTAGGTGGGTTCAATGTGCATTAAGTTTTAGTTGACTTCACAATACGCCAAATCAATTATTAGAGACATATTTCCTAAGTGTCAATAAGCTTTTAGCCGAAAAAACAAAATGTACAACGAAAAAATCACCCGATCGCCAAACTAGGTTTAACAATTGCTGGTACAATGCGATCGCAAGCCATTTTCCCACCACCGATATTTCTGGCTACAGGGCCAATTTGTAAGGCAGCTAAACCACCCATAATAAAAAAATTCGACTTGGGTAGACGCAAATAATCATCTAGTACGGGTAAGCCGTTAACTATTTCTGTGGGATAAGTTTCTAGTACGTCTTGTAACAAGGGATGCTCCATAACATTAAATCTCGTACCAGTCGCCAACCAGATACGGTTGAATTGATGTTTGTTACCATCATGACAACGAACCTGCCAAAGATTATCTTGCCAATGTGCGTCGCTGACTTGACAGCATTCATCAATCATAATTTTGCCTTCATTAGCAGATAAGCTTAATTGCAACATCATCTCAGGAGTCATTGAACCTCCATTACGGGCTTGTTGAATTCGCTGATAACGCTCATACCAATCGCTTTCGGCGTGAAAGTCTTTAAGATATTTAGGACCTAACCAACCAGGATCGGCATCAAAGATTTTCGATTGTAATTGCTTTCTGGTCATCAAGGTAACAGTTGCACCCAGATTTATCGCACCTTTAGCTAAATGTCCGCTAGTTAAGCCACCACCAATAATTAAAATACGTTCCCCTGTTAAATTAAGCCGTTGTAAATTTACCTGTTGGGAATGACATAATTTATCCAAGGGATAATCTGATGCAATTCTATCTACCCAATCGGGAAGTTGAATTTCACCACTTCCTGTAGCCAGTATCACTCTACGGGCAATTATAGTTTCTCCCGTATTTAGAACTAATTGAAAACGAGAACGGGAAGCGTGTTTAATTGGTAGAATCTGACTGACTTTTGCTCGATAAACCTTATCTGATAACTTCCAGCGACGAATTACTTCACTACAAAAATCGTTAAATAATTCTGTTCCTGGTCTGTCGTAAGGTGGAAACAATTCCCGATCTCTATGTTCGGCAAATCTTCTTAATTCATAAGGATTGGGATCGGGATGATGGACGGCAGGAGAACGAAGATAAGAAATCTGTTGGGCTGCAAATTGCTCTTGCCATTGACTCATCCAAGTTTGACTGGGATCGAAAACCAGGAATTTACAATAGTGCTTCGCGCTTTTTTGTAACAAGTGAGTCGTTAAAGTAAGTGCCTGAACTCCTGCCCCAATAATCGCTATGTCTATATAGTTGGGTAATTTCACTCGCTAAAAATAATGATAATGATTATCCATGCCTCTATATAATAATGATTATCATTCTAATTAGCCAGATAGTAATGAGGCTTTATGACTTCTAACCAGCAAAACGCTAAACATCTCTCTTTACTCCACCGCCCTCGTCGCCTCCGTCGTACCGAATCTTTGCGCCGTATGGTACAGGAAAACCAGTTAACGGTTAACGATTTGATTTATCCCGTCTTTGTCACCGAAGGAGAAAGCCAACAAGCAGAAATCCCTTCGATGCCTGGAATTTATCGCTATTCTCTCGATTTACTCCTCAAAGAAATAGCTGATGCTGCTAATTTGGGAATAAATGCGATCGCTTTATTTCCTCTAATCGCTACAGACAAAAAAGATAACCAAGGTACAGAAAGCTATAATCCTGATGGTTTAGTTCAACGTACTGTAAGGGCAATTAAACAAGAAATTCCTCAAATTACCGTTATTACCGATGTGGCACTCGACCCTTTTTCTACCTATGGTCATGATGGCATCGTCAAAGACGGCAAAATCCTTAACGATGACACGGTAGAAGTACTGGTTAAACAAGCAGTCTCTCAAGCAGAAGCAGGTGCAGATCTGGTCGCCCCTTCCGATATGATGGATGGTAGAGTAGGAGCAATTCGCCAGGGTTTAGATGCTGCTGGTTACTTTGATGTGGGCATTCTAGCTTATTCGGCTAAATACGCCTCAGCCTATTATGGCCCTTTTCGCGATGCTTTAGAATCTGCCCCCCAATTTGGCGACAAACAAACCTATCAAATGAATCCTGCTAATAGCCGAGAGGCAATTAAAGAAGTAGCTTTGGATATTGCTGAAGGTGCAGACATGGTAATGGTCAAACCAGCCTTAGCTTATTTAGATATAATTTATCGCCTTAAAGAATATACCAACTTACCCGTTGCTGCTTATAACGTGAGTGGGGAATATGCCATGATTAAAGCTGCCGCACAGCAAGGCTGGATTGATGAGAAGCAAGTAATTTTAGAAACTCTGACCAGTATGAAACGGGCAGGGGCAGATTTGATTTTGACTTATTTTGCCAAACAAGTAGCTTTGATGTTGCAGTAGTCAAATATCGCTAGGATAAAAGTAGTGCAAAAGCAAATTCATCATGGTAAGTATCAAACCCTGGCAAATAGTAGTTCTAGTGTTGCCGATCGCAACAATCGTTATTTTTTTATTGGTGGCAGCAGGTTCGCAAATTCACGACTGGGGTTTGAACTGGATTTGGGGAGTGGTGGTAGTAATTTTCACCCTGTGGCGGTGGTTATTGGTTAAGTGGGCAAAATCACCCTTGGCAGAAATGGAAGAGGCGATCGCCGAAATTCAAGAGGAGTTATCGGCAGATTCGAAGCTAAATGTATCAGCAAATCAAGAACAGCAGATTAATATTGCTCTGCAACAGGTAATCGCCAAAACCAAGACAGATGAGCCAATCTGGTTAGATTGGCAGACTTTCTGGCAACGATGTCTAGAATTGGTTAGTGCGATCGCTCAAACTTATCATCCTGAAGTAAAACGCCCTTTACTTAATATTTATCTGCCCCAAGCTTATGGTTTAATTCGCGGTACAGTAGACGATACGGATCGCGCCATGCAAAAGCTATCTCCTGTTTTAAATCGGGTTTCGATTGGACAGGCAGTAGAAGCATTTGAGGTTTATCGAAAGCTAGAACCATCAGCACGCAAATTAGGTCAGGTATTTAATTGGTCACAATGGTTAATTAATCCGTCTGCCGCTGTCGCTAAACAGGCTACCAGGAAATTTAATAATCAGGCGAATCAAGAGTTATTGGTTAATCTTGGTCAATTAATGCGAGAAGTAGCCTTAAGAAATCTAGCCCAACAGGCGATCGCTCTCTACGGGGATGAAGCTATTACTATTCCTATCCCTAACGTTACTCCCGATCCTGCTTTACCAAAAGCCCAAACCAAAACCCTTAAGGCTATTTTGGAATCAGTTGAACCTGAGGCAGCAGTTGCTCAAAAACCTGTGAATATAATTCTAGTAGGGCGTACTGGGGCAGGAAAAAGTAGTCTGATTAATACCCTTTTCCAAACCGATTTAGCTGAGGTTGATGTTTTACCCAGTACCGATCAAATCAAAAATTATACCTGGAAAACGCCAACTAATGAAGTTTTGAACTTATTAGATACTCCTGGTTACGAACAGGTAAACCGCCCCGAATTGCGATCGCAAGTATTAGACTATGCAGCCACCGCCGACTTATTATTACTAGTTACTCCTGCTTTAGATCCCGCTCTTCAAATGGATTTAGATTTTTTGCAGACGCTCAAACAAGATCTGCCAGACTTAAGCGCGATCGGCATTGTGACTCAAGTAGATCGCTTGCGCCCAATTCGCGAGTGGAATCCCCCCTATGATTGGCAAGAAGGTACACAGCCTAAAGAAAAGTCTATTCGCGAAGCCACTAGCTATCGTGTAGAACAACTAGGAGATATCTGCAATCTGATTCTGCCAATTGTTACTGAAGATCTGGGTAGTAATCGGGCTGCATGGAATATAGAAGCATTATCGTTAGAGTTAGTTCAAGCGATCGCTCCTAGTAAACAGTTACGTCTGGCGCGCTTCTTGAGAAATCTCGAAGCCCGCAGCAATGCAACGGCAAAGATTATTGATCGCTATACTCGTCAGATGGCTACTACTCAAGGTTTAACTTCATTGTTGAAAAGCCCGATCCTGAAATTTATTGCCACCATGACTACAGGAAATCCAACCCTCGCCTACGTCTTAGCCGAACAAATCCCCGTCGAACAAGCTCCTCTAGTCATGGGCAAACTCCAGATGGCTTATGATCTATACACCTTGCTCAATCCCAACTCTAGTATCAGCAATTTCAATTTGCGCTCAATCTGGTCATTACTCTTAGAAAATAATCAGGTAGGCAACAACAGCGCCTGGGCTTTTGGTCATGCTCTAGTCGAATATTGGACAAAAAATCTTACTTCAGAACAGTTGCGCGATCGCTATAATTTTTATCTCCAACAAAAATAAAACTTCCCTGGTTTTAGTGAACATCATTTAAAATTAATCTGTTTTTAACTTGTATGTTACACCTAAAATTATATCTTTAGCACGACTCGATATTTTTCCTTTTTCCTAAACACAGCCTATGTGTACTTCGCAAGTAAGAAAAAGGCTATATCATCCGTCAGTCTTTCAGTCATGGCATATTCACAATAAATTCTAACTTTAGTTGGAGGAATTAATGTTTATAAGTTAGTTAATCTAAATTTGTCTAGATAAGTAGCTAAATAAATTTGTTATTCAGTTTATTTGACCAGAATTGAATTAATTGTGCAGAAATTTACTTTGGTTTTAAGCTATTGACAATAAAAAACACACATGTTTATCCATTAACCTAACTATGAGCCGTTTAATTTCGCAAGCCATAAATCGCATCAGTTCTATTCTGAAAAAAATTCAAGTCAAAAGTCTTTTGACTGCTGTATTATTAGGAGCAATTTTATTAACTAATGGTGTTAGCAGTTCTGCCACAAAAGGCAAGACTGCTGCTGACCTCCTTGGCAGCGACGTTGTTGACAGTAATCCTGAAAGACCGACAACAACTCGCGAGTGGAGACAAGAAGCTCGCCGAACCGAAGATGCTCCTCTAGAAAGAGCTAAGGAGATTGGAAAAGAAACAGGAGAAGCATTAAAGGATTTGGGCAAACTTTATCCAGATGTGGCGGAAAGAACTCTTCCCGACGAGATCAAATAATTAATCTTTGCCTGTTTAGATAGTAAGTCTAAGCTTAATTGGATTTACTATCTAACACAGCAAATTTCCCTCTTTCAGGATTTAGCGATCGCACAACTGGAAAGTCTTGCTCGGTGTAGTCACATTCAAGAAGATCAACCAGCAGCTAACATTACTTTTCAGCCACAACTTCTTGTTGAACGGTCTGTAAGACCCGCGCTTCTAATTCTTTAGGCAATGGAATGTAACCTAGCTCTGTAGAATATTGATCGCCACTATTCAAAGCCCAATCAATAAATCCTTGTAATGTCTGAGCAGTATTAGGATCTTGGTATTCTGGATATAGCAGTAACCAAGTCATGCCAGCAATAGGATAAGCTTGAGGATTAGCAGGATCGGCAACTGTCAGCGCAAAATTTTCAGGAATTGTTTCTCCTTCAAATACTAATGACGCTGATTCAGGGGAAGGTAAGATTATGTTCCCAGCTTTGTTTTCGATTGCCGCAGCGGTCATGCCATTTTCCTTAGCATAGGCATACTCTACATAACCGATTCCGCCTTCAGTTTGAGCTATTTGAGCAGCAACTCCTTCGTTACCTTTAGCGCCAACGCCAGTAGTCCATTCTACCGTTTTATCTGCACCACCTTGCCAATTAGGGCAGGCTGCTTGGAGGTGACTGGTAAACAAGAAAGTTGTACCGCTACCGTCAGAACGATGAATCCAAGAAATAGGAGTATCTGGCAAAGTGGCATTGGGATTCGCTTGAGCGATCGCCGGGTCGTTCCATTGGGTAATTTCGCCGTTAGCAATGCCACAATAAGTTTGACGCGGCAACTCCAGACTATCTACCCCTGGCAAGTTATAGGCAAAGACCACACTCCCAGCCGTCATCGGGACTTGAATTGGCGCTTTACCATAAGTTGCTTCAAAAGTGGCCCGCTCTTCGTCAGACAAGGGTTTATCCGAGGCTCCAAAGTCTACTGTACCTTGGAGATATTGCTCTACGCCAGCACCACTACCTACAGACTGATAGCTAATTTCAACTCCAGGATTTTGCTTATTATATTCAGAAAACCAACGTTGATAAAGAGGTGCAGGAAAAGATGCCCCCGCACCAGTTAAGCTGGCTTCAAGACCAGAATCCTGAGCATTAGCAGTAGAAATATTGAATTGTGAGTTATTAGTTAAATCGATACTTTGGGCAAGTAATGTTAAAGATAAAGCGGAAACTGTTGTCAAACAGAATCTTCGAGTAATTTTAAATGTCATTTAATCTAGAGTTTTTTTGAGGTTGTTTTTCTCAAGATTAAAGAATATACTACCTAGGTAAAGGAAAATTTAAGATTGAGTTATTGTTACCTAAAGGTTTTGAATAGTCGTGCAAAATTGATTATTAATTTTCTAGTTGAGATCGCAAAAGAGCAAGTAAAGTGTGTATTTTTGTTGAAGCACTTACTGCTTTTTTGCAAAGTTATTAACTCAATCTAATTGATAAATTTCTAACACAAGTAGTCTCTAAAATCAATATTTAAGTTTCTGGTTAATACACAATAACTAAGATTAGTTTCTATGCTGCACTATGCCGCTAGGAGTAAAAAAATTGTTTAATGCTCGTGGGGTTCTATATAATAAGAAGCTTAATAGTACAAGCTGACCTCAACCCCAGGGTCTGCGATCGCGTTTTTTGCAAATCATCATGCTTAATCCAAACTTGGAAGCAATAGAACTCAATCAAGAAGAATATCAGCGATATTCGCGTCATATCATTCTGCCTGAGGTGGGATTGGACGGTCAAAAACGCCTTAAAGCAGCTAGCGTTCTTTGTATTGGTAGCGGTGGTCTTGGTTCGCCACTATTACTTTATTTAGCAGCAGCAGGTATCGGCAGAATTGGCTTGGTAGACTTCGATATTGTCGATAGTTCTAATTTACAGCGTCAAATTATTCACAGTGAATCCTGGGTAGGTAAACCAAAGATTCAGTCAGCAAAAGACCGTATTCTCAGTATCAATCCTCATTGCCAGGTAGATTTATACGAAACGGCGATTAGTTCAGCCAACGCTTTGTCAATTCTTGAACCCTATGACGTGGTAGTTGACGGTACGGATAATTTTCCCACCCGTTATTTGACTAACGATGCTTGTGTCTTACTAGATAAACCTAATGTCTATGGTTCGATCTTCCGCTTTGAAGGACAAGCAACGGTCTTTAACTATCAAGGAGGGCCCAACTATCGCGATCTTTATCCTGAACCACCACCACCAGGAATGGTTCCCTCTTGTGCTGAAGGAGGAGTTTTAGGTGTTCTGTGTGGGATTATTGGCACAATTCAGGCAACCGAAACAATTAAGATCATTCTGGGTGCAGAAAATACCCTCAGCGGTAGATTATTGCTTTACAATGCCTGGGATATGAAGTTTCGTGAGCTGAAGCTCCGTCCCAACCCTGAACGACCAGTAATTGAAAAATTGATTGATTACCAAGAATTCTGTGGTATTCCTCAAGCTGCGGCGGCGGAACAAGCAGCGAGTAAGGCGATCGCCGAAATGACTGTTCAGGATCTTAAACAGCTAATGGACAGCGGTAAAGATGACTTTGTACTGTTGGACGTCCGCAACCCTAATGAATACGAAATTGCCAAGATTGACGGGTCAGTTTTAATTCCCTTACCAGAATTAGAAGACGGTAGCGCAGTTGAGAAAGTTAAGGAACTAGTGAATGGTCATCGCCTAATTGCTCACTGTAAGTTAGGAGGTCGTTCTGCCAAAGCCTTA
The DNA here is from genome assembly GCF_003003995.1 of Pleurocapsa sp. CCALA 161. Lineage (GTDB taxonomy): Bacteria > Cyanobacteriota > Cyanobacteriia > Cyanobacteriales > Xenococcaceae > Waterburya. Next base: position 13,310 of record NZ_PVWF01000022.1, on the reverse strand, counting down.
AATATTCTTAAAGAAGCTGGAATCGAAGGCACTAACGTCAAAGGGGGAATAATTGCTTGGAGTCAAGAAATTGATTCTAGTATTCCCCAATATTAGTTCTCTTCTTAAAGAAGATTCACGTTGTGACCTTGTCCTAAAGGACAAAGGCTTGAACTCAATGTAGCTTCGAGATCGTAAAGAATCCTTTAGGGCAAATGGTATACATCAAAGCTGCCTTAATAACTTCGGGCTTTACCTTACTTTTGACTTAAGCCCGAAGAGCTTAATAAATTTATTACTGTTGTCGCTCCTTGATCTTGTTAAGGTTTTTATTACTTCCGATTTTGGTGAGCTAGCTTTAGTATGGTTGTGAGTGAAAAATATAATTTAATTGCCATGCAAATTTTCCTAAAAGCGTTTGGTTGGACTAGTTTAGTTTCTTTTCCCCTATTTTTATTAGCTACCCCTAATTCTCCTGCCTTAGCTGGCAGCGTTGGCATCTGTGCTGAAGATATGATCTCTAGTGGCGTAGCTAAATTATCGGCAGCATCTGCCTGTTCTGATGCTTTAGATCCTAGCGATTTGGCGAGTTGCGTCATCGATATTACCGCGACCGATATTAAAGGCGATGATGCTTTACAGGCTTGTTATCGCGTTCGTAGAACTGACGAATTGGCAAGCTGTGTCACTACCATCAGCAGCGATTTAGCAGCAGGAAAAGGAAAGTCAGATCTAGTTCTAGATAGCTGTCGTCGTAGTTTATTGCCAGAACGGCATGCCGAATGCACCCTAGATCTGTCTACTGTAGCCAAAATATCTCCTGAAGAAGCAATGAAGAGTTGTTTAGCAGCAGAAATTACTCCTGGCATGGTGTCTCCTGGCATGGTATCTCCTGTCGAGGCAAATCCTCAATAGTTACAAATGGTCAGTTCGCCTGTAGTTCGACGGATTAAATGATAATTGAAACAAAGCAGCGCAAGTTAAACGATATATTAAAACAAATCTGTAAGCAATTAACAGTTATGCTCGGCTTTTGTAATTAAATATTTATTTAATCCGTTTTATTGATTTGATTGAGTATAAAATCAGCAACGTTTAAAAATATTTTATTGGATTGAACTAGTTATTTCTTTGAGTTGATTAGTTGTTTTAGCAATTGCCGATTTGTTTTTCGAGTGCTGTTTGGCATTAGCTTGAGTTTTGATTTCGATTAGACAAATTGGTATGACAACTATCCATAATGTGGATGCTATAGCAATTACGCCCCACGATTTGAGTTCGGTCTTAGAACATTCTCGATCTTTGAATTTACTCAATAATAAAAAAGTGCAATATGTACCTGCTCCCAATAAATAAAATGTCATCTTAAATTTTAAATCGTTCTTAGGTTAGATACTTAATATTATTGATTATGCCGAGCTAATTTTTATCAAGAAACGGTATTGATTAAAAAATATTTAATGAAGTTTTCAAGAACTCGATTAAATTACATTGATATTTATGTATAGATAAGCATCATGTAAATTAATAAATATATTATTTCGCTGGATTTCATATCTGCGACTGGTAATTATGGCAATCCATCCAGAAACTGAATACAACCATCCTCAAGGGCAAGAATTAGCCAATTTGAGGGTCGTTCAGGATAAAGAATTAGAAGAGATAAAATGCCATTTAGATTTAGTTCTGTTGGCATTAGAAGCGATCGCCAATATTAATTCAGAAGTGATCATTCAAGCAGCCCAAGATTTACACTTAGACGCAGTAATTGGCGATCGCCTGACTCTCTGGGGACTAACATCTTCTCACCCCAAACTAAAAATTACGGGAGAGGAAAAAAAACTAGACGTTGAAGAAGCGCGATCGCTCGTATTAATTATTTGTCATTTGGCTAACCAGCATCAAGAATTACTTCGTCGGGGAGTGAGTTTATTAGAACAAGTTACAGAACAGAATGAATCGCCTTATCAAACTGCTTTACTAAGTAATTATTTAGACCGATTTATCAATTCTTATCAGAAAAGAATTGCCCATCCTCAAAAGATCTCAGCAGAATCTTTATCTGATTTAGCCTGGAAATTATTAAGCGATCTGTTGTTCTATAGTGGTCAAAATGGTCATCGTTTACTCTGGATAGCAATTTTTGACGCGACTCAGATTAATTGCCCTTAATTTAATTAATTTAAAGATTGCTATTATTGTCGGGCTACCAAATAATCATCAGATTTAAACTAGCTTCAGTACCATGTCCTCCATAATCCATCGTTTCACACCACCTACTTGCACTTTAGAAATTACCGAAAAAAAATTACCTTTATCGGGCTGGCTCAGTTCAGATATCTTACCCAATTGCCAGTTTAAATTGAAATTTGACGATCCACGCCAAACAACCTTTAAACAAATAACAATTCAGGGAGATCGACAAGATTTACTCCAGCTTCAGACAGTAATTAATTGCTATGTCCAAATGCAGCTACAGAGTTCTTTTCAAGCAAAAGGGATCAAGACGACTTCTAAACGAGATGGTATTAACGGGAAGCCATATTTAACACCCCAAGGGTTAATGCATCATGAACTATTTTTTGGCAGATTAACTCATGATAGCCAGCTTCATAGTCTCAAACTGAGTACAATACAGCTATTCGATCTAGCTACGGCATTAGCAGCATATCAAACTGAAACAATCGTGTCTGGGAGCAAACCGCAAGCTTTACCCAAAATTATTGCTTTTGGAGGAGGAATTGCTGCCGTGACGCTCACAGCGATCGCCATAATTACTGTTTTAAAACCCCAGATGCAGCCAGAGAGGGCGACAAATACTCAGCCTCAATCTTCGATTAAAATTCCCGAACTAAACGAAATTACTCCACCTTCTCTCCCAGATCCTCATCAAAAAACTGCTACACCAAAACTGAGAGAACCCATTGCTTCGATCACAAGACTACCTCCGCCTCCAGCAGTAGAAACCCCCAAACCCAAGCCAAACATACCAGATCCTGCCGATTACCCATTGTCTGATGTTGCCCGTCAATCAGGATTAGACAACCCAGTTAAGAATAAAAACATTAATAATCGCGAGACAAAATCAGCCAGTATAAATCCTCAAACAGCACCAAAAACTGACGTTGTAGAGCAAATACCCACTGTCACAACTTCTTCCCCAGCAAAAACTAACTTGGTTAAACCAGCTCAGGATTTAGCCGTTAAAAGCTCATCCAATCAACCAAGTCAAGCAGAACAAATTACCGCTTATTTTGAGAATAAATGGCAACCACCCGTAGAGCTAAAGCAAAGTCTAGAATATCGCTTGGTTCTAGATCGCAACGGTTCAATCATACGGATAGTACCGTTAGGCAAAGCTGCTCAACTCTATTTAAATCAAACTAATATTCCAGTCAACGGTGAAGCATTTATTTCTCCTCTAACCAAATCGCAACCAGATATAATTCGTCTTCTGTTAAATCCTGATGGAAAAGTTCAAGTTTTTACTGAATCAAAATAGTAAAATAAATATTTTGGAGCGAACATTACGCGCTATCATTTTTGGGCAAGGGTAATATATTCCAAGCTTGAATAATTATTTGACTCAACCACTTGCGACGTTCTAGATCGAGAACCCGATCATCCCGTAGTATGCTCTCGGTTAACTGCTCTATAGACTGTCCTTGCTGGCGAGCCATCTGAACTACGCCTGCGATCGCTGTGGCGATAACTTCTTCATTTACAGCACTATTTTTTAATGCCAGCATTTCTTCCATGTTGGCGGGAATAGAATAATCCATAGTGGAGTTAGCAGATTTTAGAAAATGGTGGCAACTAACTATAGTAACTAAATATATTGATTCTGCTATTTTGCCCTCAAGCAGAGGATGTAAAATTAGTAGTCACGCCAGCTTAACTCAATGCTATTGTATTTGCCTACGGTTTCCAACTTTTTAAGGATATATTAAGATTATTTATATATGAAAGAGTTAGCCTATTTGGAAATACCCACTTCTAATATCGTCAGGGTCAAAGACTGGTTACAGGACACATGGCAACCATTATCGGGCAATAAAGTTAAGACTCCTGACGGAATTCGGGTGAAATTTGACGCGCCTAATAGTGAAGCATCAATATTTGTCTGGCAGTTACAGCGCACAACGTATTTAAAGGTATTTCAGTGGGGAGAAGGCAATCAGGCACAGCAAATTAAGCAGCAGCTAATAGAAGCAATTCAAGCAGCATATCCACCACATTATCCTGTCCCACCTGAAGTCGATTTGTCACAACAGTCAATTTTTGAGGCTTTGGAGGCAGACTACCCCAAGACAGTCCATTTTTTTCGGAAAATGCCTCATGGGGAATACGATCTCAATCGAGTCTATTGGTGGGAAAAACGCTGGCGCGAAAGTGTGCAGCATCCTCAACAACCTCAGAAAGTCATTTTTCAAGGTGATGCAGGCTCAAGCGAGCAGAATTTTGATTTAATTTATATTGGTGGAGCGCTAGGAGTCATTCACGCTGCGGTAATGGCGCTCAAAGGCTACAAAGTGCTGCTGGTAGAAAGACTTCCCTTTGGCAGAATGAATCGAGAGTGGAATATTTCTCGTGATGAGTTTCAAAGTTTGATTAATTTAGGCTTGTTTACTCCTGAAGAATTTGAGTCGGTTATTGCTGCGGAATATATAGACGGTTTTAGTAAGTTTTTTGATGCTTATAACCCACCTCATCTTAAAGCAGCCGTTTTACACACTCCTAAAGTGCTGAATGTGGCGATCGATGCGGAAAAGCTTTTGCGCTTTTGTGGAGATAAACTGCGTCAATCGGGGGGGCAAATCTGGGATGAGACAGAATTTATTCGCGCCGACGTTTCGGATACGGAGGTAACGGTTAAACTTACCCATTTACCTACCAAAACTAGTCAACAAGCAAGCGCTAGACTACTGATCGATGCCATGGGTACTGCCTCGCCAATCGCCTGGCAGTTAAATGGCGGACGTGCATTTGATAGTGTCTGTCCCACAGTAGGAGCAGTAATTGAGAGTGGTTTTGCCCCTGAAGTATGGGATAAAAATTACGGAGATGTTTTAAATTCCCACGGTGATATATCTAGGGGTAGACAGTTGATTTGGGAATTATTTCCCGCTGGCAAGGGCGAATTAACCTTTTATCTCTTCCATTATCATCAGGTGCATCCAGCTAATCCTGGTTCGTTACTGGAAATGTACGAAGACTTTTTTACTATCCTGCCAGAGTATCGTCGTTGCGATCTGGAAAAACTAGTTTGGAAAAAGCCAACTTTCGGCTATATCCCAGGACATTTTAGTACTAGCGATCGCGATCGCACCGTGGCATTTGATCGTTTAGTAGGGATTGGTGATGCAGCTTCTCTCCAGTCTCCTTTAATCTTCACTGGCTTTGGTTCTTTGGTGCGTAACCTAGAGCGTTTAACAACCCTACTTAACACTGCTTTGCAACACGATTTGCTCTGTGCTAAACATCTCAACCAAATTAGAGCCTATCAAAGCAACATTTCTGTAACCTGGCTATTTTCTAAAGGTATGATGGTGCCTACAGGTAAAACTCTGCCTCCTCAAAGAATTAATTCGATGTTAAATACCTTCTTTGGCTTGTTGGCAGACGAACCACCCGAAGTCGCCGACACCTTTATTAAGGATCGTACTGACTGGGTTACTTTTACTCGATTAGCCCTAATTGCTGCTCGCAAAAATCCTGCCCTGTTAATTTGGATTTGGGAAATGGCTGGAAGCAAAGATCTCTTGCGCTGGCTCGGTTCATATTGGTCTTTCAACCTTGATGCCTTAAGAAACTTGCTGTTGGCAAGTTGGTTTCCTGGTTTATTAAAACACTCTCAGCCCTGGTTAGAAAAGCATAATCCTGCTCTTTGGCTTAAGCTAATGAGTTTAAATTACCAGTTACGCCATTCTAAATAGCTTCTATTTAGTTTTTAGTCTTTAAGAAGAAGCGTAAGTACAAGCGCTGACTGGATTTGGGAAACTTACGGAACTGGGAGACTTAGGGAAAGTAAAGTTGGTTTACTAACCCCATCTCCCTAATCTCCCTGAATCCCCAGCAGTTTATTTACCCATACCAAGCTGTTGTGCTTTTTGGTATACTTTTCCTTCGGTTAAAAGAGACGGCGCAATAACCACATCTACCTGCTGCATTTCCTTGAGGTTTTTAGCACCCAAAGTCCCCATGCTGGTTTTAATTGCCCCAAGTAAATTGTGCGTACCATCATCGAGTTTAGCTGGTCCTACCATAATTTCTTTAATCGTTCCTGTCGTTCCCACCTTAATTCGAGTTCCACGAGGTAATACGGGGCTAGGAGTTGCCATTCCCCAGTGAAAATCGCCTCCAGGAGCTTCCTCCGCCCGCGCGATGGGAGAGCCGATCATAACCGCATCCGCGCCACAAGCGAGGCATTTACAAATATCGCCTCCAGTGACGATACCACCATCAGAAATTACTGGTACATATCTACCTGTTTGTACATAATAATCATCTCGCGCTGCCGCACAGTCAGCCGTTGCTGTGGCTTGAGGAACACCAACCCCTAATACACCACGAGAGGTACAAGCTGCCCCAGGGCCAATGCCCACTAAAACTCCCGCAGCACCAGCCTTCATTAACTTAAGCGCAACTTCATAGGTAACACAATTACCCAAGACTACGGGCATGGGCATTGACTGACAAAAAGCGGCTAAATCTAGGGAAGCGATCGCTTCTGGGGATAAATGATCGGTTGATACTACTGTCGCCTGAATAAAGACCAGATCTGCTCCTGCCTCGGCGACAATTTTGCCATATTTACTTGCTCCTGCGGGAGTTAAGCTAACAGCAGCGATCGCACCTTGGCTCTTAATTTCTTGAATCCTTTGAGTAATTAATTCTGGTTTGATCGGTTCGGCATAAAGCTGCTGCATTAAACCCACAAACCCATCTTTCCCAACAGACTCAATCTTCTGCAAAATTGGTTCAGGATTTTCATACCGAGTTTGTATCCCTTCCAGGTTTAAAACCCCAATTGCCCCCAACTTTGAAAGTAAAACTGCCATTTTTACATCAACCACCCCATCCATTGCACTAGCTAGGATCGGTATTTCGCGGCTGATTCCGCCAATTTCCCAGGTAGTATCAGCTAGACTAGGGTCTAGAGTACGTACTCCAGGGGATAATGCGATTTCATCAAATCCATAGGCTCTACGAGCCTTTTTTCCGCGACCAATTGATATTTCCACGCTCTTGATTCGTTCCCAAAGCTTATTAACTTAGGCTATCAAATTTTATCCATTTTTGAACATAAATCCCTGCAAACAGATTTATAGCTCTAAGTTTTCAAGCTCAAGATCACCGCTTTTTTGGTATGGGGTTCTAAAAATAATCAAGCATCAGCTTAAGTCTTTGCTCATTCCTCAAATGCAAAATTTTTAGCGCTGTAACAGTTCATTGGCTGACAATAATTACCGCATTTTGCCCCCCGAAGCCAAAGCTGAAACACATGGCATGGTTGATTTGCGCTGACCTTGGCTGAGTCACCACATTTAAATCAAATTCTAAATTTTTTAACCCAACACAAGGAGGCAGACAATTGTGCTTCATTGCCATCAGCGTCAAGGCGGTGTTTATTGCCCCAGATGCTCCCAAAGTATGCCCTGTAGCTCCTTTAGACGAACTCACCGCTACTTGGGGAAATATCTGCTGGATTAACTGTGCTTCATGGCGATCGTTTAAAACTGTACTAGTACCATGGGCATGAACATAATCAATCTCCCTAGGTTCTAAATTACTCCGTTCTAATGACTGTTTAATTGCTCTTGCTGCACTGCCGTTGACTACTTGAGGAGCGCTGACATGATGAGCATCACAGGTCAAACCAAAGCCATTAATTTTGCCATAGATTTTTGTCTGTCGACGAGCAGCTAATTCTGCTGTTTCTAAGACAAACATTGCTCCACCTTCTCCTAGGACTAAACCTTCTCGGAATCGATCAAAAGGATAACAACCCTTATTAGCTAAAGCATTCATTTGCTCAAAAGCAGCTAAAGTCAGCGGACTAATCGGAGTTTCCACCGCCCCCGCAATAACCCTGGCACACCGACCAGTTCTGATTAATTGATAACCTCTAGCCAATGCCCAAATCCCTGTGGCGCAGGCAGCCATAGGCGCTAATACTGGAGCAGTAGTTTGCAGATAATTACCCGTAATGATTGCTGGCTGATGAGGGAAAGTTTGTAACCAGTCAAAGTTTAAATTATTTGATTGATGATTATGGATTTGGCTAGCTATTTGTTCCCAAGTCGCCTGACAACCACGGCTTGAGCCAATCACTACACCTGTCTGAGTTAGGGGAACTTGTAACTTAGCGTCCTGTAGCGCATCACTAAGAATTTTCTGAGTTAAATCGTCGATTAGACTTGGCTGGGAATCAATCATTCCTAGAGGATAAGCAGGCAGCTGAGGAAAAAGCTGGTGCAACTTAATTCCTGACTTGTCTTGTAAAATACTTGACCAGGTTGTTTGAAGTGAACCGAGACAGGAACTTAATCCTATCCCAGTAACAACAACGTCATGTCTAATATTCTGCATATATTGTTCTGCATATTCCACTCCATAAATTTGAGGCTTGATTTATTTAAATCTCACATTTATGATTCCATATATTCCTAATACATAGAAGAAATTAATATGATTACATGATTTATAAATATGTCTTAAATTCCGAGATCCTTTAGCTTTTGATTAATAAAGTTATTAAGATCTTCTTTAGTATCTTGCAAAGGATTTATTTCTCTCCAAATAGCAAAATATGACTTATATTCTACAATCATAATGTCTAATCCATCAAGTTTATATTTTTCAGCAATTTCAGTTATTTGATTTTGAAACTTCTTAGATATTGCAGTTTTTATCTCATACGATTTATTTTGAAAAACGATTTTTGTTTTTCCTTTGAGATGAATGTTTTTCTGTTCTAGTTCTTCAATTTTCAAAAAAATCATAAAAAGAAAGTAAGATTGGGTTAGAAGCTCACGTGCTTTTATCTATAAGAAGTGTTAAATAACCCAGAAAGAATGAAAAAAACGTCAGCATAAAAGGATTCAATTCACTTGCTAGTTTACTATCTTAGATTCTGGAACAGACCTGTCCTTTGTCGATTCAGGTCTTAATTGGGCAATGCTAAACATAATAGAAAGTATCAGGCCAACACTTACCACTCCGGCACCCAAAAAAAACAGAGAATTAGTTTTAGGATGTGATGTTTCCTCAATATCAGTTGGCGTTTGTAGTATTATATCTTCTTTAGAGTAATCTGCTCCATCTAACATAATTTCTGTAATAATACCATAAGCATCCACCCAAGCTTTTTTAACTTCAGGAGTCCATTCGCTTTTCAAATATTGTTCAAATGTTGCTAAAAGAGCAGCACCAACCAGAGGATAATGTTCTGGCAATGCTCCATATTTAACGTGCCTTGCCCCTAATCCTTTTAAGCTATCATCAAGAAAGTCTGGGGTTTGTAGATTTTCCACAATTAGAACAAGAGAAGCCAAGAGTTTTTGTTTTTGAGCTGTCATACTAGTATTGGCAAATAAAGGTTTTGCTTTAGGGCTAGCAGTGAAAAGATTTTCGTAAAAACTATCGACAAATTCATTAGCTTGAGGCTTTATTTTCTCAAAACTTTCTTCTAATAACTTAACTTTTAAAGACATTTTAAGTGCAGTTTGACATGTTATATAGTTAATCATTAACAATAATAACCTTGCTCTTAAAAAAAAGCTACAATTGCCAATATTTTGAGAATCATTAATGCAAATGATCGAGTTTTTTTGTCAAAGAATTGGGATTTGTAATTACATCACAAAAAATCTCATGCATAAGCAAATTATGCATGAGATTTAGATAGTTATAGTTGAAAATATAACTACTGTTTTTTTAGATTTTCTAAGCCTTCAACTACTTTAGCTGTAGTAATGCGATCGCCTTGCTTAATTTTATCAACTATGTCCATGCCTTCTACGACTTGACCAAAGACAGCATAGTCTCCATCTAGTGAAGGCAAGTCTTCTAAGGCAATATAAAACTGAGAAGAAGCGGAATCAGGCATTGCTGAACGAGCCATGGCAATGACACCGCGATCGTGCTTGAGAACTACAGCAGAACCAGGTAGTTTGGCTTTACTGTAAGTAGGTTGATCATCGCCATCTAATTTAATCTCTAAGGGAATACGACGCTCCATGCCCGTTTCTGGATCGGTAAATCCACCTGTCCCTAATTGCCCACTAAATTGAGGATCTTTTCCTTGCGGATCTCCACCTTGAGCGACAAATCCAGGAATCACGCGGTGAAACACTAGTCCATCGTAAACACCCTGATTGATTAGATCGACAAAATTTCCCGCAGTTGTTGGGGCATCTGTGCCATTGATTTCAATCAAGATAGGAGAACCATTAACCTGCAATTCTACCTTTGCCATCCCTTCTAACTGGGGCAAATTATTACTCATTTTATTACTGTTTTCGGCGTTCGCCACTTGTGATTGATTAGTTGTCAGATTATCAGATGATGAGGATGATTGTGAAATATCCGTCGCCGATGTTGTGCATCCTCCCAATACCAAACTGCTGATTAGCAGTAACGAAAAGATTTTGATTAACCACACATTAGATTTTTGAGTCATGTTATAAAATTTTGACTGAATTACTGCTGATAACATTGACCGTTGTAGCTTAATTTCTGTTCAATTAGTATATCTTTACAAGTTTTTCGGCAAAACTATTACGAATTTTGTACTATATACGTAATTAACTAATAAGGTCATGCCACACGAACAATTAGATTTATCAAGTAACAAACCAGTCTTGTCTTGGGCTAATCATCAGCTTGATAGTCGAGAAGCCCAGATGGCAAAGAATGTCGCATCTCTTCCTTTTGTTTTTAAACATGTGGCATTGATGCCTGATGTTCATTTGGGCAAAGGGGCATTAGTCGGTTCCGTTATTGCCACGAAAGATGCGGTTATTCCTGCTGCTGTCGGGGTAGATATTGGTTGCGGGATGGCTGCGCTGAAAATGCCCTTGACAGGAGATCGCCTGGAAGGAAAGTTAAAAAATATTCGTCATCAAATAGAGCGATCAATTCCCGTTGGCAGATGGGAAAATAAGAGCATCGAGAAGAAAGTTACCAATTGGCAAGGATGGCGAGATTTTAAGGAATTACACCCAGGGGTTCAGGATCTAGATAATAAGGCGCAAAAGCAAATGGGTTCTTTAGGTGGTGGCAATCACTTTATCGAGCTTTGTTTAGATACAGAAAACTATGTCTGGTTGATGCTGCATTCTGGTTCACGACATATTGGCAACAAGTTAGCTCAATGTCATATTTCTACAGGCAAAAAGTTGGCAGAGTTAGCCGATCTGAGTTTGCCCGATCCTGACTTGGCTTATTTTGTCGCAGGTACCCCCGAATTCGAGGCTTATTGGCGAGATTTACAGTGGGCGCAAGATTATGCTCGTTTTAACCGAGACGTCATGATGGAGCGTTTTAAACGAATCGTCGAAGAATTTGTCACAGGAGGTAAAGAACTTAAGCCTCTATTGTCTGTGAATTGCCATCATAACTATGCCGAAAAAGAAATTCACTTCGGCGAAGATGTTTATGTAACTCGTAAGGGGGCAGTACGCGCCCAGCAAGAAGACTATGGCATTATTCCTGGTTCAATGGGGACTAAATCTTATATCGTCAGAGGGAAAGGAAACCATGATAGCTATTGCTCTTGTTCTCACGGCGCAGGACGCCTAATGTCTCGTACCAAAGCGAAAAAGGAGTTTACGGTTGAAGATGTGATTGAGCAAACCCAAGGAGTTGAATGTCGTAAAGATAGCAAGATTATTGATGAAATTCCTGGTGCATATAAGCCGATTGAACAAGTGATGGCAAATCAATCAGATTTGGTTGAAGTTGTCGCTACAATTAAGCAAGTAATATGCGTCAAAGGCTAATCATTACAAATATAGTAGCCTAAAAAAAAGCGATCGCTTGTAGAGCGATCGTCAAACATTGCTTCTTTTACAGCTTATATGAAATCCAAAAATGAATGCTACAAATTGCTCTTCTACCCCTTTACCTCCTCTACTTTTCATCTGTAGCAAATTTTAAGTATTTAATATTACAGTCCTTCGAGGGGAACTTGTAAAAATCTAGCTAATTCTGCTCCTTGGTTTTCTAGAGTAGAAAGTGCGATAGGTTCGCCAACGCGAGTCAAAGGAACATCCCTTCTTTTTTTCGAGCGTAAATATAAAGCGCGTTTAGGACTTAATCCTTCTCTAATCTCGGCTCTTACAGACTGTACTTCGGAGATAGGAAACTCAACTTCTACCTGGCGATTTTTACCTGGATATCCTTGACGAGCGATGGTTACTTTCCCTGTCTCTTTATTAAATTCGTTGTAACCTCCGCCAACATTCCAAACCAGCAATAGCCAGAGATATGTAGCCAATAGTGAACCAGCAACACCATAAAAAGTTAGAGCAATTCCTTGAGGAATAAACTGTAATTGACTGGTATCGGAAACAATTAATAAGTTAGTTTTGAGATAGCTGGATAAACCAGCCAGCAGAAATCCCACTCCTCCGATAGTAACGATCGCTGCCCACAGTAAATTGCTAAATCTGCGAGAACCAAGAATATCCTGGCGAAGAATTTGTTGTTGCGTCTTGTCTGTGGTCATCATGATTGTCTTAAAATTAAATTAATATCTTGGTTAAATTTTATGTTAGGGAATCGAGTACTTTACTTATATTTTCTCACTCAGGTGATTCAGTAAAAACATAACCAATCTAAAGACTTTGCGCGGTCCTCCTTAAATTTACATTTTGGCTCGACCTAAAGCTGAAATATGTCGTTTTGTAAACTTTTTGCTAATAATTGTTTATGCACTATAAACCAGAAGAGAGCTAAAAATATTTGCTGAAAATAAGCCTTTGTTTCTCTCCTACTAAGAGTTTTGTGCTACTTTAGAATAATCACTTGAATACAGTCACTAATTTTATTTTGTAACCGTATTTTAAGAAAAATTTCATCTGATGACAGGAAATACGACCTGATAATCTGGTAAAGTTTTATAAAACTAAGTGCTTCTCAAGACAATATTTTGAGACAGCTACTTAAAGGCATAATAGAAAAGTACGTTTTGACAAATCTTGCAGCCTAACATAACAATATATATCTAAGCAAGAGGATTAAAAAAATATGACAATAGCAGTAGGACGCGCACCAGCCCAGCGCGGCATCTTTGATGCCGTAGATGACTGGCTCAAGCGCGATCG
>NZ_PVWF01000131.1 GCF_003003995.1 Pleurocapsa sp. CCALA 161 | reverse complement strand
CCCCTATCTCCCCTATCTCCCCTATCTCCCCTATCTCCCCTATCTCCACTACTCCACATCAGTCTTTAAATTAATTATGCCTAGCTACTTAGCTGTTGAAATGAAAGAATACTTGAGAACTAGCGAAGTTATTGATTGGTCACATACTGAGATCATTAATCTTGCTAAAAAAATTGCCTCAAGACACGAAACGTCAACGGCGATTGCTTTACCCCATAGCTTTAGGATCGCCAAAGCGTGCTTTGAGTGGGTACGAGATGAAATTTATCACAGCGTTGACTACCAGATGAACCCTGTAACTTGTCGAGCTTCTGATGTTCTAAAATACAAGACTGGTTACTGTTTTGCTAAAAGCCATTTATTAGCAGCATTGCTAAGAGCAAACCAAATTCCCGCAGGATTTTGTTATCAACGATTGAGTATTGACGATCAAGGTGCGCCGTACAGTTTGCATGGCTTCAATGCAGTTCATTTACCCGAAATTGGCTGGTATCGTGTTGATGCCAGAGGTAATAAAGCAGGAGTTAACGCTCAATTTACTCCACCTTTAGAACAGTTAGCATTTAATATTCAGTTTCCTGAAGAGGCAGATTTTCAGGTGGTTTTTACTGAGCCACTGCCAATTATCGTAGAAGCTTTGCAAGCACAAAATACATGGGATAATATGCTTCGTTCTTTGCCAGACATTTCGTTAGAGTCTGCCCAGAATTATGGATTGATCACGGATAATGAGTATACGTCAGCCAGCTAACAATCTCAATGCACACCGAACTGCTCAAGAACTTTATACAGCTTCATCCCTAGGCTGTGACAGTCAAGGATTAATTACAAAAATAGAAGCGATCGCGATAGCCACTCCCAGATAAATCTTTAGTGTTATCTTGCTTACAGCCTAGTTCGGGCAAAATATTCTCGTCTAGGTCTAAATTTACGCCAATTAGATTCAATGGCTGAGATTGTCTTGCGACCAAGTGTTTAACGTTAGATGAGATCTGTTCTCGACCATACTGATTATCGCTGACTAACATAAACTGAGGTGTGGCAGATGGCGGTAAATCTAAACGCTTAAAGGAATAAGCTAAAGCTACCAATTCGCGGATTTCGGAATGGGTTCGATGAGTTATGGCGACTAAAATAGGAGCTTGGGAAGTTTGTTGAATATAGACGGCTAAAGCATCTGCATGCAGAGATTTTCTAAATCCAAAGTCGCTGACCACAGTTAACGAACCCAAAAAACTCATCATTAGGATGACAGTCACTACCTTGTTTGGGGTAATCGTATTGAAAGTAGTGTTTAACCGACAATTAGCTAAAGCTACTGCGACGATCAAAATTAGAGCAGGAAAATAGCCAAAATGATAGCGTGCTGCTAAAGAAGCATCTTTGCCCAAACCATAGATCAGCAACAAAAACACGATTAAAGACCCACATAAATAGCCTGTCAAGATCACCATTGGTAGACGAGTGGGAGAGTTGGCGATCGCCCTACGCCACTGCTGCACCAAAATGGGCATAGCCCAAATCAAAATACCCAAGACAATCACTCCAGAGCCGATTACTACCGTCTTAACCACCCTTTCAATGGGCAGCAGCATCACCATCGTAATTATCCAGGCGAACAGGCGAGGAATGGGCAGCAAAACATCACTCAGTTCATAATTTGTAGCAATCCAGGTAGTCATTTCATTGCCTGCCACACTTCTGGCTATCGGCAGCCAAACCAAGGCAGTGGCCAAAGTTCCGAACCCTGCCCAACTTAAACTACGTAGATATCTCACAGCTTGAGGATTTGGAATAACCAGCCAAAAAATCACTAAGGCGATCGCTTCTGCACTCAAGGTCAAGACAAAGAAATAGTGAGTTGCAATTCCTAAACCATTAACCACAATCCAAACTAAACTCAGCCACAGGGGAACATTTCTGTGCTGGCGAATTAACTTTAAAGCTTCTACCAAACAGGCAAGAGATGCTATTACCCACAGAACAGTTAAAGTATAGTGTCGTGCTTCTTGCGCTAGATAAACACCATAGGGCGAAAACGCCATCAAAATTGCAGCTAAATGAGCCACCAAACGAGAGCGAAAAGCCATCCAGCCTAACCCAAAAATGCTAGGAATTGCCAGAGTACCAAAAACCGCACTCAGCGATCGCGCCACCTGCAATGAAACTAAATCTCCATTTTTGAGCCAAATACCAGCCCACCAACGAGTTAGCCAAAAATACAGTGGTGGATGAGTACTTTCCTCTCGTAGCCTCTGAAATACCTCTGAATATCCAATTGCTGTATCTAAACGCAGAGGTGCGAGTAAAGTATCTAGATTGATAACTAGATCTAGAGGAATTTGCTTAAAACCATGACCCAAACTATAACCAATGGTAGAAATTTCAATTGAGGCAGCAGATTTTAGATCTAAGTTGAGCAAACGGATTCCTAAGCCTAATCCGACCCAGATTAGCAGTAGTAACAGGCTAGTAGTTCTAATAGAGTGTTTTTGATGGTTGCTAGAATTCAATTGTAGATGCAGGATAGTCAGCTATCCTTTTTCTCTGGTTAACCTTTCAGATTTTACCTTTACTCTTTAACTTCTGTACTTTATTTATTCATCATTCCCTATTTCCCGATCTCCCTATAAGAGAGCAGTAATTCTCATTATGACAAGCTAGTCAAACCGTTGATATAGGGCTATAGGAGTTTTCTGTAATTAGTATTCCCGCCAAAGTTAATTTATCAGCCAAGTTTAATCAAATTTTTAAAGGTTAATTAGCTAACAAATGCAAATTATAGGGCTTTTTAGCGATCGCCTGAAGATATGCAGTACTTAAATAAGGAATATAGCGAGGATTTTCGGCAAGATAACTTTGAAAAAAAACTAACGATAATAAACTTTGATAAGTTTTTGCTACTTGTGCAGCTTCTGCTTGTGATGATTGCACCTCTTTTGCTAAAGTGACATTAGAGTGGGGTAGCTTTTGCGAAATTACTAAATAATTATTTGTACCCAAAGACTTAAACAAGGGTATCTGTTCTTGTAATAAAGAAGTTAGAAAATCTCGATCTACCACCTGAAACATGATGGGGATAGGAATGTCTTGTTCTAACTTGCCAAAAATACTCTGACCAAAAGGTACAAACATATATGCAGCCTTGATGCGATCGTCTTTTAGAGCTAGCCTTTTTCTAGGCAGTTCCAAAGCTCGACATTGATACAAAATAGAAATATTAAGTAGATTTAAAGGTTGAGCGCAATCTTGTTCGAGCTGAAGAAAATCAAACTCTGCGCCTGCCAAAGAAAGACCTGTAGTAGCACCGATAGAATAGCCAAAAAAACCTACCTGCTTGAGATTAAGCTGATGATTAAAGCGATCGCGATTGAGTTGTTCTAGTCGATCCAAAATATAACTGATATCAAGAGGGCGATCAATAAACTCGGTAGCATCAAAATTCTCCTGATATAATCCTTCTAAAAAAGCTTTTTGACGATTGCGATCGCTTCCTGGATGATCGGGAATAACTACCCCAAAGCCATGACTAGCTAAATAACGTGCCAACTCTTCAAAGCGATCGCGTTTTGCCCCCAAGCCATTAGAAACGATGATAATTGGGATATTATCGGTCTGATGTTGAGGTAAATATAGATCTGTAACTAAATTGCGATCCCGCTGAGAATCGTAAAATTCTAAAGTTTGTTTAGTCGCGCGATCATTACCAGGCTGTGATAAGTCGCGAAACTTAGTATTTTTTTGAGTGTTTTTCTGTACAATTTCTGGTGTTAGGCTAGCAATAAACTTTTCAGTATCTTCTTCTGTCTGAGCAACCTGTTTAACTAGCTTGAGTAATTCCTTCAAATTGAGCTTAATATCTGTAGGAAAGCGTTGCAAAAAATCCACAAAGTTAATCCCATCAGGCGATTGTGCCGTTTGTACCACCGCTGCACGCAAACCATAAAAACCATTAATATAGCCAGGCAGTTGAATAATCTCACCAATGCGTTGCAGCATTTTGACCCCCGCTGAAGTTCGAGAATAGCGATAGACCAACACAGGATCGACATCATAACTCTGTCGGAGAAACTTCCGTAACTGCTGACTTTGCTGTCTAGATAAATATCTAAAATAGTAATTTAGACTATCACTGATCTCTCCTGTCTCGGCAAAAGTTGCCAAATCTCTTACCTTAAGGTTAAAACCCAACAGACTATAGTTAAGATCAATCTTTTCCGCAGATATAGCTAATCGCTCTATTGTAACTATGCCAACCAAAGTTGCCACGATTAGTAGCACACCAGAGCCAATAATTTGAAACCTTTTGAGCATAAATACTTATTGCTTCTTCTCTAAAAATTTAATTGGCATAAAATTATTAACCAAGTGTAATCCTCGGCGAAATTTTCCTTTAGCGATCGCCGACCAGATCTTAAAATAAGTAAGAGGATTAGTATATCTTTGGAACAATCCAGTCACATCGCTAGTGGCAACATCTTGGTGATACCATTCTTGCCAAATATCTAAACTTCGATCCAGAAACATATCTTTGCACTTAGCACGCTGTACTTTGCCACTAGAGGTTTTTGGGATACGTCCAGGCAATAATAAAACAATACCGTAAATATCAATAAAGTGTTGTTGAAAAACCTGCCAACGGATTGCTTCTACCACTTCATCCATCACTAAAGCTTTTCGCTGGGTGCGTTCAATTTCCTGAGCAATTACCAATCGAGGTTTTCCTTCTACCTCAACGGAAAAAGCAGCGCCAGAGTTGGGTTTTAATCCCAGGTGAGACTGTTCTATGGTTCGCTCAATATGCTGTGGATAGTGATTAAGTCCCCAAAACACTAAGACATCATGTAGACGACCAGTAATATATAGTTCGCCATCACTCATAAAACCCAAGTCCCCAGTACGTAAATATTGTGTACCTTGCCAACTAGCCTGAAATGTTTGCTGAGTTTGCTCACTTAACTGCCAATATCCTTGTCCGACGTTAGAACCTGAATACCAGATTTCACCGATTCGATCTGGCTCACATTTGGTTAAAGTCAGAGGATCGGCAATCAAAATCTTACCGTCTAGCCAGGGACAACCCGCACTTACAAAACCCTTAGTCCCTGGTTGAAACTCATCTACAATTACTACTCTATTTTGCTCTAAGGCGACTTCATCTAAATATTGAACTTTTGGATACTTGGTTCGATCTCCCCCTGTAATCATTAAAGTTGCTTCTGCCATCCCGTAGCAAGGATAGAAAGCAGTTGATTTAAAGCCACAACTGGCAAACTTTAGGTTAAATTCCTCTAGGGTAATCGTCTGTACTGGTTCAGCGCCACAAAAAGCAACTTGCCAGCTACTTAAGTCTAATTGTGACACTTCTGCTGCCGTAATGCGATCGCATAATAAATCATAGGCAAAGTTGGGCGCACCGCTAGTTGTCCCCTGATACTTACTAATCGCCTGTAGCCAACGTATCGGTTTTTGCACAAAACTAACGGGAGACATCATCACGCAATATCCTCCCGCATATATAGGCTGGATCACGTTACCAATCAAACCCATATCGTGAAATAGGGGTAACCAACCCACCCCTACCAAGTCTGAGGTATGTCCAAATGCTTGCATTAACATCTCCTGATTCTGCATCAGACATCCATGGGTAATCATCACTCCTTTCGGTTCACCAGTAGAGCCAGAGGTATATTGTAAGAAAGCCAAAGTATCAGTCGCGATCTCTGGTACAGTCCAACCATCAGCTTGTAACTCTATTTTGTCCGTATCTAAACAAGGTATCGCACCCTTATTCCACTCTGATAGCCGTATCTTTAATTTATTAAACGAACTAGAGTTAGTTAAGATCACCTCTACATCCGCAGACTCCAGACGGGTTTGTACCTCCAGCGTCGTTAAGCGATTTTTCGGTGGATGACAGGGTACAGCTACAACTCCTGCATAGAGACAGCCGAAAAAAGCCGTAATAAACTCCAAGCCTGCACTATAAGGAAACACCAGTAAAGCTCTAGAGCCAGGAGCAACAAGTTGTTGTAATTGAAGGGCGATCGCTTTTGCCTTAAGATCTAATTCCTGATAAGTTAGTCTAGTCTCCTTATTTTCTCCATCCCTAAGAAAAATATAAGCTAGATTATTTCCTTGAGAGATAGCTCGATGCTGCAATATTTCTACAATGTTAGTCTTGTTAGACTCAAGCTGACTAGACATTATGACTGCTGTTTATTTAATGCAAACTAAACCATAAATATAACCTGGGTTTATTGAAATTTGAAAACACAGGTTGATCAGTACTAGTTTTCATCCCTCATCCTTGGGTTTCGTCTTTCAATCCAGCCTACAAGATCGGCGATCGCTTGAACCCTCAATACAGCATATCTTGGTCTGACAGTTGCACTTCGGTTAAGATGGGAGGCGAAATCTAATGATCAAGTTGAGCTAGAAAGATCGTTCCTCATGAATCAACTCCACATCGCTTTCACTTTATTTTTAAGTTTATTAGTTGAGGCGATACCTTTTTTGTTACTTGGAGTATTACTTTCTAGCGGGTTGCTATTTTTAATCGATGAACAACAATTAATCACTAGGCTACCGAAAAATCCTTTGTTAGGCTCAGTTGTGGGTAGCTGTATCGGCTTTCTGTTTCCCGTCTGTGAATGCGGTAATATTCCTGTAGCCAGAAGATTATTATTAAAAAGAGTTTCTCCCTCCGTAGCGATCTCGTTTTTGTTGGCAGCGCCGACAATTAACCCAATTGTAATTTGGTCTACCTGGGTTGCGTTTGGCAATCAACCTCAAATTGTAATTTTTCGAGTTTTATTTTCTTTGGCGATCGCTATTATTGTGGGGTGGGTTTTTAGTACTCAACAAGATACTAGATTACTGTTACAAACATCCTTTGCACGACGGTTTAATCCGATTATCTATTCCCCGTCAGAAAATACTGAAGGGAAATCTTCATTGTTGCAGTCTGGTAGTTTTATCCTAGATGGAGGTCAAGTTTTACCCTTTAATAATTCTTTATTGTTAGATACAGGTCAAAATTCCGCAGCTTTGAAATCTAAAGGACAATTTTTTGTAGATAACTTGCTGCAAGAATTTAGCGAACTAGGAGGCATGTTAGTTTTGGGTAGCGCGATCGCGGCAATAATTCAAGTTTTTGTCCCGCGCGAATTTATCTTAAATCTTGGTCAAGATACCATAACTTCAATTCTGGCAATGATGTTACTCGCTGTCATTGTATCCATTTGTTCCACCGTAGATTCTTTTTTTGCTCTTTCTTTTGCCGCTACTTTTACTAGCGGTTCTTTATTAGCTTTTTTGGTATTTGGTCCCACCATAGATATTAAAAGCATTGGTTTAATGGCATCAATTTTTAAACCAAAAATAATTATTTATATTTTTACTCTCGTTGCCCAACTAACTTTTATTTTTACTCTGACTTATAGTTACTTTTTCTAAGTTGTTACCCTTGAGCGAATGTCATGAATTTAGCTAATTCCCGCAAAGCGAACTCCAACAAAAACAATCCTTTATTCCCCTGGTTGGATGGATTGGCTTTATTGACCTGGGGAGGTTTATTACTCAGATATACTCTAACAGGGCAGTATAAACTATTAATTCACCCAAATTACTATGGTTTAGTATTAGCTAGCAGCATCATTTTATTAGGGTTGGGAATAGTCAAAATAAAACTAACCCTAGCTCGCACTCACCCAAAAAATAGTGAACATCTTGCTTTATTTCCTCCTGGCTTTAGCAGTAGTTTGCTAATCTGTGTAGCGATCGCCGGATTAATGATTCCACCAAAAATTTTAACCAGTCAAAGCGCCATGAAAACAGGGGTGAGAGATATTCCCTTAACTCGTTCTCAACCCCAATCCTTTCGTACTGCTACCAAACCAGAAGAGCGATCGCTGATTGAATGGATTCGTACTATTAACGCTTATCCCGAACCCGATGCCTATAAGGGGCAATTAGCTAACGTTAGTGGTTTTGTACTGCACTTAAAGGAACTACCCGATAACTACTTAATGCTATCTCGTTTTGTCATTACCTGCTGTGCGGTAGATGCCTATCCTGTGGGGATTCCTGTCAAACTAGAAACTAGCCGTAATACCTATTTGCCTGACACTTGGCTAGAAATTCAGGGAGCAATGATCGCCGAAACATTGCCTATTAAAGAGCGAGTAGACTCTAAAATCACTATGGAAAGACGTTCTGTGGTTTTAGCTGCTAAATCGATTAAATCTATCCCAATTCCCACCGATCCCTATGGGTACAAGTAACATTTAAGTATTATATGACTTTTAAAAGATTATCCCAGCCGATTGATCAAATTGCGATTGCTCTAATTACTTTTCTGGCTTTAATTATTGGCTTGCTGCTGTGGGGTGGTACTACTTGCGATGATAATTGTATCTTTCATCCTGGGGCAAAGGTCAGTGATTTTAGCTGGCAAAATAAAACTATTGGGGGAGAAGATCGGGCTTTTATTTTGACTTTCAATCGTCCCATTGACCGTACTAGTGTCGAGCAAAATTTAGCCATCACGCCTCCTCTCCCTGGTAAGATTAGCTGGTCTGGGTTGAGAATGGCCTATACCTTAGAAACTCCTCCACCCTATGGAGAAACTTATCACCTAGCTTTAGCTGGAGCAAGAGACAGGTATGCTAATCAGACAGAACAAGGGAGTCTAATTCAACCTTTTACAGCAGAATTTCGCAGTCGCGATCGCGCATTAGCTTATATTGGTACTCAAGGAGATGAAAAAGGCAGGTTAATTCTGTTTAACTGGACAGCACAGCAGAAGTCAATTCTGACTCCCGAAAATCTAACGGTATTTGACTTTGAACCCTATCCCCAAAGAGAGGGTTTCTTATTTTCTGCTGCCGATGTAAATCAAGGCGAAACAGGAATTCAAGGATTACAACTATATACTGTCTCCACTAGCTGGGATCTTCAAAAAGCTAACCAGAATAACCCCAAAGTAGAATTAGTTTTAGATAATCAAGAATATCAAAATAATAAGTTCGATCTTTCTCAAGACGGTAAAACTATTGTTGTCCAGCGACTCAACCGTAAAAATCCCCATAACTATGGTTTATGGAAAATTACTGACAATAAGCTAGCAAAATTAATTACCGACGCTCAAACTGGAGTTTTTTTAATTACACCAGATAGCCAAGCTGTAGCCGTAGCCAAAGGAGAAGGTATTGCTTTGTTACCTTTAGAAACTAACGCCGAACCTATCGACTTTCTCCCCAAATTCGGTCAGGTGCTAGATTTCACTGCTGACGGTACTGGCGCAGCCATGATTGACTATCATACAGATAATCCTCAGTTAAGCTCTACACAATCCCTAATTTATGTCAACAATCTAGGTATCCAAAAACAACTTTTCAATACAGAAGGATCAATCCAAAATTGTCAGTTCGAGCCTACAGCAACGCATCTATATTGTTGGTTAACAGAATTAGTTAAAGGCGATCTATATATTGAGCAACCCTATTTAGCCAAAATAAATCTTAAGACCTTACAAACTGAAACTTTAGTAAAATTAGCAAAATATCAAGATAGTACAATTAGTGTTGCACCTGATGGATTAGGAATTCTCTTTGAGCGATCAGGCTCTGCCTACTCTTACGGATCGCCAAATAAGAAACCTTCAATCAAAAAAAGTAGTAGTATCTGGTTAGCAATTCCTAATTCTAGTCAAACTAATGCAACTGCCATGATTGTCGAGCAATTGCCCTTTGTCGGTTTTCGACCACAGTGGTTGCCTTAATTAATATTACTTTAATCAAAAGATTAGCAGTGGCGATCGCTGTATGGTAATCGACATCATAGGGGTCATTGTCGCTCAGTGATCGATTACCAGTTTTAATTGAGGAATCAATTATTTGACTCAATAACAGCAGAACGAGCGCCACACAATACTCTAAGGAGCTTATTTATTAGAGCTTAATAAAACCAGTAAAAAGATTTAGGAAAAACAAAAATATGGGAATTAGTACTAGTAGAACGCTAGTAATTGTTTTTACAGATGGAGTCATGTTTTCGGGAGGATTTAACTCAGAAAAAGGACCTGAAGTTTTCTTCATATTTAGTTTGATAGCTAATGCATTGTTTACAACTATATGTTCCACCCTCGCATCAGATTTAACATCAATCTAGGGAAAGATTATGATTTTGATTCGCAACATGCCCATCTTGATCTATAGTTCCAATTTTTAGGCATTAACAAAAGATTTAGTCAGGTTAAAAATTATTTTGCCGAGAGTTTAAAAATGGAAGCATAAACTTACCAAAAGTATTCAATAATAATTGAACGTCTGTTGTTGATTGATTACTGGAAAGAAGAATCTCAATACAGTAAAAACCATTGGCTAGCTGAGGTAGATGCTTTTCAACTACAGCTTGAAGATAAAATAACCACTAATCTAGCCCAACTTGCAGAAGACAATTTGCCCAGGTTATATGGCAAAGCAAAAAAAAATGCTGTTCGCAAAAGTCGATTGCCTGAAAATCGCTTTCCCGATCACTGTCCTTACAGTTTGGAAGATATTAAAAATCGCCAATAACTGTTAAGGATGAAATATAAAGTGGGCGATACTGGATTTGAACCAGGAGAGTCAACGATCTTGATGATATAGCGTCGTCTCAAACACTTACTCACTAACGTTTAGAAGCAAAGTGAGTAAAAAGTGAGTAAGGATTACACAGGTGAGATTGGTTACGAGAGTTTACTATCTGACTTCGGTAGATATCAGAAGCAAACCCCTAGAGGCGTAGGAATGACCCGCAAAGGACAAAACATCTACTTACAGTTTAAGACTCCTAATACAGGTAGGAAGCCTTACGCCTGCGGATGTACGTTTACGTTAGATGGGATGGTAGATGCCCTTAAAAAATCTAACAAGGTAGCAGAAGCGTTAAAGAACGTGAGTTCGACGAAAAAATTAGAAACAAAGAAAGGCTGAGATGTAAACTCAGAATAAGCAAAAATACTGAGTAT
>NZ_PVWF01000021.1 GCF_003003995.1 Pleurocapsa sp. CCALA 161 | reverse complement strand
TGTTCAAATGAGGTCAGGGAAAAAGGGAAAAGAATTGATTGCTAATCATCTATTTTATTTCAATTGATTATCCGAACTTGATTAATGCATCATTGGAGAGCGATCGCACTTTGTTTCTTCGTTGTAGAATACTTAAAATAAGTTAGAAACATCAAGTATATTGTATGTAATTTGGATTTTTGTCATCTTATTAGCAATAGCAATAGCAATTAAATAGCAGCAGAATAGGCTTCATCCAGTTTAATAGTCGTACCCGTAATAAACTTGGCATCCTCACCAAGCAGAAAAATAACTATTTTAGCCAACTCAGCATAAGTTGCAGGACGACCAAACATCAAATCTTGTGGTACATTCCATCCTGCTAACTCTTCCATTGAATCTGCTACAAAAAAAGGTGCAAGAGAAACCATTCTAATGCGATCGCTGCGATAACGTTTAGCATAGAGTTTGGTAAATCCTTCCATTGCAGCGCGCAGTGTACCACTAAAAGGTGTACCTAAATTTGGTTCTTGAGAGTCACTTGCGGAAATATTGATGATCGCGCCTCCTCTTTGTTGAATCATCGGTTCTGTTACTAATCTAGCGATCCGAACCACACTCATAAATAGCATTTCAAAATTTTCCATCCACATAGCATCGTCAATGGAAAGTAAATCTGGTCGAGGTGGATCGCCAAAACTATTGACTACAGAGTCTATACGACCAAATTTGGTTAGTGTTGTATCAACTAATCGCTCTAAATCTTCAGGATTGGATATAGAACCCTGAGTTGCAATACCATCTAACTCCTTTGCTAAGTCAAAAATGCTTTCACTTCTCGCCATTAGAGAAACTGTATAGCCTTGTGCTGCTAATTCTCTGGCGCATCCTGCACCAATACCACGACTGGCAGCAGTGACGATCGCTACTTTGTTTGTATTCATTGCAAATTTCCTTTGTAATTAAGCTTTTCCTCGCAACAGAAACCAACATTTAAGGCGATCAAGATTTTTTGTTGCCGAAACTTGATAACCAAGATGTTGGTAAAAATCCACATTAGCCTCTGTTTGTGTATCGAGAGCAACACCACAAGATTTTGCATGTCGATCCGACAAAATATGTATATGTTCTAAAAGTTGGCTACCAATACCCATCCCCTGACTGCCTGGATATACTCCCACCACATTTACATAAAAATGAAGTTGTGGGGGTTTGTTGGCATTTTTAAGATTGTTGTAAATATTCAGACGTTCTAATGCTTCATTGGAGAGCGATCGCGCCAATCTTTCTCTAAATCAGAAATAGCACTTTGATCTTTGTTTTTGTTTGCCTCTGGTGGAGTAGCTAAGATAATTCCTTGCAATTCGTCTCGAACCAAAGCACCCAAAAGTATGGAATCATCAATCGCCGCGCGATCGCAAATATACTGTCCGATTACCTCTATTGATTGCTGGTAAGCATTACCAAAAAAGAAGTCCATTAATGGATAGCCACTGAAAGCAGCAGAAATTATCTGAATAAAATCTTCTGTATGCTTGGCTTGTAGAGGAATAATTTCAATTAAACTCATAGATTAAAACTCAGTCAATACTTTCTTTAGTGTGACAAAACAGTAGTTAAGTAACTGGATATTGGTCGAATTTTTCCATCAATTCCAGTAATTCTTCTTGACTGGGTTGTCTTCCATTTTTAGTTAGTGCTGCTAACCCTTCAAAGTATTTTTCTCGTTCGTCAGCAGGACAAAACATAATTAAAAGTTTTGATCGCGTTTGTCCTGGATTGGAAAACCCATGAGGAGTATTTTCGGGGACAAGCATAAAACTTCCTGGTGTAGCAAGGACTTTGCGATCGTCCAAACTCAGTTCGACTTCACCTTCTACTACATAAAACATTTCCGTCAATTGCTTGTGGAGATGAGGACTTGCACCTTTGCTTTTTGGTTCCATAACAAACTCAAATAAGCCAAAATTACCATGAGTATCTTTGCCAGTCGCTTTAAACGTGCAGGTACTTGTACCAATTTGAACCGATTGCCCCTCTCCTGGTTGCAAAATAAGTGGTAATGACATACAAATTCTCCTAGTTTCAAGAATTGGGAATGGCTACAACTGCATCAACTTCAAACAACATGCCATCTAGTGCCAGTCTCGGTACGGGAATTAACGTCTGTGTTGGCGTTTGTTCTCCCCAGATTGCCTTAACTTCAGCACCCAACTTTTGCAGTTTAGACTCGTTATGTTCGACAACCAGTGTAGTCAGCTTAACAACTTGTTTTGGATGCACCCCAATAGCATCTAAAGCGATGCAAAGATTAGTAAATGCTTGCTTGAGTTGAACGGCAAAATCAGCCGAGAGATTACCATTTTCATCCTCGCCACCTTGTCCTGCAATATAAATCATTCTTGTCTCTGGTGGTGCGATCGCAATATGACTGTAGCCATTTGAGGTTGGATCGTATAACCCATTGGGATTGATCAATTGAGGTAAATGCTCTGACATAATTTTAATTCCTTACTTTAAAGCGTAATCATCTTTGTATTCAACTAACTCTAATTCAGTCCCATCTGGATCGCTGACATAGATACGGCACTTCGTTTCAGGCGATTTGTAGGTGTAATATTTAATCCCTTTAGCATCCAATAAACCTGTCATTGCTTCGCTATCGTCGATAACAAAGCCAATATGGTCTAAATGTCCTGTCGATTTCGTGAATTGAGACGGATCTGGTGGTTGATTAAGTGCTAAATAAAACTGGCGATTACCCTTCGGGTACGCTTCGCGATCGCCAAAATGCATCCAATGCCAGCCATCTTCTTCTCCTTCTGCTCTTACCTTCCAGTTTGGGAAGAGTGTCTGGTAAAACTGACGAGTTCCTTCTAAGTCCTGGCAAATTTGGTTAACGTGTTCAAAGCGATGGAATTGCATAGCAGTAATTTTACTTTCTAAAGTTTTTTCTTTAATAAGTAAGATAATCTATTTGATTGACTTTGTAAAGATTTTTCTTTAGTTTGTATATATGACTAAAAAATCCCCCAACAAAACAGCAAAAGTTAAAACTCGACGGGCAATTATTAACTTACTCAAGCAAGAAGGGACGATGGATTCACAAGAATTAGCTTCTCGCCTAAACATCTCTGCAATGGCTGTGCGTCAACATCTCTATGCACTGGAGCAAGAAAAATTAGTTGCTTATCAAGAACAATCCCGTCCGATGGGTCGTCCTGCTAAATTATGGCAGTTAACTTCTTCAGCTAATCGTCTCTTTCCCGATAGTTATGCGGAATTATCAATTGACTTGCTCAACTCGATGATTGAGGCTTTTGGAGAAGATGGATTAGCCAAACTATTAGATGTAAGAACTAGTCACCAAATTGCTGAATATCAAGCAAAAATAAACATTAAAGATATACTGCCAGAAAAGCTGTCAACTTTGGCTACTATACGAACTAATGAAGGATATATGGCTGAAATTCAATCTCTCGATGATGATTCATTTCTGTTGATTGAAAATCATTGTCCAATTTGTGCTGCTGCGATCGCTTGTACGGGATTATGTGAAAGAGAACAAGAAATCTTTCAAACTGTTTTAGGAAAAAATACAACTATAGAGAGAACTGAACATTTGGTGGCCGGAGAAAGACGTTGTGTTTATCGAATTAAAAGCTTATCCTAGACAAACACTATCTTTCAGAAATTTTTACTTGTGAGCAAAGTCGCTCAAAATAAAAACGATTGCGTCCTTGTTGTTTCGCTTGATACAAAGCAGCATCAGCAGCAGCGATCGCCGACTTTGATGACAATTCTGAACTAGGAATTTGACAACTGATGCCCAAACTGATGGTAACGTATTGGCTAACTAAAGATTGAGCATGAGGAATTTGGAGCTTTTGTACTTCGGCGATTGTCGCTTCAGCAACTTTAATTGCACCTGGGCAATCAGTATGAGGTAAAATCAAGGCGAATTCTTCCCCACCATAGCGACAGACTAAATCTGAGTTGCGCTTGGCAGCTAAACTAAGAGCAGAGGCTACTTGTTTAAGACAATCATCTCCTGCTTGATGACCGTAAAAATCGTTGTAATTTTTGAAATAGTCAAGATCACCAAGAATTAGGGTAATTGGTGCTTGTTTTTGTGCCTGTAACTGCCATTGTTGTTCGAGATACTCATCAAAGCGACGACGATTGGCAACTTCAGTCAAGCCATCTAGATTAGCTAGTAACATTAGTTGTTGATTGGCCTGTTGTAAAGCAGCGGATTGTTCCATCACTTTGAGGGTCAAAAAATGCAGCTTTAAATGAACTTTAATCCTCGCTAGTACTTCCTCTTCCTGAAATGGTTTAGTAATATAATCCACTGCCCCCAGGGATAGTCCTTTGATTTTATTTTCGGTATCGGCAAGGGCAGTCATAAAGATGATGGGGATACTACTGGTAAGAAGATTAGCTTTCAGTCGCCGACAAGCTTCAAAGCCGTCTATACCAGGCATGTTGAGAATCAGCTTGAAAGATAAAGGCAATGTTTTTTTGTTCGGCACGAATACGGCAAATTTCTGCCACTCCTTGTAAGAAGCTAGCAAAATGGAATTTTTGATTATAGAGTTCCATTTTTTGTGCCTCAATTTTAGAAATATCGAGAATGTCAAGGAAGGACAAGAACTGTACGCAGGGGAACTTGTTGGTTTTTTTTGAATCCCTGGAAAGTTGATAGTATGCTCAAGAAGTTAACTCGCTTACGACCTATTTATTTATATACTTCCCCGATTAATTCAATAATTTAACAATTGGATTTTTATCAATCTTAATTACGGTTATCAAATTCTGTTGTGCCTTTACTGCGCTCAATATAGTATGGCGATTGCTGCATAACAGCATTTTAATTGATGTTACTCGCAGCAGATACTAAAGGTAATTTGCGTTTGTCGCAAGGCCATAATGCCATCACGTATTAAATGCATGACAGTTTATTTGGATAAGAACAGGTTTATTATAAAATTTTGATGAACGATCAATATTTTTTGGCTATT
This sequence comes from Pleurocapsa sp. CCALA 161, assembly GCF_003003995.1. Lineage (GTDB taxonomy): Bacteria > Cyanobacteriota > Cyanobacteriia > Cyanobacteriales > Xenococcaceae > Waterburya. Next base: position 49,330 of record NZ_PVWF01000021.1, on the reverse strand, counting down.
TGCTTAGACGAAGCATTTATTATTTTTGTTCTAGCGAGTAAGATTAGCAATTATATTCAGCTTTTTAACCTCAATATGATAATAAAAATAGAGTTGCAGTATTCTGCCGTAAACTAACCACAAGCTATTTAAACTCAGTTAAATTATTCTAATATCTAAAGTCAAACAATATATATTCAGCAAAACCTATACTTTCTCTCAATCAACTGAGAGATATTTTTCCTGGTCTTCTACCTCAAAACAATTCACTTTTTACCTGAATGATTTAAAAAGCAATAGATCGACCGTCAAAAAACAACCTAGCCAAGGCATTATGACGTTGATTTAAATAAGACGGACAAAGGGTAAGCTTGCAGCAAAAGAGCAGCAATTAAACACAATTAACAACTAGTATGAATAAACTTAACCTTAAACCTAAAAAATCCCGCATCTCTCATCTCCAACGCCAGGAATTAGAAATTAATCCCCTGATAATGTTGCTAGCAGCAGCAGTTATTTTTCTGGTTAGTTATTTAATAGTTGGTCTAATCCCGCCTTTGAGAGCATCCTATATTGGTGTTTTATTATTTGAGAGAGGATTTGTTCAGTACCTTTCGATAGCGTTAGCTGCCATAGTGATTGCTACTGCCGTTATGAAGTTTGTGCTGTTGAGAAAAGAACATGAAGCCCTGAGAAAAATCTGGATCGCTGATCATATACCTTTAGATCGCCCTGATGCTCACGAAGTAGAATACTTTCAGGAACGATTGCTTAAAGACGGATGTTTAGTCGCTCTACGCTGTGGCAGAGTGCTTAGGGCTTATATTCAAAGTGGCGATCGCACTGCTGCTAGCGAATTCGCTCTAGATGACTCGGCCTTTTATGCTACCAACTCAGAATCTTCCTATTCCTTTCCTCGTATTTTGGTTTGGGCAATTCCTTTATTAGGATTTATTGGGACAGTAATTGGTATTAGTGGTGCGGTTAGTGGGTTTTCAGGATTTCTCGAAAATTCAGGAGACATAGAAGTAATCAAAAAAGGTATTGGTACAGTTACCAATAGTTTAGGGGTAGCTTTTGACACTACTCTTCTAGCTCTATTTCTCAGTGTTTTAGTGATGATTCCTTTAGTCTTAGTAGAACGCTATGAGGCTAATCTTCTGTTGGGTATTGATGTCTTTATCAACGATAAATTGCTCCCCAGACTAACCAAGAAAAATGATCAGCTAGACTCGATCGGCATCAATCAAGCAGTAGCAGGAGCAATTAAAGAATATTTTCCCGATCCCGAAGATCTGATCGATCCAGCCCATAGCTATGCCGAAAAAGCTTCAGAAAAACTGTCTAAAGGGTTTTTGAGTGAAGTTAGCAAAGTATACGGAATTAGTTCTCAGGTGGTTACTCAGATAGGAGATATCAGAGAACAGGCAAGTCGCGATCGCCAAGAGTTTCTTACTTTCTTTGCTCAACAGCAAAAAACTAATCAAGAATTAGTCCAGCAAATCAGATCGATTGCGGCAGAAATCCGCAGTAAAAACTTGGCTGCTGCCGAAGATCTGAATGCTCAAACTCAAGGTATTAGCCAACAGTTAGAAAAAGCAGCCCAAATTTTAGAAACGCGAATCGGTTCTTTGGAAACTACTGCTCAAAAAATGCTGGATTTTCAAAGTATACAGCAGGGTTTAGAACGGAGTTTTGCTTCTTTGGAAAAAACGGCTCAACTAGAACATGTCTTATCAGGAGTCAAAGATAACCTTTCCTTGATGCAACCTCTGCTGCAACAGCTTAATAAACCTCGCCGTATCACCTTAGTCGAGAATGACAACGATCACAATAGACAATCAGAATAGAATTTTTACCTAGCCTGACTTAACCATGTCCAGACGTTTTATATCTCGCAAACAGAAAACAGAGGTCGAACTGTTTCCTTTTCTTTCTGTCCTCGCCTGTACTATTGGGACGCTAGTTCTACTGATTGTTGTCTTAACTACCCAAGCTCTCAAGCCCCAAGAAGCCGTGGTCGTTGCCAAAACCGAGGCTAAAACTGATAAAAATAGCAAAGGAGCTAACAAGAATAAAACTCCTGTCTATATCGAGGCTCGTGAAGATGGTTTTATCTTGCACCCTAGTAAAAAGTTTGCCCCAAGAACAGATTTATATGATGAAAAATCGGCTTTGAGAAAGACTATTGCTAATCTTAAGGCGAATAAAAACAAACAATACCTAATCTTAATTCTCCGTCCCGACGGGCTAGAAATGTTTGACAAAGCTCGCCAGTTGGTACAGGGAGAGGGAATAGATATTGGCTATGAACCTTTAGAATATGGTTTAGAGCTGAAGATTGAAAGTTAAACATAAGCAAATTTTAAAATATATTTAATTAGATATATGTAACTCATGAGAACCAGAGCCAGACGCAGAATGCCTCATGCTGGTCAAAATTTAGACTCTTTTTTAGATGTTTTGACTAATACCGTAGGCGTATTAATATTTGTCAGTATATTTGCCAGTTTAATTGCCACAGGAGGAGATGGACCCAAAAGTCGTGTTACCATTCAAACTCCGCTTTCTTCCCCGACAAATAAAGAAGCATTGTGGTTTGAAATCCGCAATAAAAAAGTGAGTAATCTAGATTTACGTCAAGTGAGAGCTAAAGAGCTAGATTTATCAGGTAGTTTACCTAACTGTAACAAGCCGACTAGTGGCGACTCTCTTAGTCTGGGCAATTATCAATCTTGCTTATTGAGTATTCTGGGTCGTCAAAGTAACTTTAGAGTCGATACCGCTAACTATCGAGTAAGAACAGTAGACCAGGGAGTCTCATTGCTGTTTGAACCTTTATCCGCAAATATTGGCGAGACTACTACTCAATTAGGCGCAGCAAACTCTACTTATCAGCAGGTCTTATCAAAGTTTAATCCCCAAAAAGACTATTTAGTATTTATTGTCAGACCAGATAGTTTTGAGGCGTTTCGTAACGCTAGAAAAAAAGCTTGGGAAGCGGGGTATGAAGTTGGCTGGGAACCTATTGACCAAGATGCGCCAATTAAAATCAGGACGATTATTGGTTCAGAGCTTCCAGGCGGAAAATCAATCGGCGTACAATAGTATGAAACAAAATAGTGATAGCAAGTAAGTGACGTTTGAGCTATGACAATAACCCCTTATAAATGGTCGGTTGAAGAATATCATTTAATAATTGAATCTGGACTGTTAGCAGGTAAATCTGTTGAATTATTAAATGGTGAGATAGTTGAGATGAGTCCTGAAAGAGAAGAACACAGCTACACTAACGACGATGTAGCACAATTGCTAAGAGAAAAATTGCAAGGATTAGCAAAAATCCGCGAATCTCATCCTATTACCCTCGATAATTCTGAGCCTGAACCAGATATAGCAATAGTCAGATTACCCAAAACTATCTACGCACAACATCATCCTTATCCCCAAGATATCTACTGGCTGATCGAAATATCAAATAAAACTCTGAGCAAGGATTTAACCGAAAAAGTTACTATCTACGCCCGTAACGGCATCGTGGAGTATTGGGTGATCGATTTAGTCAATAAAAAACTAATTGTTCATACCTCTCCTCAAAACAATAACTATACAAAAATCACAGAATATACCAAAGGGGCAATTTCGCCTTTGGCTTTTCCCAATTTGGAGATTGCTCTAAAGCAATTGCTATTATTTTAATTATGAAATCTTTTACCAGTTTATTAAGCTCACTAATTCTCGCGATTTTGGTAGTGGCGATCGCCATTTTCTCAATCCAAAATATTCAGGATGTGTCCCTTAAGTTTCTCACCTTCGAGTCAATTACTTTTCCCGTTGGCGTGTTATTAGCTCTTTGTAGTGCGCTCGGCATTATTTTAGGCGCATTAATCCCGATTCTGTTTTCCCGCAGGAAAACTCGTAGAGGCTAGTAGTGCTTTGCCAATTTATCAATGATGGGTGAGCAAGCTTGGAGTAATGAGTAATGAGTTTTTTACCTACTACCTATTTGCGAAGCTACATACGGCTTATGCGCAGCGGTACCCTTTAGGGCAAGCCTTTGTCCTTTAGGACTACCTACTACCTAATCCCAACCCATCAATTAATATTTAACAAACTAGTAGCGCTTCTCTTAAGAATCAGGATAACCAAACCAGGTGGGGTCGATATAATTAATCCGAGCGCAGGGTTCGAGAGCAGATAAGATAGTTTTGCCGTAGCTGCGGAAATTAACCCGATTATCTAAAAGAGCAACAATACTTTGCGATTCTCTGAGGGGAACAGTAGTCTGTTCTAGAGTTTTTAAGGCAGCAGGCAACAAATATAGCCTAAACCAGTCTTGACGCTGATCTTTGTAATACTTAACTAAATTAGCTACGAGTGGATTCTCTAGAGAGGGAATTGGTAAAGTGGCAATAATCAGCAGCCTGGGAATTGGTAAAAATTCTTGATGTTGATTCCAAAATGACCAACCACAGATCAAAATATTATCTTTTTGCACCTTAGTTTTTTCTACCTTAACCCTAGAGCCAAATTCCCCTGCCAAGACTGAACCAACTTGTCCTTGAAGAGGTACATCATCAGCAATGACGACGATTAGACCTCCGATGCTGCTGCTGAGTCCTACTAGCAGCAAACTCTCAGCTAAAAATGATTGCCGAAAATCGCGAGAATTGGGCATAGGAAAGCGATCGGGCAAATAAAGTTGAATATGATTGTTTTGTCGATTAGGAGTAAATTTAAGGGTCAGAATCTCGAAATTTAAGCCAACTCTTTGACGATACGTCGTTGCCTCTGCTTCGGCATCCAAAAAGCTGCCAATGACTACTACAGGCTGCTGTTGCCAAATGGAGCTAAGTTGTTTACTGACTCTGGCTGGGGCAAGATTAATCGTTAGCGAACCCCGATCGCGATCCCGAGCAATCCAAGATACATTGGACTTATCAGCCTGCTGTTGCCAGAACTGACCAAATTTACCTGTTAATATCTGTTGCTGATTTAAGGTTTCGCAGAGGCGGTTGATTAACTCTAATTCTGAGGCGAGCAAGACATAGTTACGATAGGGATTTTCAGGACGAGCAAAAATTGATTTGGTGAGCTTGATTCTCGTATTACGAATCAACTCTTGAGCCTGGGGCGTAGACTGTAGTAAGGTATCCCAATCTCCTACAGTAATGCTGATGGTTAACAACTGTCGAGTCCATTCTTCCAAATTATCAGCGCGATCGATAATGGTAGGAATATTCGCGGGAAACTTATCTTGAGATCCTAAGCGATCGCTCAACCAGCTTTGAGGGGAAGTAAGTAACAGTTGATCGCCCAATTGCCAGCGATCGCCACTACGTACTTTTTTATTGTTCCCCAGCCATTGCTGTAGTTTAGGAATTTCCGTCTCTAGCAGATATTGTTGAGTAGCTTTTGGCGCAATGACAATTACTGACCAGTCTCCTAATAAGATGGGCGTAAGATAGCTCAAACAGTATTTACTAACACTACTGCCTGTCTGCATTAAGGCAGGACGACCCAAACGTAAAGCGCGGGAAATAAGGCGCGCCATCGTCAGATGATGAGGAAAATTTCGATTCCCATGCTGGCGCAAAAAATCGCGCAGGGAAGAATGAACATCTGCTTCGATCACGTTAATCTTGTCTGCTGAAAAAGAACCACGGTGTTTTTGTAAATTAGCTGATTGCCAATCGATGAAATAGGTTTCCTTTGCTAATCATAAACAACCGTCGCACTAGTTCCAATTACTTTTATGCTCTTGGCTATATTTTGACGCTTAATTTACCCATCCTTTTGAGCTTGAGGAAAAGTACCAGGCTTCACTTTAAGAGTTTTAGCTTGACCATCTCTAATAATTTTTACTTGCAATTCTGCCCCAATTTCACTTGCATCCACCTGTTCCTGTACTTGAAGAGAAGTTGTCACGCCTAAATTGCCGATCTGACTAATGACATCTCCTGGCTGAAAGCCACTTTTAGCAGCAGGAGAACCAGGAATCACTTTGACCACCAAAACTCCCTCAGACTGAGCAATTTTAAAGTCAAATTCCTGGGTAGAATTAATTTCCGCTTTAGTTTCTTGGTTGAGATTAATCATCTGCACTCCCAAGTAGGGATGGTCTGCCTGTCCTTTAGTAAATAGCTGGTTAGCAATTCTTTGGGCTGTCTCAATAGGGATGGCAAAGCCTAACCCCTCCGCATCAGCACGGATCGCTGTGTTGATGCCAATGACCTCTCCTTGAGAGTTAAGCAATGGTCCGCCTGAATTACCAGGATTGATCGCTGCATCCGTTTGAATAAATCTGACCCGCTTATCAGGAACTCCAACTTGAGAACTAGAGCGATCTAGGGCGCTAATAATACCTACTGTGACGGTATTGTCCAACCCTAAAGGATTACCGATCGCGATCGCCCATTCTCCAGGAGTCAAATTTTCAGCATTGCCGAAGTTAACAATGGGAAGATCTTTTGCTTCAATTTTAATCGCCGCTAAATCGGTAAAAGAATCTGTTCCTAAAACTTTGCCTTGATAACTAGTACCATCTTTGAGGGTGACCTGAACTCTTTCGGCACCATTGACTACGTGAGCATTAGTAATTAGACGACCATCTGAGGCAATAATAAAGCCTGAACCAGTTCCCCGTTCAATTCGATCTGGCTGATTCTGCGAGTTTTGCCCCTCTTGATTGTCGAAAAAACGTCGCAACGGATTGTTTAGATTTCCAGGTAAAGCAGTAGAAATATGACGAGAGGCATCAATTCTCACTACGGCAGGACTCACTTTTTGTACCGCAGTCGCAATAAAGTTAACATTGCGATCGCTATTTATAGAAGTACTAGAGGGAAGCGGACTTGCTGCGGTGGATACTTTAGCCTGCTGTACTGGTGTTGAGCGTTGGGCATGGTAATTGCCCCAAAAGCCTAAGCTAGTGCCAATACCAAATATACCTATATAAATACCTAGCCTGTGAGAAAAGAATTTCATATTATTTATTGATGCGGGGTTGATTCCCTAATCACAATTATTACAGACAAAAATCAATAAAGTTTTCTTAATCTCAAATCAGGCTCAATAACCCGATTTATTTTCAAGGTTAATCTAAAAGTTGACTATTTATCATCAGAATTAGCCGAAATTAAAGTTTTGATTGTTTTTACCTGGGTTGTATATCGATCATCACTCATGACAGGATTCAGGAGATCTGTAGCAATAGGCTCAATTAAGTCAATCCACGATTTGCACCCACTATAGGCATCGTTATAAGGAATACTTGTGGGTGTCGGCAAACGATAGACTTTTAATAACAGCACCAGTAATGGTCTTTGAGGCTGCCATTTAAGGCGATCGCCAATCATCTGTTGATGCCAAATATGATATGGTTGCAATGCTGTAATCTGCTCTTGATTGGTTATTGGCACCACATCGGTAATTTCGGCGCAGCTTTGAATGCTCACTGTCTGTGGATGCCACCCAGACTCTACTGGAGTTACTTTAGCAGCATATTCTGCCTTAAGTAGATGGGGGTGTTGGTGTTCATAAGTTGGATAGAGCCAGACCAAAGGTTGCTGAACTTGAAAACCTGCCTCACGAATGCCACCTTTACGCAACAGCACAATTGTCTCTCCCTTACTCAAAGCCTCAACGGCGATCGCCCATTCTTTTAATGCGTGTTCGAGCTTCTGGCTGACTAATACCATAGCTAATTTTTATCATCAATAATCTGCATTCTCTATCTATTCTTAACTATACAAGACGAGTCAAATCTAAAATAAAAATTGTTTTGACAGCATCTTTTTGAGAAATTACTGTAACGTGGCTAGCAATTTCTAAGGTATCCGCGCGACGATAAGTATCAGGTAGTAAACGAATCTGCTCTAAAGAGACATCCATCAGAGTTGGTGCTTGGGACACAGCAATTCCCAGGGGTTCATCGGCAATATTTTTACTAATAATCACATAGCCTGAGGATTCAGACTGAGTTAGGCTAATGCCAAACAACTTTTGATGCAGATCGACTATAGCAATTTCTTGTTCAGGAAAATGAGCTAGATTAACATGGCTCAAGCCACTACCATAAACCTCAATTTGCTTAACTACTTTCTGCACTTGCAGTATTGGTAAAGCTAGGGTTAGTTTACCTATCTCAAATACTAACAGCTTAATTGACCTGTTGCTTTGAACAGCGGTGTTCAAACTCGAATCAACGATTAAATTACTCATAATTTGAATTTGACTACTAAAAAATTTATTTTGTACAACTACTTAAACTATGAGCGCAGGTATTGTTCAATTTCTGAGATAAACTTGTCCTCAATATAGGGCTTGGTAAAGAATCCTGATGCCCCTAAACTTGCTGCTAAATTTCGATGTTTTTCAGTTCCGCGCGAAGTCAGCATCACTACAGGTACTTGACATAACTGGGATTCTTGACGGCGTAGGGTCAGAAACTCAAAGCCGTTGACGTTAGGCATTTCAAGATCACAAATCACCAAATCAGTTTGCAAATTACTGCGGAGTTGGTTTAATCCTTCCGCACCATCTCGACCCTGTAATACTCGGTAACCTTTTTGCTCTAGACTTGAAGCTAGGGTGCTACGCAAAGCAGAAGAATCATCAACAATCAAGATAGTTTTAGTTTTAATAGCGATCGCTTGGGTCTTATTCTGTTTATTCTCCGAATGTTTCTTCCCCTCTAAGATTTTTTTTACTTCTTGAATAAAGTCTTGTTCTACATAGGGCTTGGTAAAGTAACCGTCAGCCCCTAATTGTTTGGCTAAATTGCGATGTTTTGCTCCACTACGAGAAGTCAACATAAAAGTGGGAACTTGTGCCAGAGTCGAATCTCGACGACGCATCCCCAAAAACTCAAAACCATTCATCACAGGCATTTCTACATCACAGATAATTAAATCAATCTCAGGATGCTGTTTGAAACCGTTGAGCGCTTCCTTACCATCTTTTTTCTGCACTACCCGATAGCCTTCTTTTTCTAAAGTCAAAGCCATGGTACGTCTTAAGGCAGTAGAGTCATCCACAATCATGATGGTTTTAACAGTGGTCAGCTGATCTGTAGCTGCTGTGGCGATCATACTAGGAGCAGCAGGATCAATCTGAACTGATTGAGCTGCTATTACTGCTGGAGTATAGCTTGAAGTGATAATCGGGTGTTGTTCTTCGCCCAAAATCATCCCAATTAAGGCAGAACCGTCAAAGGCGGGAATGAGACTGCCATCGCTGAGGATTGTACAGCCATAACTATAGCTGGGAGGAGCGATCGCCTTGCCGTAGGGTTTAATCACTAATTCTTGTTCACTCAAGAGGCTAACAACTTCTAAGGCAAATAATTGTTGTCCTCGTCGCAGCAAAAGCAAGGGTGCAGCCCAATCTTCAGGAGGAGCGATCGTTTTAAACGTTTTACTATTAGAATCAGTATCGGGGATGGGACAGTTGTAAGATAAAATTTCTGGCAGAGCATAAATTGGAATCAGCTTACCCTTAAGGAAGAGAAACTGCTGTCCGTTAGCTAGTTTGATTTGTTCGGCGGTGGGAATGATAATCTCTTCAATACTGTCTGCAGGAATAGCAAAGGCTGTCAAGCCCAGGGAGCAAATTAATAGTTTGGCAATAGTTAGAGTTAAGGGAAGACGGAGAGTAAAAGTAGATCCACTGCCAGGAAGAGAAGTTACGCCAATCTTCCCCTTGAGAGTTTCAACTTGCGATCGCACAATATTCATCCCCACTCCTCGACCAGAAAGTTCACTAACCTGACTTGCAGTTGAAAATCCTGGTTCAAAAATTAGCTCAAATAGTCTTTCTTGGGTTGCAGAGGCAGCTTCTTGAGGCGAAATCAAACTCCGTTCAATTCCTTTTTGGGTAATTTTGGCTAAATCCAAACCCTGACCATCATCTTTCACCTCAATCACGGTTTGATTACCCTGATAATATGCCTGTATTTCTATTGTTCCAGTGGCAGACTTTCCTTGATGGGTTCTAATCTGGGGATCTTCAATGCCGTGGTCGAAAGCATTGCGCACCAGATGGAGTAGAGGATCGGACAGCTTTTCCAAAACTGCTTTATCAACTAATACTCCAGTCCCTTTCAACTTCAGGTCAACAGCTTTATGATATTTGCTAGATAAATCTCGGAGGATACGCGGAAAACGCTGCAAAATTTGCTCTAGGGGTAACATTCTCACCCACATCAACTCATCCCGCATCTGTCCCAACATTTGACGTTGACTATTGATCGTCCGATCCGACTGCTGGGCAAAAATTGTAATATCTTCTACGCTTTCCTCAAGCTGCACCATTTCTTCTAACACTTCTTGTAAAGCGGAGTTGAGCAGATTATAGCTATCGAGTTCCAAGACATCAAACTCAGTATCAGCATCGTGATCTAAAGTGGGATGATCTTGGAGAGTGCTAGGGATACGAGAGCGTGCTTCTAACAACATTTGGTCTGATATCGATCGTAGCTGTTTGGTAACTTCTCGAAAACGCCAACACTTTTGCTCTAGTTCAGAGACATTTTCCTGTAGCTGTTCGTTTTGCAAAGCCAGACTATTACGATTGATGGTTAATTCTCCCACTAAATTATTCATGCGTTCTAGGCGATCGAGATCGACCCGTACTGAAAGTTTAGCAGCGGCGTTTTGAGCAGTTTTTTTGCCTCCAGTTGAGTCTTGAGCTGCAAATGTAGGTGCTGATTCTGCTGGAATTAACGAATCAGCCTCGGCACGGGGAAGATGGTCAAAAATATTGGCAATTGATTCGATAGCTGCGCTTATTTCAGATTCGGCTTGACGGTCGGAAATTTGCTGAGGATCGACGACTGATTCAGATTTCGCGATCGCCATCTCACTAAATTCATCAAATTCATCAGCAGTAGTACCAAAAATTTCAGCTAAAGCTTGATTTGCAGCAAGATCAGATGATAATTCCTGGTTGGTCAGAACATTATTGGTCTCAGTGGGTATTTGTTCGGTTGCTGGGTCAAAAATTTGACTAAAATTATCATCGACACTGGGTTGCTCGTCCACCCTTGACCATATGCTGTGGAAGTCGGCAGAATTTTCTTCGGCTTCACCAACATTATTGGTCTCAGTAGCTATTTGATTAGCTGCCAGGTCAAAAATCTGACTTAGAGCATCACCTGCTGCTTCAGGTGCGGTATCCGTTTCCAGCGGTAACTCATCAGCATCAGTAATAGTACCAAAAATATCCTCGGCTAAAGCTTCATTGTCGGCAAGATCTGACCAGCGCTCAGGGTCTAAAATTTCATCAGTTACAGGTACAGTGGACTCAAAATGGTCTTGAGCCAATACTGTTTGCTGATCCCTAAAATCAGCTTCAGCAACTTTAGTAACTTTGTTTTGAGCTAATTCAATCAAAGCCAGAGAAACTGTGCCACCTCGTTGGCGATCGCCTGCTAATACCTGTTCGGTAGCAAGGGTACAGTCGGTCAGGGTGACTTGGATAATAGCTAATGCTGCTTGGGGATTTAGCTGTAAGGCTGCTTGAGCAGTTTGGACAATATCGCCAAAGCCTGAAAGGTTAAACAACTCGGCAAAACCCGCCAACATTTCGAGGGTATTCTTTAATTCTACTGCTGGTTCATAATTACTAGGAGCGAGCAGAACTGACTGCAAATGATCTAAAGCTTGAACTATGTCCACTTCAAAAATGGAAGCAACAATATCCACTCCCAAATCATTAGAGCTAGGAAGATAGTTATCAGCATTTTTGAGAGCTTCAGCTAAACGAACTTCTAGAGCAGCAAATACTGGTTCGGCTTTGAGTAGAGCAGCTTCCTCGTCAAAAGAGCCTACCTTAATTTGTTCGAGTAGAGGGTGAGATAAACAGTCGTAACCTTGAAGCAATAAACTTTCTAACTCCAGATCAAAATCAACCTGATCGCTATAAAGAGCCTTGAAAAAATCTTCTAACCGATGCGCCAACAATTCAATTGCCCCCAATTCGACGCTAGCAGCACCACCTTTGATGGAGTGAGCAGCCCTCATCAATTCGTGTACCTTCGGTATACTGTGGTCTTGGCGTAGTTCAAGCAAGCCTGTTTCCAAAATCTGTAAAAGTTCTTGGGCTTCTTCGACAAAAAATTGATACGCTCGATCGCGAATATCGGGGTTGAGTGACATGGTTTAGATCTAGATTGACAATTATATTAAGTAGACAAGACTAGGTTTTGAATTTCGCAATATGAGACTGAAGTTTTTCGGCGATCGCCGATAGTTCTCGAACTGAATTAAATACTTGAGTTGCCGAGTGGGAATTATGTTCGGCGATCGCTGCTACCTCAACAATCGTTTGACTTACCTGAGTAGAAGTACTGGACTGTTGCTGGGTAGCCTGGGTGATTGAGCTGACCAACTTGCTAATTTCGCTACTTACTTGATTTACCTGATTTAAGCTCTGACGAGTTTGCTCTACCAGTTCATTCCCCGAAGCAATTTGTGCTGCTCCCTTATGCATCGCTTTAACTACTTCGGCAGTTTCTAGTTGAATCTTGCTGACTAAGGTTTCAATTTCGGCGGTTGCTTCTGCCGACTGAGTAGCCAGAGATCTAACCTCATCGGCAATTACGGCAAAACCCTTCCCCTCTTCTCCTGCTCGTGCTGCTTCAATAGCAGCTTTAAGTGCCAAAAGATGGGTTTGAGCTGCAAAACGACCAATTAGATTAACCGCCTGGGAAATTTCCTGGGAAGATTCCCCTAGTTTTTCTGCTTTGGTCGCAGTTTGCGTAACAGTCTGCTGCACCGCTTTGATTTCGGCAACAGTAAGACTCATAGCCTGGTCTTCACGAGCAATGGTGATAGCTGCCTGCTGAGCAAAGGTTTCTGCCCGATCCGCCTGATTTGCTACCAGACCAATTGATGTTTCCATCTCTCTTACCTGCTCTAGTATTTGGGAAATTGAAGTAGCTTGGGCGATCGTTTCCTGAGCTAAAGATTGAACTGCCAGATCATTAGCAGAAGTATTGAGCTGTACTTCTGTTGCTGCTGCTTTAGTCTGATTGACTAACCTTTGTAAACTTTCGATGGTCGAATTATAAGAATCGGCGATCGTGCCAATTTCATCTTCTGTTACCCTGGCGCGAATAGTTAAATCACCTTGAGAAACCTCCTCGACTTCCTGTAGCAGACTTAAAGCTCTAGCCTGAATTGCTTCTTTTGCCGACTTCTCACGAATCTCAGCTAGCTTTTGCTGTTCTAAAAGTTCTAACCGAGTAATAGCAAAACCGATTTGGCTGGCAATTTGGATGAGAAACTCTATTTCTTCATTCATCCAGGGAACAAGATGAGCTGATTGATGAACCATTAATAATCCATTTAATTGATTCTCAATCATGACAGGGGCAATTAAACAAGATTTTACGCCTAAAGATTCTAGATACTCTTGTTTAGCTGGGTTTAAACTGGCTTGACCCAGATCGTTGATTACTTCGATCTGGGGCAAATATGCTTGAGCTAAATATTCCTCTACTAGTTCAGCACTCAAATTACTATTTTGAATTGCTCGACTACCCTGAGCCACACATTCGGCTACAGCGATCGCTGAAGGCATGGTAGAGCCTGGATGGGGTCTAATCGCCGCTTGGGCATCAAATTGATAGTAAACAACTCGTTCTGCTTTAAAAGTTTGATAACTTCCCTGCACCACCGCCGTTAAAATTTCTACCCAATCTTTAGCACGAGTTAATTTCAGAGTGATATCTTTGATACTTACTGATTGTTGAGTCAGTCTGCTTTGAAACTCCACAAAATTTGTTAAATAAACCGCCAGACGATTGAGCTGGCGACTAAAGTGAGCAATTTCATCAGTTCCCGCAATGGCTAATCGAGTCGTATACTTGCCCTGAGCCATTTGTTCTACGGCTTGAGTCGCTTGGAGAATTGGGCGCAACCATCGATTTGCCAGAGCAGAGGCGATCGCCCCTATGCCCACTGCCACCAGTGCTGAACCTAGCGCCAACAGTAACCTAAATTTTCTTTGAGGAGCATCAAGATTAGTCGTGTCTGCGTCTGCGTCTGTAGCTAAAATCCCCTGCGAGTTAAGCTTAGGCAATTCTCCGCCTTGGGCTGGAGCAATTTTTTTCAAGTTAATTATCTGTTGGGCAACGGAATCGACAGCAAAATAATATGCCGCTGAACCAACTACAAAGGTAGGTATGGTACTTATGGCGATCGCTAATACCGTCATTTTCAAGCGTAGACTTTGCTGCCACCACGATCCTGGAGTTACATCAGCATCATCTTGAATCAGATAGTCAGGAGTTTGTTCTTGGTCACGATTATGAGCAAAATTCATAGTAATCTCAATCAAATTATGAATAAATTAGGTTTCAATAATTTAGTTAGCTGACTTTGAATTTAGCTACACTATTTTCTAGCTGCTGAGCCACAATCAACAGATCTTGGAACGATGCTGAGACAGCGATCGCTTCTGTAGCCGTCTGATTGGAAATTTCAGCAACGTCTAACATAGTCTTAGTCACTACTGCCGAATCCTGAGACTGTTCTACGGTAGCTGCGGCAATTTCTGCCACTAGCTGATTAATCTCTTGACTCACATCCGCAATTTGAATTAGGGAAACACGAGTTTTATCTACCAGTTTTGTTCCCGCCACTACCTGCTCTGTCCCCGCCTCCATGGCTGCCACTACTTCCTTAGTTTCTAACTGAATTTCTGCCACTAAAGCCTCAATTTCTGCCGTTGCCTCCGCCGATTGACGAGCTAGCGATCGTACTTCCTCGGCAACTACCGCAAACCCTCTGCCCTCTTCCCCTGCATGAGCAGCCTCAATCGAAGCATTAAGAGCGAGCAGATTTGTCTGATCGGCAAAGTTACTAATGACGTTGACTACTTTAGAAATCTTTTGAGATGATTCTCCTAGACGTTTAACTTTTTTGGCTGTGGCGGCTACAGTATCGCGTATTTCTTGGAAACCTGCTACGGTTTGATTCATCGCCTCATCCCCTGCCTTGACGGTTTGGGTCGCTTTAAGCATGGCTGCTTCCGCTGTCTTGGCATTATGAGCTACCGCCTGAATTGAGTTGGTAATCCCCTGAATTCGCTTTAAAGCAGCATTAATTTCCGTAGTCTGTGCCGATGCGCCAATAGATAATTCCTGAATCGAACGATCTTTATCACTGGTAGTAATAGAAACTTGCAGCGCAGCAGTTTTCACCTGAGATACTAGCTGACGTAAACTTTCAATCGTCGCGTTGTAGGAATCGCCAATAGTGCCAATTTCATCTGACTGCACCTTTACCTGTACAGTTAAATCCCCCTGACTGACAGGATCTACCTCCATCAATAACTCCAAGGCTCGTCGCTGGAGATTTTCCTTAGCAGCTCTTTCCTGCTGCTGTGCCTGCTGCTGCTGTTCAAGGAGTTCTATTTTCTCAACTGTTCTGCCAACCTGTTCCGCAATCCGAGTCAATAAGCTAATTTCACCTGAGTCCCAAGTTCTAGCACTACAATGATGGGCAATTAATAAACCCGCTAATCTATTGGCTGTAACTACAGGGGTAATGAGACAAGCCACTACCGCTAATGGTTCTAGCATTTTGAGATGGTAATCATCTAATTTTTCCTGGTAAATATTGGCGATCGCTTTCACCTGTCCCTGTTGATATGTTTTGGCATCTTTTTCGGCAACAGGATCATTAATTTCTGTTCCTAAAATTTGAGGAAAGCCCTCTTTAACTGCTTCGGCAACAACCTTACCCCGCCCATGTAGATCAAAACCTTGATAAATCACGCGATCGGCTTGCAGCACTTGGCGACTGCTGGCGACTGCCGTTTGCCAGGCTTCTGGAGCGTTGCTTGCCTGGGTAAGACTGTAGATAATTCCCTGCAAAAGACGAGAACTTTCGGCATCTTGTTTAAGACGAGCTTCATTGAGTTCAATCGAATCTGCCAGGGCATTAAAAGTGCTGCTCAACATACCGACTTCATCTTGAGCATAAATCTTCGCTCTCACCCGCAAATTACCCCGAGAAAAATCCTGAGCAACTGTTTGTAGACTTTGAATTGGTTTAGCGATCGCCTGTTTTAACAGGTGATTTAGATAGATAATAAAAATCAACATAATCAAAGATAGCAGGGACTGAGCTAGCAAACTACTTTGGAGAATATGATTAAGAGACTGCACCAAAGTCCCGTGTACCAAAACTCCTACAGGATTACCCTTGCTGTCATTAATAACTTGAGCTGCTAGGACGTACTTATGTCCTTTTATAGTCGTCGTCTGGTGAACTTTTCCCTGGCTGTTGATTGCCTGCTCTAGAATCTGCTGATCTGGTAAAGCCAGGTTGGTGCTGGTTGTTCCGCCAATTTGGGCTGAAGATGAGGCCAGAGTCACTGTACCATCGGCTTGAAGTAAGTAAACAGCACTGTAATCTTGTTCTTCGGTGACGGCAGTTATGGTTTTTGCTAAAGCTGATAAATTAGTGCCAAGTGGGGTTGGAGATAAAAGAATTACCTTACTCTTAAGATCGAGTCGAGATTCAGTTTGCTTAATTAAGCGATGCTGGAGAGTTCCTTGCAGAATTAATCCTCCCACCCCTAAAACCAAAGCTAGTCCGCCACAACTCAACCAAGGAATTAAATTGATCTTACGATTGAGGGGAAGATCGTATATTCGCCGTTGCCAAGATGATGGGGAGAGAGAAGAATCCATAATCTGTGCTGGTTTTTTTGTTTGGGGTAACTGGGGTAGATTATTCATAGAAACTTAAGATAGATAGTAAGTTAATTAGTTAATTAGGAGTGGGCATGGCAGAGGCGATCGCCTGTCCATCAAGAGCTAAAACCATTTCGTCTGAAGATTGCAGCCAATATCCTTGTAAAAAGCTATGTAATCGCGGATTCATCTGCGGATCGAAGACAGCTTGAATTGAAGCAGGATCGCAGGTTTCTAAATCATCTACCCCTGCTACGACTAAGCCTAAGTCAATCTTCTGGCCGTTATTTTCTCTCTCAGGAGAAAGAACAATTGCTGTAGATAAGACGCGATCTTGTTGCTGCTGATACCAACAACCTAGGCCCAGTAATTGTCTTAAATCAAGCATCCACAAAATATCTCCTCGCCAGTTATAAACTCCCATAACCCAGGCAGGCATTTGGGGAATTGGCATAATTTGCGCTAACTGTATTTTGAGAACCTCCGTTACCTGCTGAATCGGCAGCATGGCTTTGGTATCAGGATCGAGTTGAAACTTGAGATACTGTAATGTTTTGCCGCTAATGTTTGGCATATTTGCATTAGATGAGCTGGGTTGGGTGCGTAGATTAGACATTAGAGTACACCTGAAACATTGTTTAATTACTTTAAGCAATCAATTCCTTGACTTTACCGACGAATTCCTGCTGATTGATCGGCTTAAGAATATAGGCATCTGCTCCTTGCTTCATCCCCCAAAATTTATCTATTTCTGTTGCCTTAGTTGAACAAAGAATAATCGGAATTTTATTAGTATGATCTGAACCCTTTAACTCACGACAGATTTCAAAACCACTGCGTCCTGGCAAAACCACATCTAAGATAATTAGATCGGGAAAATCTTGCTGAATTTTCGCCAGTGCTTCTTCTCCACTTACAGCAACAGAGACATTAATGCCAACTCCCTGCAAACAACCTGTAATAATCGCTCTTTCGGTAGCAGAATCATCAACAACCAGAGTGTACCCCATAACAAAAGTCACCTCAATTTGTGATTGTTCTTAGCTGTACACAAATCGGCTTTTTGGTACGAAACTTCAGTACGAAAAACGCGACGTAATTTTTTAGCCATGGTTTTGGGAAAATGCTTTTTGATCAGACTGACAAGATTTATAGTTCCCCTCTCAAACAATAAAAGAACCATCAGTTTGAAAGTTTGTTTAAAACAGTTAACATAACCTGTAAATTTTTTCTAAATAATTAAATCAATTGAAAAGTCGATCAAGTTTATTTTGGGTGTACTACGTACTTATCAATTGTGCTTAATACCTGTTCAGGTTTGGCTGGTTTACCCAAAAAATCAGTTGCGCCAACTATTTTGGCGCGAACTCGATCGACAATGCCGTCGTTGCCTGTGAGAATCACAATCGGCGTTTGTTTAAAGAAAGAAAGCCTACGCAATTGAGAACAGATTTCGTACCCGTTGGTATTAGGCATCACCAAATCTAAAAAAATCAGGTCTGGTTTACGATTGAGTAAAACAGCGATCGCTCTCAAACCGTCAGTTTCACTGACAAAGTTATATCCCGTAGTCTGAATAATGCTTTCCATCGTTTGACAGATAATCGGGCTATCGTCAATACAGGCGATCGTCAATCGCCGATAAGCTTTGTTTTGAAACAGTTTTTGGGCAAAAGGAGTTGACACAGGAGGGTCAAGATCGTTTACTGCCACAAGCTGTACCAAACCCATCTGCACATAGGGCAAAAGAGAGCGCGTCACGGTGATCAGATCTCGCCTCAGGCGTACGCTCAAATCTCTTAAAGTTTGTTTGCCGTCTAAAAGTTGACTGAGGTTTTGATAAACTTGCGGGGAAGTTTTAGTTTTAAGGGCTTGAGGATGATGGATAATGGGAGCTAAATCGGGAGAGCGATCGGCAACTTTAGCATTTCGCCAGGCAGAATAGAGCTTGTTCGACTCAATAATCATCTGTTCCGCATCAATTAAGATTAGCCTGGTGGTTAATAAATTATCTGGGACTAATTCACAATACACTTCGATCGCTTGGGTGACATCAAACAGCACCTCAATTACCGTAGCGCGAATAATTTTAGTAGCCTGTTCACGAGTAATTTTGTTTTGATCGATCCAAGTCGACAACAATTGATATTCCCAAGAAATGCGTAATTCTTCTTGAGAAATGTTAGTTAAAGATGACTGTAATTCTTCAATTTTATTTAGTCTTTCGGGACAATAGGCAGTAAAATGTCTACGCCATCGTCTAACAGGATGAACTCCTCCGCTAGCATAGACAATACGACCCAAATAAAGATAGATTATCCAAGTATGGTCTTGCTGATCGCAGATAATTAGCTGACCGCTAAATCGATTTTCTTTAAGAGATTCAAAGAATTTAATTTGTTGAGTGGCTGTAAAGTGTTGAATATGAGTCCGAGCCTGACTAATTTCATTTTTGGCAGTCGTCATTACCAACCTCTTGTTAATAAAACTGAGCGTAATTTGAGAGTGAGCTGTGACCCAAGTAAGAAAGAGTAAACTATAGACATTTTTATCAGTGCTTTAGCTAATAAATAATCAAAACTCAGTATTGCGATTTATGATCATTTTGATCGGTATTCCTTTTAATAGTTCCCGAAAATTAGATAATACTATCAGTTCGATCAATATTTATTGCTGTATTACAGCTAAATTGTGCGCTCAAATCGACAACGATAAAATCATTACTTGCTTTGTCAATGTTTTAAAAGAAAATGAATCAAGATCCATCTCAAACTAATAAAGAGCGACTACAGAATTTGATGCATCAAGCAGGCATCACCGACATTAATGAGCTTAGTCAGGTGGCAAAGGTAGCTCGACTACAGTTAATGAGAATTCAGCAGGGTCTAATTCTTAATATTTCTGTTGGCGCGATCGCTCAGATTGCTCAAGCCTTAAATGTATCAGTAGATAGTTTACTCAAAACCTTTGTTGAACAACACCCAGTTGGCAATCAGTCTGCAACATCTTCTCAAGATCGTGATGCTTTGACTGCCTGTCGGCAAGAATATCAAAAATTACAGCAAGAAATGACTCAGCTACAGCAAGCGTTGCAGGTAGAGTTTCAACAAGACAGCTTAGAAACCATTGAATCTTGGCTGTTGCAATGGCCCACCGCTGCTACTGCCGTACGTCAAAATCCTCAATTGCCAGCCACTAGACTACTTTCTTTGGTAGAACCAATAGAACAATTAATTAAGCACTGGAACGTATCAACTATTGCCACTGTCGGGGAAGAATTAGCCTACGATCCGCAAAATCACCAGTTGATGAAGGGTATTGCTCAACCAGGAGAATTGGTCAAAGTACGTTATGTAGGGTACAAACAAGGAGATAAATTACTCCATAAAGCAAAAGTAAGTCCTGTTTGATCGTCTCAGCAATTAACTCTCTCAGCACTGATTGGTATACAACATGATATAGGTTCTCAATTGTTAATATTGGCGATCGCTGGAATAACAAAAATAATTATCTCTCTTATGTCACTTTCCCAGATGGATCATTACTCATAGACTCAAAACGATCGTCCTACGAATAGATAGGCGATCGCACTTATACTAAACCCATCATAATGAACCTGATCTTTATAGTCTAGAGGGTGGAGAATATGTCTAATAACTAATTTCTTTACACAAAGATTGAAGTAATTTAGTAGGACGAGCTAGTTTAACTCCGAGATAAAGGTCTGGATAATTCATGAATATATGATGCTCATATTCGTACCAGTGTTTTTCACCTTTTTCTTGATTGCAATATTGGCAAATAACCCATAAATTTTCAAAATTAATAGACAGCCAAGGATATTGAGATCTGGGTAATTTATGATCGATTGTCCTACCTCCCCTATCAAAATAATTATCACCACATATTGAGCAAAACCAATCAGAATTATTTTTTACCCAATCTTTGCTTTCTTGAGTAGTTCCACATTCACCGTCTCCATTTATATAACGCCAATAATCATAGGCACGATAATTTTCAAAATCTTCTTCAGTTAACTTATGGTATCTTTTTTTACCAATTTTATTTGCTAACTTAAATAATTCTTTTAATTCTTTATTCTCTAAATTCATGATTTTTATATTATTTAAAATAAAGGTTACTTGTTGTAGTTAATTATTTCTATTGTTGAATCGGGAAATTGCAAATCTATAATTTCTGATATTTGATTGACTTCTCTGGCTAATCTATAGTTAAAATCATTGATTTCTTGATTAGTAAGATATTTATTGCCAACTCTATCTGATTCTAAAAACAGTTCTTCTAAAGACCAATCTTTGATTTTTTCTCGATCTTGCAATTCTTCTAATTTTCGAAAAAGTTCAATAACCTTAGTCCAGCCGACATTTTTATATTTGTTTACTTTTAACCATATTTGATTTTCTTGATCTAGTTTGCTTTTATTTTCTGAATTAGAATGTTGTATCTGACGATAATTCATTCCCTGAAATCTTATTTTAGTCATGTTATGTTCTTTATCCAAGAGTTGAATGAAAAAATTTAATTACTGCTTTTCGTATTTCACTATCTTCGTATTGTAAAATTTCCTTGGTTTGTTGAGCTATCCTAAGTTTTATTAAGTCGACAATATTTTTTAATCTTTTATTGTCTTTTTTAAGCTCTGCATTTATTTTTTGCAGCCGATCATTGTCTGCTAAAAGTTTTTTTAGTTTTGCTTCATCACTTATTTCGGATTCTCCTCGAATTTCTCTCTTGTACTTCTCAATTTCTTTATCCTTTTTGGTTACTAAAGCTTTTTGTGCTGCTTGAAGACGTTGACGATTTAGCAATTCTTTTCCTGCAAAAAATGAAACAAGTTTACGAATAGTAAGCTCATCTGGATCATTACTAAAATCAACTTCTAACAAAGCTCTTTTAGCATCTTCTTTGGTCCATCCTTCATTATTTAATAAATTAATAGCCTCAGATTTGTTCATGGTTAGTCATAATGCAATATATAAAAATTAATTTGCAACTAACACAAACATAATCTATTGACTAATTAGGATCAGTGATTATCGTCATAATTAGCACTTAATTTAATTAGCAATCGCCTATTTATTTGTAGTGCGATCGCTCTTTTTATTTTCTCGATCATCTAAAATTACATTGTAATTTCGATCACCACGTCCAGTAACTTTTAAAACTACTATTATAAGTATGTTTATTTATTATTAGCTATGTGTTTAAGCATAAAGTTGCAATTAAAATCCGTTGATCAAGTATTAGTTATCAACTCTTTAACAAATGAATCAAAAGAAGTAAAGATTGGTTTTTTACAAGAAGCTGCTCGTGACTCTTTGATGATGTTATTTCAGTATAAATACTATGAATTAATAATTAATGCAGAAGAAATATGGAAGAAAGTTCAATGTTTTAATCCTGAAATTGAAAAAATCAAAGAAAATTATATAGAGCAAGAATTTAAACGGATAATTTCCAACAACGAATGGATGAAAATTACAGATCATGACCGAGAAATGTACAACAAGGCTCTATCTACTTGGGCAAATTCATATAATTCCCAACCTAATAAACAGAGTTTTGATAAATTTGTATTTATTCCTGTTGCTGGTGGTGCAATGGCTGGCGCATTAACCTATAGTACCATTGGCGGTGTGGGGATAGCTGCTTCTGGAAGTGCTTTAGGAATTGGATCTTTGGGTTTAACTGCTTTAGGAACAATAGGAGGTCTAGCTGTCTACGGTGCAAGCAAAGCATTTCACTAAATCCCATAATATTCAGACACTTAATAGCAATAAATAATCAATTAGCAAGAGTAACGGCAATGAATATACAATGAATAATTGCTGAAAACCCTACTTCTCTGCTAGTCATATGACCGCAACTGACACCAATCTTTCGACTCAATACGACCCTAAGCAAACCGAAGCCAAGTGGCAGCAATACTGGGGGTCAAAGGAAGTATTTAAAGCCGATCCTAATCATCCTGGTGAACCCTATTGCATTGTCATTCCCCCACCGAATGTTACGGGGAGTCTGCATATGGGACACGCTTTTGAGAGTGCGTTGATCGATACTTTGATTCGCTACCATCGCATGATTGGGCGGAATACCCTATGGTTGCCTGGGACGGATCACGCCAGTATTGCGGTGAGTACGATTGTCGATAAGCAGATTAAAGCCGAAGGTAAAAGCCGTGAGGATTTGGGACGGGAAGAGTATTTAAAACGGGCTTGGGCTTGGAAAGAAGAGTCTGGCACGACGATTATCAATCAGTTGAAGAGTCTGGGGGTATCGGCAGACTGGACAAGGGAAAGATTTACCATGGACGAGGGGTTGTCTCAGGCGGTGAAGACAGCTTTTGTCAAACTCTACGAGGAAGGGTTGATTTATCGTGGGAATTATTTAGTTAACTGGTGTCCTGAGTCCCTTTCGGCAGTATCGGATTTGGAAGCGGAGAATCAAGAGGTAGATGGGCATTTGTGGCACTTGCGTTATCCTTTGACTGATGGTAGTGGTTATCTAGAGGTAGCAACAACTCGTCCTGAGACAATGTTAGGGGATACGGGAGTGGCGGTTAATCCTAATGATCAAAGGTATCAAGCTTATATTGGTAAGACTGTTACTCTACCAATAGTTGGGCGGGAGATTCCTATTGTTGGGGATGAATTTGTGGAGATGGATTTTGGGACAGGATGCGTCAAGGTTACTCCAGCCCACGATCTGAATGATTTTGAGATGGGTAAGCGCCATAACCTGCCCATGATTAACATCATGAATAAAGATGGTAGTCTCAATGAAAATGCAGGGGAGTTTCAGGGACAGGATCGCTTTGTTGCCCGTAAGAATGTAGTTAAGAAACTAGAAGAGTTAGGTAATTTAGTTAAGATTGAGGACTATCGCCATAGCATTCCCTTTAGCGATCGCGGTAAAGTACCCATAGAACCTTTATTATCAACCCAGTGGTTTGTCAAAATTGAACCCTTGGCGCAAAAAGCTTTAGGTTGCTTGGATAACGAGAATTCTCCTAACTATGTTCCCGATAGATGGAAAAAGGTATATCGAGACTGGTTAGTTAAACTTAAAGACTGGTGTATTTCCCGTCAGTTATGGTGGGGGCATCAAATTCCTGCTTGGTATGTAATATCAGAAACGGAGGGAGAAATCAAAGATAATACGCCTTTTGTTGTTGCCTACGATCAAGCAGAGGCGGAAAGTAAAGCTAAAGAACAATACGGGGATAACATTCAGCTAGAACAAGATCCTGATGTACTAGATACTTGGTTTTCTTCTGGGCTGTGGCCTTTTTCCACTATGGGTTGGCCTGAAAATACGGCTGACTTAGAGAAATATTATCCGACTTCTACTCTAGTTACAGGTTTTGATATTATCTTTTTCTGGGTCGCCCGTATGACCATGATGGCAGGTCATTTCACTGACAAGATGCCCTTTGCAGACGTTTATATTCACGGCTTGGTCTTGGATGAAAATGGACAAAAGATGTCCAAGTCGAAAAATAACGGTATCGATCCTCTTCTAATGATCGATAAATATGGTGCGGATGCCTTGCGCTATACTCTAATTACTAAAGTTGTTGGTGCAGGACAAAACATCAGCTTTGATTACGATAGAAAGAAACAAGAATCATCTTCGGTAGAGACTTCTCGCAACTTTGCTAACAAACTGTGGAATGCGTCGCGGTTTGTGATGATGAATTTGAAGGAAAAAACTCCTCAAGAATTAGGACAGCCAGACATTGAATCTTTGGAGTTAGTAGATAGATGGTTGCTATCACGTTTCTATCAAACTGTTAAACAAACCAAAGCTAATATTGAATCTTACAGTTTGGGTGAAGCAGCCAAAGGTTTATATGAATTTATTTGGAATGATTTTTGCGATTGGTATATTGAGCTTGTTAAAACTCGTTTATGGCAGGATGAAACCTCTCAATCTCGTCAAGTAGCCCAACAAACATTAGGTTATGTCCTCGATGGAATACTCAAGCTGCTGCATCCTTTTATGCCTCATATTACCGAAGAAATTTGGCAGACTTTAACTTGTGCAGGTGGTCAGCAAACTCTAGCAATCCAGCTTTATCCTGAAGTTATGGGCGATTTAATTAATCTCGACTTAGAAACTAGCTTTGATTTGTTGTTTAACACTATCAGTACAATTCGCAATTTACGCGCCGAGTCGGTAATTAAGCCAGGAGAAAAAATTAAAGTAATTCTACAAACCGAAAGCGATCGCGAAGCTGAGATTCTTAAATCAACCCAAAGCTATATTCAAGATATAGCTAAAGTAGGGGAATTAATTATTATTTCAAGTTTGACGGAAGATCCAGGACAGGTAATTGCAGGGGTCACAGGGACAGTACAAATATTAATTCCTTTGACTGGTTTAGTTGATGTGGCGGCACTAGCGGCTAAGTTGCAGAAAAAACTAGATAAAGTGCTACAAGATATTAAATCTCTGACTGGACGTTTGAATAATCCAGGTTTTGTCAACAAAGCCCCAGCCGACGTAATTCAGGGCGCACAGAATGATTTAGCCGAAGCTAAAAAACAGGCAGAAATATTACAAGAGCGTTTAGATCGGCTCAAGTGAAAGTATTATTGATGTATCTAGCTGGATAAATTAATGTAGTTGGCTAGATTAATTTTTTATGTCTATCATTGTTTTGATAGAAATGTTCTGATAGAAATTATTCTGTTTGGTAAAGCTACTTGGTGTGAGTCTGACTAATAAGTGATCGGTGAAGATAAGGAATGTTATACCTAGCTCAAGTTGAGATTAACCCAGAATCAGCAGAAATACAGCTTCAAGTACTCGCTCGTCAAGAATCAGAATATGTTTGGTCAGTAGATAATTCCCAGACTTTGTTCTTAACCAAAGAAAGTTCTCTTTGTGGGGGAGTATTAGTCTTAGTAGAAATAGGACAAGAGCAGCAAATAATTAGCATTCAAGATGCAAAGGAGTGGATTTTAAGCATTTTACAGCAGCATTTAACCAAAAATGCCATCAATCCCCAGTTTATTGAAACCGAACAAAACAAAGTAGAAAAGTGGCGACAAGAAATTACGGCGCAAAATCTGGAATTAAACCGTCGTGCCTTAGAAATTGAAACCCGTCGAGAGCAATTACAAGAATTAGAACAAGAATTAAAACGCGATCGCGAAGAGTTGGCTAAATTAAAAGAAAAATTAAGTTAACCATCTTAACCAGCATATCCTCGATCTGTAATTAAGTTACTACCATGGGCTGCTGCTACCGCTAGGCGGTCGCATCTTTCATTTTCGGGGATACCTGCGTGAGCTTTAACCCAGACAAACTCGACATCATGTATCTTGCAATGATCGAGTAATTCTTGCCAAAGATCGGGGTTTTTTGCCATTTCCTTACTATTTCTCCGCCAGCCATTCGCCTGCCACTTTTTTGCCCAACCTTTGACCATCGCATCAACTATATATTTAGAATCACTGTGCAGCTTAACTTTAGAATTAGATTTGAGCGATTCCAAAGCAGCGATCGCTCCCATCATTTCCATACGGTTGTTAGTAGTCAATTTATAGCCAGCAGAAAGCTCTTCTCGGCGATCTCCATCAATAATTACTGCACCATATCCGCCTTTGCCAGGATTCCCCGTACAAGCACCATCTGTATAGATAATAATGGTGTTTTCAGCAACAGAAGATTGAGATTTTGGTTTAATCGTTAGCTTTGATTTAGTAGGTGCTGCTACTTTGGGTTGAAGAGTTTTGACATAGGTAAATAATTCAGGCAATAAAGATTCAGGTAGTGCCTCAACTTCTGTCATGATTTTACTTTTGTAATCCATTGCCTATCTCAATCAATTAATTTACGCCCTTTATCATAGTTCATCCAAACTTTTAATTTTAGATAAATTTAGCCAAATAATTGCCAACACTATTGCATAACGACATGTTGCATTATTTAACAAAGATCTTAAAACAATTGAAACAACTAAAGATCTAGATTTCTCTACAGCATAAACTTAATAGTAGGAATCAAATTTATTTGCAATCAGTATGCCTACAGTTAATGTTCGTGGGGTAGATCACTATTACGAGTGGATTCGTCGTTCAGAGAATGCTCATAAACCAGTCATGGTGTTTGTACATGGTTGGGGAGGATCGGGAAAATATTGGCGTAGCACCGCAGAAGCGATCGCCGATGGCTTTGATTGTCTACTCTATGATCTCCGTGGCTTTGGTCGTTCTGTTTTACCTCAGGATGCCCCCAATTTGGGCTATAAGATGGAAGATTATGCCGATGACTTAGCTATGCTGTTGGATGTCTTAAACCTCAATCGAGTCTATCTAAATGCTCATTCCATGGGAGCCTCAATTGCCACATTTTTCCTCAACCGCTATCCCGAAAAAGTACAGCAGGCAATTCTTACCTGTAACGGTATATTTGAATACGATGCTTTAGCTTTTGCCGCCTTCCATAAATTTGGTGGTTATGTAGTCAAGTTTCGCTACAATTGGTTTTTGAAATTTCCCTTTGCCGACAGAATGTTTATGGCGCGGTTTTTACATCGTCCTATTGATAAAAGCGATCGCCTGGCATTTTTAGCAGATTTCCTTTTGGCTGATTACGCAGCTGCCGTAGGGACAATCTATACTTCCGTTAGCAAAGAAGCAGTAGAAATCATGCCTCAAGAATTTGCCAAACTAACAGTACCTACCCTCATGGTGTCGGGAGAAAAAGATATTATCATTCCCGCCATCATGGGTAAACAAGCAGCAGCATTAAACGACAAGATTGAATATGTAGAACTACCAAAAACCGCTCACTTTCCCATGCTAGAAGACAAGCTAGCCTACTTAAAAACAATCAAAAAATTCTTACAAGTTAGTAGCACAGTAGCTTAACCGACCAAACCAACTTACTGATAGTTGCTCATTGCTCATGAACAATCCTGATCAAAAATTAATTGAACAACTGGAACTAGCCACCAAAGATCTACTTTGGCTTAGTGAAACAGAATATCCAATGCAGGTTGTCTATTGGCAGGACGAAAATAATTTTACTCAAGAAACCTTATTACAACAGCATAACTATTCCCCTGACACAAAAATAACTACCAAAGAATTTGCTGCTTTCTTTACTGCTGCCACCAAACAAGAAACTTGGCATAACGAAGCCGAACAAGCTCAAGTAAAAAAATATCAAGCTTTAGTCAATTTAATGACAGAAAACCTCACAAACATCAAAGTATATTTGCTGGGAGAGATAGAAATTGTAGCCTATATTCTAGGGACAACTCAGCATAAGGCGATCGCTGGAGTAACCACTCAAATAGTCGCTACGTAATTAACTAATAGACTTCAGCGTAGCGACAATAGAGCTATTGTCAAAAAGGGTCTGACAATAAATGCCGTTCCCTTTTTGCTTACTGTTTTTACTTTCTATCTAAAGTTAGATTATTTTATTGGTTTAACGAATGTATTCTTTTAATATGCTGTTGCGGTTAGGATGACGTAATTTGCGTAATGCTTTAGCCTCAATTTGACGAATACGCTCACGGGTAACATTAAATATTTGACCGATTTCCTCTAATGTTTTCATGCGACCATCATCTAAACCATAACGAAGACGCAGAACATCGCGTTCACGAGGACTTAGGGTATCTAAGACGCTTTCTAGGTCTTCTCTCAATAGACTTTTTGAAACCTGATCTTCCGGAGTTTCCCCATCAGCCTCAATAAAATCGCCCAAACGGGAGTCCTCTTCTTTACCAATGGGTGTTTCTAAGGATATTGGTAATTGAGCCGATTTAGCGATAAATCTAAGCTTCTCAATCGTCATTTCCATGCGAGTAGCAATTTCCTCTTCCGTAGGTTTGCGACCTCTTTCTTGGGAAAGTAATTTAGTAGTTTTTTTAATGCGAGAAATAGTTTCATAAAGGTGAACAGGAAGGCGAATTGTGCGAGACTGATCGGCGATCGCCCGAGTAATTGCCTGTCTAATCCACCAGGTAGCATAAGTAGAGAATTTATAACCTTTTTCATGATCGAATTTTTCAGCGGCTCTGATTAAACCAAGAGAACCTTCTTGAATCAAATCTTGAAAAGATAAGCCTCGGTTCATATATTTCTTGGCGATCGATACCACTAAACGGAGGTTAGACTGTACCATTTTGTCTTTAGCTCGACGACCAATAAACAAGCGACGGCGGAATTTACGGTATTCCATGTCGACTTCTCTTGCCCATTCTTCATCAGTAGCCTCTCTACCCAGACCGTCTTCTAGGCTATCTTTAAGTCTTTCTAGTTCTAACAGGTCAGCAATTTGACGCGCTAACTCAATCTCTTCTTCTGCTCTTAGCAGTCGGATGCGACCAATTTCTTGGAGATAAATACGAATCGAATCTTCAGTGTAAGGCTTCTTTCTACCTCGTTCAGCACGCTTAGCAGTACTAGCTTTCTTTTTCTCTTTTGCTGCTGGTTTTAGATCTATACTGTCTTGATTCTTGCTGCTATCTTCATCGATTAGGCTCTCCCAATCGTTTACAGGATTGGCGATCGTTGCTAGGACTTGATTAGCTTGGGTCATGCCGTTTTCCTCTTGCTCCTTCAGTGAAAAAATAATGTATATTGTTTTAGTTAAGTTTAGTTAAGCTAGGCTCAACTATGTGTCTAATTACACTTCTACTGATCTTGAGATTTAGGAAGATTACCTTCTATTTAACAGATTGGTATTAATCCATTAAACCTCAAATTAAATTAATTGCCTATTGAGTATTATCAACTACAAATTGGCAATTGCTTTTCGATTTTAGCTTCGATTGAGATGAATTTGGTGAAGATTGGTCAGAAATTTGAGCATATTCCCCTAAAATTTTTAAAGAGGTTACAAAGTATTCTTGTAAATCCAGTTCCTTTGGCATTGTAAGCAATTTAACAAAAAATAACACGGATCAATTTTGAGGATTAACAAACTGCTCTCAAAAAGTTAATTAGCAAAAGCTATTTTCCTGACCATAATTTCATTTAATGCCCTTTATAAGGATTGTAAA
The DNA here is from genome assembly GCF_003003995.1 of Pleurocapsa sp. CCALA 161. Taxonomy (GTDB): domain Bacteria; phylum Cyanobacteriota; class Cyanobacteriia; order Cyanobacteriales; family Xenococcaceae; genus Waterburya. The sequence goes on along the minus strand of NZ_PVWF01000021.1, from coordinate 19,595 downwards.
GCGCAATCACAAATTATTATGACGAAAGATAGAGTAAAAATCTATAAAGCTTATTTTTTTGCGACCAAAGCTTTGAACACTCACCTGATACGTACAATCACTTAAGGAATTACCCTAAGGTTTTAAGTGAACGTAATGTATGAAAATATCATAGAGGCGATCTTATCAAAAGTAGGGAATCAAGATGTCACAAGATCAGATGAAGATGTCAGACGCAGAAGCTCAGGAGTTAATACGATCGCTGCTGCATAAAGAAGGAAGTTGGGTCGAGTGGGGACAGGGATGTCAGCAATTACAAAAAGCAGGCTACAGTCCTCAAAGGATTTTTGAAGACACTGGGTTTCAAAACAGCCAGCAGAATCTAGTTATTGTTGCTGCTCAGGTATTTGACAATTTAGTCAAGGCTGATGTTGCACCTGAAATTTTAGACTACTTCAAAGGGCCTCGCAGTGATGTTCTCTATGAATTTCGCGTACTCAATCAACAGCAGCGGGTGGATGCCAGCTTACTGGCATACGATAAACGGATCGACATAGATGGAGCATCGTTAATATCTAAGGCAATCAAAGATGTTTCCCGTATGTCTCAACTACCAGAAGCTTTTACTAATCATCCTGGGGATTGGGTGGCATATATAGCTTGGAAACGAGCCAAAGGTCAAAAAGATCTGCAACAGCGATCGCGTTTAATTGCTCAAGGATTAAGATTTGCTCATTCTGCTACTGCAAGATCGGCGATCGAAAAGTTATTGAGCGATTTTACCGTAACTAATAGCGTCTCTGAGCCACTTTTGCCTTTATATCGACTAGAGCAAGAAGAAGAATTACCTCGCATAGTTCCCTTGGCTGGTTCTTATCCTCTGGGTAACCAAGAAATTTTAAGGGTCGAGCAGGTCGAAACTCAACAGTCATTTAGCTATATAAAAGCAAAAGGTGGATCTTATGTACCAATTCCTGGTTGGCAGGTAGTGCTAAAAGCAGAAGATCCTGTAGCTTATCTCTGTCCTAGTAATCTTTTGCCTAAATATCTGGGTGGGAAAGTAGAAGAGGTTTTAGTGATCTTAGATCGAGCAAATCGCACTTGGGATGTAAACAGCTATTTTGTCGTCGAAATAGAAGGCAAATTAGAGCTACGCTGGTCTGAAACTGCTCCAGAAGAAGTAGTTATTGGACAACTCGTGTTAATTTTGCGCCCGAAAAAGATTTTGGACGAGAGTAACATTACTCAGCCATGGCAAATGGACGATTAGAGCAATGAGTAATTTAGTTTTTAGTTTTTAGTTTTTAGTTTTTAGTTTTTAGCCAATTGGGTTCAATCCCCCATTAATTGTCAACTTATAATAACAACGAAGAACTTAAGCGTATAGCTAAGAGCTATTGAAGCCATTACTAACTTAGTGAGTTCATACTTTTAGATACTTGCTTTTGTTGGGAGTTCAGACAAAGTTGAGCAATCTCTCCCATGTTTCGAGATTGCATTTTATTTTGAGTATTAAGCTTATGGTATGACTGAAGAATTTTTTCAAGAAAGCTAAGGTTTTCTGTTAGATTCACGCCAAAGTTATGGGGATGCCACCATAAATGATATATAAGTCCATGATTAGCAGCGTACTCTAGTCCTGAAGTGATGCGATGCAGGCGTAAACCGTCTAAATATTTAAGCTTGGCGGAATAGGGACGCAGAAAACGGCTAGCAGGAATATTAATGGGATAGTTAGAGTATAAGTCTGACCAAGAATAGCAATTTTGACCAGTCACATTGAAATAGGTATCTAATAGCCGTAATATACGTTTAAGAGGTTGATCCCCATCTCCTGTCTTATAGTCATTATAAATAGAGCTAGTTTCGTTGCCTCGATAACAGTCAATACCGCATTCGGCAATTGTTGTTAAATAGTCTGCATTATATTGGTTGCGCGGAAATACTAAACTGGTTGTGCTAATATTAGCTTTTTTTGCGATCGCGATCGCTGCATTAAGATCTGCTTTAAATTGTGCTTGAGTTTGTCCTGTTTCTAAACAATAATAATGGGAAAAAGTGTGAGTGCCAATTTCTTGTCCTGCATATTGCTTGACTAACTCAATTAAATCTGGACAAAAATGTAATTGTTGATTGTCTTCTTGCTTTAGAGTAGTGATGTATTGATAAGGATCTAATGTTGGTTGAGCGTAGCTTGGTAGTTGTTGCGGGATATTCTCTTGTAATTGATTAATATCAGCATAATAAAGAAACCCAACAGTAGCCCAAGTAGCGTGAATTTCATATTTTGCAAATAGCTCTAAAAGAGCAGGTATCGCTTGACGAACTCCTGCTAGTTGTTTCTGATAATCATTAAGAGAAATAACATCTCTCATCCCCCAATAAAGCTCTACATCAAGAGAAATGACAAAAGTTGCCTGAGATAAATTATTCATATTTAAATTTATAAATAGATGAGAATAAATAAATTGAAAGTTATATTTGAATACAGAACTTTGTTGTATGTCTCGTTAAAAAATACTTGATATAAATTGTTATTCAAGGTAATAAATTCTCTGTTTTTGAGTTATTGCATAACAAGCTTAACTGCAAATCAAATATATATAGCCGTACCAGATTAGGTTAGGACGTATTCAAGTTATTTGCTCGCAAGTAACAAGTAACGAGTAATGATTGTCCTAATATAAGTGCGTATCGCTATACATGCAGAGGAATTAAATTTTAAGATATTTTTTAATTATTAAATCATGAAATCATATCATAATTAAAATAAATAATATAGAGTTTCTAACGCGCGGTTAAATAACAAAAAAATTTAGATTAACTATCTACATAAGTTGAAATCTAGATAAATTAGTTAAATAGCTAAGAGTTAATAGCTAGGGCTTTACCCGTGACGGCTAAAAATAATCCATTCCCCTGATACTTCAGCGATCGCACCGCCTGGAAGAGTAGAAGTACGGCTATGATTAGGGGCGGTAATTAAATTAACAATTGCTTGAATTTGCTCAAAATTTGGCTGTCGAGACATGACGGTAGGTAAAAATTGGCGGATCGCTCGACGTTGAATAGCTAAGGATAGATGCTGTAAATCTACACGATTTAAACGATCGCCATTCGTGGCGTTTTTAAGCACTTGAGTGGCAGTATTTTCCAAATATTCTAGATCGGCTCTAAGGATCTCGGCGGTTTGTGCCAGAGAATTTTCTACTTGAGGATTAAAACGCTCCTGAAGATAGGGAATCAACTCCCCACGAATTCGATTACGCGCATAGCGATCGCTGTGATTAACCGCGTCAAACCAAATGGGTAAACTAAACTGAGTGCAAAATGCCAAAGTTTCTCGGCGATATACTTCCAACAGAGGACGGATTAGAAAAATTTCTGGAGTTAAGGAGCGTTGCCAAGTTAAAGCAGCTAATCCATCTGTCCCCGCACCACGAATTAAATTATAGAGCAGAGTTTCGGCGCGATCGCTTTTGGTATGTCCCGTAACTATATATGGAAACTCTTGTGCTTGAGCGATTTCAATCAAAGCTTGATAACGCCAGTTTCTAGCTGCTGCTTCAGTTTCTGGCAAATCCTGGGCAGTTTTGAGGTACAGTGGTAATTCCCAGTTGATAGCTACCTGACTTACCCTCTCGACTATGCCAACATCCGTTGACCACTGATGATCACAATGAGCGATCGCTAACTGCCAATGCCACTTAGAACGCAAATCCACGAGCAGCTTACCTAGACACAGAGAATCCTGTCCTCCAGATACCGCAATTAAAACCTTGGCTTGGGGAGGTAAAAGCGATCGCTGAAGTAAGATCTTATGTAATTTAGCGTGGAGATTCGTCCAATCAGTCTGAGACATACAGTAGCAAGTTGGCATTATGATGATTATCTTAAACGTCTTAAGTAATTTCAGACAGAGCGAATTATTTTGTATTGGTCATAGCAGCTTGACACTGGCGTAAAGATTGAGTGAAGAAACTTACATCAAAAAGAACCGTAGGTAATCATGTATGTGTAGTTGCTAGTAAGAAAAAACACTGAAAAGAGTCTGCACTGCTAGTAATGATTATTTGTAACTTTTTAGATTACTTTTTAATATGATTCGTGTTTTATTAGTTGACGATCAAAAAATGGTTAGGGAAACTTTGAAAATTTCCCTAGAAACGGAAACTGATATTGAAATTGTCGGTACGGCCAATAATGGTATTGCGGCGATTCAACAGGTGGAGATACTTCATCCTGATATTGTCATTATGAATATGGAAATGCCTGGTTTAGATGGTGCTAGTGCGACCAAACAAATAACCACTCGATTTGCGCAAACCAAAGTTTTGATGCACACTTCCTCTGACAATGATGAATACATCACAAAATCATTAGCAATGGGAGCAAAAGGTTATCTCTTGAAAAATGTTGAAACTCAGGATCTAGCGGGGGTGATTCGCAGTGTCAATAAGGGCTATACTCAAATTTCTCCTGGACTATTAGACAAATTATTAATTAGTACCGATTCAGGTGTCGTCATCAGCAAGCTAGAAAATTCTCTTGCTACCTATCAATCAGACAACAGCACCACGATATCTACCGCCACACCACAAAAGTTACTTTCTCAGTTAAAACTTACCAATCGTCAGCAACAAGACGAGATTAGTAAACTACGTCAGAATGTTAATAGTAATCAAGCAGAATTCCCTAAAATTAAGCAAAATCTCGCCAACTTCAAAAAATATCTTGGGCTAATATTTTTACTGTGGTTGATATCCCTTCCCTTACTAGGATTTTTTCTCTGGAGACTGGATCGCAAAACCAATAATCTTCAGGCAAAAACCAATAATTTGCAAAAAAATTTACAATCAACCGTTATTCCCCTGTCAAGAATCGGTTTATATGGAGAGTTTAGTCTCAATGGACTTGCTCAAAGAGTTGCCAAAGCTTATAAGCAAGATTCTAATTTGAATCGAGTTTCTTCAGTTTATGTTGCCCAAAAAGATGATGCGATTATCTTATTTGGCACTATTGCTGATGCTGCTCTGCTCAGACGGATGAAAAATATTGCTAAACAAGTGGATGGGGTGAAGGAAGTTGATACTAATAATGTGACAATTGAACCTGATTTGAGAAGTAACATCCTAAATTCAGCTAAATAAAACTATAAATCCGTCTGAAAATTTGCCGTTAAGTAAGACAATGCAGTAACTTGTGAGTATTAATTATTTAAAATTCAAAGTAGAGACGGTGTTGTGTCTAAAAACTGGTTAATTTCTCTGATAGCTTGCGCTAGTATATCTAGTTTATCTTTGCCTGCAAGAGGGCAAGCTGTATTGCCTTATATCCCTAAATTAGATTCGGAAAAACTTGAACTACAAGGATTACAACTACTTCAAGATGCGGTGCAGTTGATTCGCTTCCAACAATATGACTTAGCCTTACCTAGAGCAGAATTAGCCACTCAACTCGCTCCAGCAAATTCTGATGTTTGGTTTATTCTTGGCAGTCTCTACGTCCAGCAAGAAAAAATCGCTCAAGGGATTAAAACACTAGAAAAAGCTCAAAGTCTAGCTCCTGAACAAGAAGGAATTTTGTTTAGATTGGGGGAAGCCTATTTTCAAAAAGGAGATTATGAAACAGCACAAGAAAAGTTTGAGGCTGGATTAGAAATTAAAAATGAATCTCCTGATGCTCTGTTTAGCTTAGGCAACACTTATCTGAAGTTAGCTAAGTTTGATGACGCGATCGCTGCTTATGAAGAAGCTTTCCAGATGGAGGCGACTTTTTGGCCAGCATTGAATAACGTAGGACTAGTAGAATATGAAAAAGGCGATTACGACAAAGCAATTGCTAAATGGCAATCGGTAATCAAGGTAGACGGAAAACAGGCAGAACCCAGATTAGCTTTAGCAGTGGCATTGTTTTCTGAAGGAAAGGTTAATGAGGCAATCAAGTTGGGCAAAGCAGCTTTAAAACTTGATGGTCGTTATGCTGATATTAAGTTTCTCCAAGAAAATCTCTGGGGAGAACAGCTAATTGAAGATACTCGTCAGTTTCTCAATAATCCTCAGATGCAAAGGGTTATTGCCAATATCGAGCAATTTAACCCAGAGCAATTACCAGCACAAAACCAGGGTGTTCCAATTCCTCAGTAGATTTTTTGGCGTTGCTGTTCTAAGCTCCAAGCTCAATTATGCAACGCCATTTTTCTTAGTGAGAATTTTTTAAATTATCTCACTGTTTATTTCATTGTTCATTGTTCATTGCCAGATCAAACAGCAAGAACTCACTATCTGAACTATTACCAGCGATCGCAATTTCAGTTTCGTTAGTTATGGCCGCACCATCTCCTGCTTGCAGTAACTGCTCGTTGAGCTTTACTTCTCCTCTAGCCACCTGTAGCCATATTCCTCGATTATTTTTAATTGAATAGCTCAGGCGACTGGTGCGCGGAGCGCGATGCGAAGCGAGTCCTTTAGGGCAATCGCTTTTAGTTAATAAACCCAGATAAAGATTTACGTCTTGATGAATAGTGACGGAGTTATCTCTACCATCCTGTGAGCCTATCAGTGTTAATTTACCCTGTTTGATCTGTGAGCTAAAGTTTTTCTCTTCATAGCTAGGCTCTAATCCCCGTTTTTCTGGCATAATCCAAATTTGGAGTAAATGAACGGGATTGGTATCAGAAGCATTAAATTCACTGTGTCTAACTCCCGTACCCGCAGACATCCTTTGAACATCTCCTGGACGAATTACTGAACCATTTCCCATACTGTCTCGATGTTCTAATTCCCCCGATAAAACACAGGTAATAATTTCCATATCTTGATGTCCATGAGTACCAAAACCTTTTCCTGGAATTACCTTGTCTTCATTGATTACTCGTAAACTGGCAAAACCCATATGTTGTGGATCGTAATAATTGCCAAACGAAAAAGTATGTCTGCTATCTAGCCAACTGAAGTTAGCAACACCTCTTTGATTTTGAGGACGAATTGTAATCATTTGGTTTTACCTCCTTAATTGCTTCGATATATTTATTATGAATTAGATTTAAAATAAAGACAATGCGATATTATATAGACATATTGTCTCTATATTTTCTACAATTTATGGATAAGTTTGCCAGCATGAAAGCCTTTACTCAAGTAGTGCAGTCAGGAGGATTTGCTGCTGCTGCGAGAAAGATGGGAGTATCGCGATCGACAGTTAACAAGTTAGTAATCAATTTAGAAAATGAATTAAAAGTACAGTTGCTGCAAAGAAGTACTCGCCAGGTTAACCTAACACCCACAGGATTAGCTTTTTACGAACGATGTCTAAATATCTTGGCGGAAGTGGAAGCAGCGGAAATGGCAGTATCAGAACTACAGACTGAACCCCAAGGAACGCTTAAAATCAATGCACCGATGTCTTTTGGCACGTTATATCTTGGCAAGGCGATCGCCAAATTTATCGCTCAATATCCCAAATTACAGGTACAGTTAACCCTAGATGATCGCTTTATTGATCCTATTGCCGAAGGTTATGATTTAACCATTAGAATCGCTCAACCAGAAACATCTCCTAGTTTAGTGTTTCAGGCGATCGCGCCTGTTTCTAGAGTTTTATGTGCCTCCCCAGATTATCTGGCAAAATATGGTGTTCCTGATTCTCCTAATCAATTATCAGAACGTTCTTGTTTACATTACGGGCAGATAGTTACAGGAAACCAGTGGCAATTAAATTATGGTAATGAAAAACATCAGGTAACAGTCAAAGGAGTACTTTGTTCAAATAATGGTGAAATATTAAAAGATGCAGCGGTACAAGGTTTAGGTATAGCTTTACTACCTCTGTTTATTATTGAACAAGAATTGGCACTAAAGACCCTGGCGATTGTTTTACCAGATTATCAACCACCAGCGATCAATTTATGCCTTATTTATCCTTTAAATCGGCATTTAAATACCAAAAGAAAGCTGTTTGTCGAGTTTTTTGAGCAAAGTTTTGGTCAAAGCCAACTCTAGTGGACGTGGGCATAAATAAAGAGGTAATAGTAGATAATCAAGATTATGCAGACGGGGTTTATGCGCAGGCAACATCGGAATTATCGTTTAGTTGGTCAGAAATAGTCAATTCCTGTGGCTGACAGCGTTTAACCTCAGCTTTAATACCTTGAGCGTTTTCGCTCTCTAAATCTTCTATAAAACCTGGTTCAGCCAACTTAGCTTCTTTGTAAGTAGAAAAAGGGCCAAAATAATAAACACAATTCGGTTTAGCTGTAGTAACTTCTATCCAATATTGTTGAACAATATTCTTAAACAACTCGGTTAAAAAATTTTTCATTTTATTATAGTTATGACGGTGTAAATTTAGTGCGACATCACAATCTACCAGACATATAAAGAACATACCCTATTAATGATTAAAAATCTGTTCAAAGGAAACGATCTTTTTTATTTTTAAGTTCAAATATCTCAAGTTGCTGAGATTTAGATTTTGCATCCGTCGTTTAACGATCGCTTAGATTAGATTGCCAAAAATACGAAGTTCCAATTTCACCAAAGTAAAGTAGATCGAGGTTAATTCTGATCAATCCAGTTTAACTTGACGAAATAGCCCAGTTTTCCCGATTTATCGGTAATTTGAGTAATTTTATGCAGCTTGAGGTTAAAAGGTATGGCAGTGGTGATATATTTCTGGACATAGATCCCAAGATCGGGAGCCAGATAGTTTGCCGCGATCGCCGCAAATCCCATCCCCATTATTTGATGAACAGGCGATCGCGGTAAAGCAAAATGTGCCGTAACTGCCATTCCTGCTGTAAGCATCGCTGCCACAGATGAATTTGTCCCGCAACGGGGATGGAGCGCCAGATTCCATTCTCCCTGCTGTAAACGAATCAAAGCTAGATTAACTGCCTTTCTCAATTTAAACGGGTTGATTTCACCATATAAATAAAATCCTTTTTCTGTAGACAACCCACCGATAGTCTCATTGTCGGCAGAAAGATAGCTAGTGGATAATTTTGTCCTTTTAGAGTTGACGGTATCGCTCAACATCCAAACTGTTGCGTGTTCCAGAGCATGTACCTGACGAATTACTAAAAAATCTTTTAAGCCAGGAATGAATCCAAACTGTTTTAGTAACTCTATATCTCGCTCAGGATGGAAGTAAGAATCTAATTCTGAGTTGGGGAAGATAACATCGTTCATAATTCTGATTCGCGATCGCTTTAGAGTGTAGTCACAAGCTTTAAGCTTCTAGCTTGAGGTTTTTAGCTATACCAAGACGAAGCTTTAAACTCAAATTAGCTATTAGCTTCTCTGGCAGAAGCCCCGCACCGTAATCTTTGATTCGGTGGAGCAATTGCTAACCTAATTGATCTAACCTTAAAGTAATATTCTCGATCATCTCCGAATTTTTGTAGTTTACCCCACAACATTTTATTATTTGTTGGTTATTTGCCTAAAAATATTAAGTTAAGTATCAATCAATAATATTTAGAGTCACCGCTAATTTATCAGCAATACCTGCAATCCACTGTTCATCTTTTTTGGTGTAGCTACGGGGAGCATTTGCACCTAGTATTAATGCTCCTTGTGTACCAATGGGTTGACAGATAACACCTTGGGTATTTTCTGGTAAATAATCGAACTCCAATTTACCAGGATAAAGACTGAGGTTTACCAGATATACTGGTTTGCCTTTAGCTATAGCTCGTTCTAAAATAGCGCCAGGCTTTACTTGAGAGTTTTTACCAAAGACACCCCTACGTAAGATAGTCTTGCCATCATAGTAGACCAAGAGCGATCGCGTTACAGTATTAGTTAGCAATAAATGAGAAGCCCAAGCTAACTCGGTTTGAGCTGATTCAGATAGTGATTCATCTAATTCCAAACCCGTTTCACCAATAAGATCTACTGTATCGGGAGTCCGCCCTTGAATCTGTTGCCAGAGCAAACCAACTAAAATTAGTACCGCTCCTTCAATTACCCCTAGAGCATCTGAACGAGCCTGAGAATCAGTAATCTGTGCTGTCAAAAGGCGATTTATTAATAGCAAGAAACCGCCTAATCCCCCAGCAAAAAAAGGTAGCAATCGTAATATGCGATTGGCATCGTATTTATTCATTTTTAAGGCTGTTAGCTGTTAGCTGTTAGCTCTTAGCTCTTAGTTAAAATAAAATCAAAGAGATAGAGTCTGAATATTCTCTTGACTTAGCTTATTCTTCTCCTGCTTCTAGAATACGTTGAAACAAGTAACCTGTACCTCTAGCAGTCAAGATCAATTCAGGATTACTCGGATCGTCTTCCAGCTTGGCACGTAAGCGAGAAATATGGACATCTACCACGCGGGTGTCGACATGACGCTCAGGAGTATAGCCCCAAACTTCTTGTAAAATCTCCGAACGGGAAAATGGTTCTCCAGAACGACTAACTAATAACTCTAACAGGCTAAATTCCATGCCTGTTAGACGGATACGCTCATCACCTTTATATACTTGGCGTTTATTTGTATCAATCTTAATGGAACCAACGTGAATTACTCCTGAACTAGGAATCCCAGGCGCGCCATTTTTTTCAACTCGGCGCAGCACGGAGCGAATTCTTGCTTCTAATTCCTTGGGCGAAAAGGGCTTAACTACGTAATCGTCAGCACCTAATTCTAAACCAGTGATGCGATCGGCAACGTCGCCCAAAGCCGTTAACATAATGATAGGAATATCGGATTCTTTGCGTAATTCTTGACATACACCATAACCGTCTAACTTAGGCATCATGACATCTAAAACTACTAAACTTGGTTCGGCAGTTCGAAAAGTTTCTAAAGCTTCTTCACCATCAGCAGCCGTTACCACGTCATAGCCAATCATAGACAGACGAGTTTCTAAAATGCGACGGATACTAGCCTCATCATCTACCACTAAAATTTTTTCTTTATTAGTTTCCAAGTTACAACCTTCTCCTTTTTTAAGTAAGATTACTGATATTTAAGTTTAATTTTTACTGCCTCAAAGAATAATCTGCTTAATTAGCATATTCATAGTGGGTCTAATGCTCTATTCTACGGCGATTTCCCGAACTATTCTCACAATTCAGGAGTTTTTTCAGATTTAATTTATCTTTGAGGCTTTTAAACTTTCTTAGGATTGATCTTGTATTCTTCATAAAAGTGTATTACTTATCTTCTTATTTCTTCAAATCTCCAATTTTTCTTAATGAAATGGTTAAAGTTAAACAGATATATATTTGCAATAATTGTGCAGCCGAATATAGCCAATGGTTTGGCTTATGTAAGGAATGTAACGAGTTTGGCACGATTTCTGAAGAACCCATAGATATATCTTCTGGGGCGGGAACTAGTCGTGGAGGATGGCAGTCGGGGACTCGCTCTAACAATAAAGTGTCGGGAGCAGCTAAACCTAGAGTATCTTTGAAATTTTCGGAAATTAACAACGACGTTCAGGAAAGATTTCCTTCGGGTTATGGAGAATTCGATCGCGTCTTGGGTGGAGGTATAGTTCCTGGTTCTTTAGTGTTAATTGGTGGAGATCCTGGGATTGGGAAATCAACCCTTCTGTTACAGGTGGCAAATAAGCTGTCCTATACGCTCCCGCGTATTCTTTATGTTTCTGCTGAAGAATCAGGACAACAGGTTAAGTTAAGAGCTTCTCGTCTGGATGTGGCAGATACTAAAACCGCAGCAGCCAACGGCAAGGACAATGGCAAAGTTAGTCAGAAAAAAGATAATAATCTCTATGTTATGCCAGAGACGGATTTGGAAGAGATCTTACGAGAACTGGAATCTTTAAAACCCCAAGTGGCAGTAATTGATAGTATCCAAACTTTACACTTTGCTGCTCTAACTTCTTCCCCTGGTTCGGTGGCGCAGGTGCGAGAGTGTACTTCGGCATTGATGCAGGTAGGCAAAAGAGAAAACATTACCCTGTTAATTGTCGGTCATGTTACTAAAGAAGGAGCGATCGCTGGGCCGAGAGTCTTAGAACACTTAGTAGATACAGTACTTTATTTTGAAGGCGATCGCTATGCTTCCCATCGTCTTTTACGTTCGGTCAAAAATCGCTTTGGGGCAACTCATGAAATTGGTATCTTTGAGATGGCAGAGGGAGGTTTAGTCGAGGTTGATAACCCTTCTGAGCTGTTTTTAGGTAATCGCGATGAAGCTTCACCTGGGACTTCTGTGGTGGTTGCCTGTGAGGGAACTCGTCCCATTGTGGTCGAAATTCAGGCTTTGGTTAGTCCCACTAGCTATACTTCTCCTCGTCGCTCAACTACAGGCATTGACTACAATCGTCTCCAGCAAATTCTGGCAGTCTTAGAAAAAAGAGTTGGTGTACCCCTTTCTAAACTCGATGCTTATGTCGCTTCCGTCGGCGGTTTAGGCGTGGGGGAACCCGCTGCGGATTTGGGAGTGGCGATCGCCATTGTCGCTAGTTTCCGCGATCGCGTCGTCGATCCTCGCACTGTTTTAATTGGTGAAGTCGGCTTGGGAGGACAGGTGCGGCTAGTTTCACAAATGGAATTACGGCTGAAAGAAGCTGCTAAATTGGGGTTCAAAAAAGCGATCGTCCCCAAAGGTCAAAGTTTACCCGACGATCTTGGTTTGGAAGTTATCCCTATTTCCAAGGTGATTGATGCCATTATTGCTGCAATTCCCTCAGAGCGATCGGGCGATTTCTCGATGCCCGAAGAGGAAGATTAGATATTTATGATTTACTCAACATCGAGCTACTGTCAAATAATGGTATAGAACTTACGCAATTCAATTTATTTTTTGTGGCGGAGTTGAAAATATTGTTGGTGATCCTCTGTAGCAAGATAGTATTCTTTAGCTGGTTTGATCTCCGTGACAATATCTTGAGCAAAAATTTTTGACTGCTGTAGCTGTTGTTTTGACCTACGAGCAATTTGCTCTTGCTCAGAAGTATGATAGAAAATTACTGAGCGATATTGTTCTCCTCTGTCTGCACCCTGACGATTAAGGCTTGTGGGATCGTGCATTTGCCAAAAGATCTGCAACAATTCTTCGTACCCAATCACAGTAGTATCATATTCAACTTGTGCCACTTCTGCATGACCAGTAATTCTTGCTACTACATCCAGATAAGAAGGATGAGGAAAATCTCCGCCCATGTATCCCACTGAAGTTTTGATGACTCCCGACACGTTGATAAATTCATTTTCCGTTTTCCAGAAACATCCTGCACCAAAGGTAGCTATTTGTTTGTTGTTCGGATTATTCATGAAAGCGATCGCACAGCATAAGTAGGTGGGTCAAATCAATTAGAAGATGGTAAGGGGGGGGAATTGGGAAGTTAGAGAGTTGGGGAATAGAGATAGCTAACTAATTGCCATCAAAATCTATTTTGTCTTTGGTTTTATATTTAATTCCACCTGCTTACTTACTTACTTACTTACTTACCAAATCTTCTCTAATTTAAATTTTAGTGCAAGCATTGAGATCGCTTGAGAATATCAGTTAATAAGTTTTCAAGCGAAAAATGTTTCAACCCGATTAATTAATCTCCCAGACAAATACCCAAACCTCTAGCAGTTTTGACTAAAGTATCTTCAGGATTTACCGCTCGATAATCTTTAATGGCATCAGCAATAGGTACGCTTGTAACCTGTCGGTCATGCCATGCCACCATGTGATCGTATTTTTCTTGAGCAATTAATTCTACTGCCGCTACGCCAAATGCCGATGCCAGAATGCGATCTAAAGGCGAAGATATCCCCCCCCGTTGAGTATGACCTAATACTGTCACTCTAGTTTCTGCACCGCTTTTTTGGGTAATTTGCTCTGCTAAATACTGACCAATGCCCCCTAGGCGACAATCGGCAAAATGACCCTGTTCTAGTACCTCTCCTGCTTCAGTGCAAACAGCTTCAGAGACAACGGCGATCGAATAATCCTGTCCTCTAGCCTGTCTTTTTTTAATATGGTCACAGATGTTTTCGATTTTATAGGGAATTTCAGGAATCATAATCATATTTGCTCCCCCTGCAATTCCCGCATTCAGGGCGATATGTCCTGCATCTCTACCCATGACTTCCAGGATCATTACTCGGCTATGACTAGCAGCAGTAAAATGGAGGCGATCGATCGCTTCTGTAGCAATATTTACTGCCGTATCAAATCCAATCGAGCGTTCGGTAATACCCACGTCATTATCAATGGTTTTAGGAATACCCACTAGGTTAATTCCTCCTTGCTGTGCCAGCTTGCGCAGGATAGCTAAACTACCATCTCCGCCAATCCCAATCAGCGCATCTAAGTCTAGCTGTTGATATCCGGCAATAATTTCTTGCGAGCGATCGCGTAATTCACCATTAGACATCGGAAAAGCAAAGGGATCTCCTTTATTGGTAGTACCTAAAATTGTCCCTCCCATCGTCAAGAGGCGATCGACCTGAGTAATATCCAAAGGGATTGCTTCAGGAGGACGAGACATCAAGCCATGAGTCGCCTTACAAATTCCTAATACTTCCCAACCGTAACTATCTACAGCACAATGAGTTACCGCTCGAATCACCGCATTCAATCCCGCACAGTCACCACCACTGGTTAAAATACCAATCCGTTTTCTCTCTGGCATTTAATTTTAGATTTATATCTATTTACCCTCTAATTTTTCCGTTCAATGGCAACAAAGGCTAGAAAATTACACAAAATTCCACAAAGCAGATAGTCATTGCTCATTGTGAGATAGTCCGTTGGCGGAGAAACCCCGCTTAAAGGAACTGTCGAGGTTGCTCATTGAATTAAGGTGCTTGAAGGTGAATCAACTTATTTTCGGGAACAAAACTCTGAAATTCACCATGATCGGCAAATATCGCGAGTATTTCTAGGGGATAATCGGGTTCTATGTGCAAATCGGCCCAAGGAACGGCAATTTCTAGACATTGATTGAAAACTGCCTCAGCACGACAGGCGCGAATCTGCCATTGACCATGGCTATGAGACTCTTGTAACCACACTGATTCAGTAATTAAGTTAATGCCTAGATGATGGTGGAAATGATAGTTTAACGGCGCTTCGTCAGGTAAACTAGCAATCGGCGCAGGACTATTATGATTTGTGACTCCTGGATAGTACCAAAGTAGATGTAACTCTCCTGGAATATCTTTTCCTGGCTTAACCCCTGCCTTAAAATCTAGACGCAGATAAAAATTGCGGTGATCCAAGCCATAATATAGCCGTTGAACGACACTGCTACGGTGCATTGTTCCCCTTGCGCCACCAACTTCGATTCTACCTGCATGATCCCAGTCTTGTTCATCACCCACACCGTTAATCATCGGATGAATAAAGCTTTGGGGAGAGCGATCGCCTTTTACTTCATGTTTGTCTACAGGTTGATAAACTTCTTTGGGTACAGGCTCATTGAGGGCATGATAGATAGCAGCAATATGTTCGCGGAATAGCTGGTCAAACATTTCATCTTGATTAGAAGAATGCCCTTCGCCAAACCACCAAAACCAGTCTGAACCTTCAGCAGCATATAATGCTTCCCATGCTTCTGGGTTTGTTTCTTCTGTTGCTTCTGGGTGTCTAGCTAAGGTTTCTCTAGCTGCGGTTAAGAGATCCCAAGCACGGTTTTTAACAGGATCGCCAATCCAAGTCGTAAAGCTACCGTCTACCCATGAACCACTGTGTAGCTGCTGGGAAGGAATTGTTTCTGTAGCTGGAAACTGTTGGATAAATTCTTTAACTGTTACAAGTTTGATATCTTCATCACGGCTCAATCTTTCATATAAAGCCTCCAAAAAGGGAATACCGTCACGGGGATAATATTCCCAGCAGTTTTCGCCATCTAGGGCAATAGTTACCAGCCAGGGTTTCTGTAGTGCGGTATCGGGGTGATCCTGATGAGATTTTAGCGAACGGGCGATCGCTTCTAAATGTCCGATCAGATCCGCAGCAGCATGACGGGGATTCATCCCGCTATAGGTAAAGCCAATGAGATCCGATAGTCGGTGATCGCGGAAGACGATCGCCAAATCTCCATGTTCTGTTTCTAAGCGATAGGGACGATAAAGTAATTCAGGTTCAAACACGTTACCCGCCTCATCACGATGGAAAAAACGCTGGATACTATGACCTAAGACTGCTTCATCGGAACAAATCCATTTAAAACCCTGCTGGCTGATATAGGGCAAAATTATGGGGCTAACGGATTGCTCAGACGGCCATAAACCAAAGGGTTCTTGTTCAAAGCGATCGAGATACATTTCCCAGGCAATACTCAAATGACGAGGGATATCTTCTGTCCACTGAAAACGTGTCTGAGGCAAAGACAGATTGGGTACTGCCACTCGCCCTGCATTGGTGTCGGCTAATAAAGGCAAGATGGGATGAGTGTAGGGTGTGGTCATAATCTCTAACTGCCCAGCATCCTGCATTTTTTTATGCTGAGGAATAATGCGCTTAATAATTTCTCGCTGCTTAGAATAAATTCTTTGGCGATCGCATAAGGTGAAATCTTTACCCTGTTTGAGCCAGCTAGCAATCTCTGCATCATCCCAAAACAGCGGATCGATCCAGGCTAAATTATGCCAAGCTAACAAATCGCTATAGTCTTGCTCTGTCCAATTCTCTAAACACCAAGCAGCTCCTTTGTCCTGGCGCTGGTGATACAGTTGAGCATAACGCGGATGGGGTTCAACTAAAGTATGAAAATAACCATCAAAAAAGTGCTGAATAATATATTGTTTATCTTTGACCTTTAATTGCGCTTCGGGAGTTAAAGCCAAAGCCAAATAAGGATCGATCGCCTCTCCTTCAGCATAGTCTTCCAGTTGCAACATTAAAGAAGGCACAAGATTAACTGTCTGATGTAGTTTGGGATAGCGCTCCAACATCAAAACTAGATCTAAATAATCTTTTGTTCCGTGTAATCTTACCCAAGGTAAACGATACTGTCCCCAAGCATCCGAGTCTGCTTCTCTCGACTTATATAAAGGTTGATGTTGATGCCAGACAAAAGCTACGTAGAGAGGATGAGACATAGATTAAGCGTACCGTTAGGGAGTATAAACTGTTTGATGAGTATGGACACTCAAGATTAATATAGATCTTTATCTCTAATTAAGATGCTTAAGACAAAAGAAAACTGTAGAGGATCAAAAAAGCGATCGCTTTTTTGTGATAGTGGTATTTCTCAAACAAGTAAGCCAAATAAGGATCGATTACGCAGTTGCTTATAATCTCGGCGATCGCCATAATCAAAACTCGAACTGGTAAGTAACTCAACTCTTGAGTACCTTTACTGCTTTTGAAATTGAATTATTGTGAATCAGATCGAGCGATCGCATATTTGAGAGAACAGTATACAGTTGGGATGGTGGAAGTTAAGATAGTGCAGCTTAGACAAAAATCATCTTAAATTATTTAGAAACAATTCTACTAATTCTTGAGTTGTAACCAAAGTTTCTTGGTTTTGAAAATATAAATCATGGGTGCGATAACCTTGAGCCAGAATATTATCCCAGGCTTGTTGTAAACTCTTGACTGCATCGCCCTCTCCCCATTGCTCTAACATCATCATTGCGCTAGCTAGAGTACCTAAAGGATTTGCCTGGTTTTTGCCAGCAATATCGGGTGCAGTGCCGTGGATTGGCTCATAAAGACCAAATCCTACCTCATTTAGACTAGCAGAGCCTAATAAACCAATCGAGCCGACTAAAGCACCACCAAGATCGCTGAGGATATCCCCAAACAAGTTACCCGCTAAAATTACATCAAAGTGCTGCGGGTTAATTACTAACTGCATCGCCAAATTATCGACTAACATTGGTTCAACAGTAACATCAGGATATGCTTGAGCAACTTCTAGGACTAACTTTGTCCAAGGTAAATGAGGTAAGGCATTTTCCTTATGGGCGACGGTAAGTAAACCTCGTCGTTTCAAGGCTCCATCTAAAGCAACTTGAGCAATACGTTTAATTTGCCAATCATGATACTGCATGGTGTGATAGCCATAGTGACCCTGTTCATCTTCTCCTCTACCCGATGCGCCAAAATAAATCCCGCTAACTAATTCTCTGACAAATAAAATATCTACTCCAGATAAGTAATTTTTTTTTAAACTAGAATTATTAATTAAGCTGGGAAATGTTTTGACTGGACGTAAATTGACAAAGAAATCAAATTTCTTCCTGAGTTCTAATAACCCGCCTGTACTTACTGCACCAAAAAGAATACCATCGGCTTTGCTGCATATTTGCGCTGTTATTTCAGGAAAGTATGAGCCGTATTGATCAAAGGCTGTCTGTCCAATTTCGCCATAATCTACTTGCAGTTGGAAATCATGTTTGACCGCTACCTGATGCAAAATAGTCAGTGTTGCCTGTACTACTTCTATCCCAATTCCTTCTCCTGGTAAAACGGCGATCAAATATTGATTCGTCATCATAGTTTGCTAGGCTCATTGAACCATCTAAATAGCGCCACAGTTAATTATTTATAAATACGGTGCTTTTTTCTGTTGACCACCCAATAAATAACTAAAGATATTACGGCAATGATAACCAAGATACTTATGGGCTTCAGATAAGTTTCTACTAATTTATAGTTTTCCCCCAGGATGTAGCCAGCATAAGTCAGCAAGCTAACCCAAATAATTGATCCTGCCGTTGAATAAACCAAAAAAGGCAACAAAGCCATCTTGCTAATTCCTGCGGGAATGGATATGTAAGTTCTGATGCCTGGTACAAGACGACCAATAGCCGTAGCTACATAGCCTCTGCTGTCGAACCATTTTTTAGCTTTTTCTACATCTGCGCCTGAGACAGCCAACCATTTGCCATATTTATCGGCGATCGCTTTTGTCCGTTTTAACCCCCAATATCTACCCAAGAAATACCAGGGAGTTGCTCCTGCTACTGAACCGATAGTTCCTGCAATAATTACGGTAATCAAGTTTAGCTTTCCCTGAGTTACAACAAATCCAGCTAAAGGCATAATCAGTTCCGAAGGAATAGGCGGTACTAGATTTTCCAGCGCCATCAAGACAGCAATTCCTACGTAACCGAGAGAATTTATACTATTAACAATAAATTCAAGCATGAAATAGTTCTCAAACTCCTATTACACTGATCTTGCTAGGAGCATCATAAATACCCGAATACCGCCTTTGCTGTTTTTGGTCGTTCATAAAACTAAGTTAACTAAGTCTTTTTGGCAACGCCTCTATTATGCAGATAGATAACCAGAGATAAATCTCACTGTAGATGGAATATTGCTCAAATCAATCTGAGTCAAGTGCGAATAATTACTCCCCAAGTCCCCATCTCAAAACATTTAGCTGTTCAATCGAACTTAATAATTAGATTAGCCTGATATAGTAGCAAACAAAGCGATCGCCAAAGGAAAATAATCTGTTAATGAGTTGTTAAGGTTAAAAGTTTAACTTAATAAAATCATCCTTCCTCAACAGCATAGTTCCAGGAAAACGTGAAACACACAAAAAACATAACTTAAACAACTGCAGTCGATCTAACGTCAACTAGCCATACAATTGCTTAAATACTACTTAATTTGACATCCTCCCGCCACTAATCGGAGTACCGATATAGTGGGGGATTCCTAAGACTCACGACTTAGGTTTCTGTTTC
>NZ_PVWF01000130.1 GCF_003003995.1 Pleurocapsa sp. CCALA 161 | reverse complement strand
GCTGGCTTCAGATGAGGCGAGTTATGTTTCGGGAGCCGTTATTCCTGTGACTGGCGGACAGCCAATTATTCCCTGATGAGATCGAGGTTAGGCAGATGACACAAACGAATTTCGACAGGCAGGAGTTGGATCGGCGCGATCGCTTGTCTGACATGAAGCACCGACCACCGCACCGAAAAACCTACCAAACTACGACGAAGCCACTCATTGTTACGCCAACCTTCGTTTCTCGTGCCGATAATACGGCCTGGGCGCACCGACCGCACGACGACGGGTTTACCCTTAATCGTCATGGCAAACCTGTCGAGAATCCATCTGTTGAATCTTCGTCCATCGCCCTTGAGCCGACTCCGAACCTTGCTTTCGAGCATTGGGACGAGTACTGGCGAAAGGTTCATGGTCCTAAGTTCGCCTACGAAGAGCCAGGCAGTACGACGGAGCTTCGTTCGTAGATGAAGCAAGTTCAGAGTACTGGACAGCGGTGAACTATAACGTGATCAATCGCCTGCTGCCAGAGCTAGCCACCGAATGGCACAAGGGATAGCTCTATCATCACCGTTCCCGTCAAAGTCAATTGATTGAATCTTACAACTATTATGGATGGACACCAAAATGGAAACTTCAAATCAAACCATTCTCGTAATCGGTGCGACTGGCAACCAAGGCGGTGCGGTGGCGCGTCATCTTCTGCAACACGGAAGTTTCAGAGTTCGTGCCTTTGTGCGTGACCCAAACAAGCCCACCGCCCAAGCTCTTAAGCAAGCAGGTGCAGAACTCGTAGTAGGAGATCTCAACGATCGCGCTTCCCTCGATCGCGCGTTACAAGGTGCCTATGGCATTTTTTCAGTGCAGGACTTTCAAGGCGGACTAGACACTGAAATCCGTCAGGGCAAGACGGTAGCAGACGCGGCGAAAGCAGCAGACATCCAACATTTCGTCTACAGTTCGGTGGGGAGCGCAGAACGCAGCACAGGCGTTCCCCATTTTGATAGCAAGTTTCAAGTCGAAGAATACGTTCGAGCGATCGAGTTGCCTTACACAATTCTACGTCCGGTTTTCTTCCTTTATAACTACAACGCGATGCGATCAATGATTGAAAATGGGACACTCTCTCAGCCGCTCAGTCCAACAACGAAACTACAGCAACTGTCTGAAGAGGACTACGGGGTAGTAGTTGCCGAAGTATTCGAGCGACCTGAAGCGTTTATGAAGCGCGAAATCGAAGTTGCTAGTGTGGATATGACGATGCCAGAAATCGCTGCTGCGTTTAGTCGCGTTTTGGGAAGACCTGTCAACTATCAACAAATTCCGTTTGAAGCGTTCGAGCAGCAAGCTGGAGCGGAAATAACAACTATGTTTCGCTGGTTTGAGAACGTTGGCTATGCAGCGGATTTGACGGAACTGAAGCGCACTTTTCCTGTGCTGAGCGATTTTGAATCTTATTTGCGCGATCATGATTGGGCAAAACCAGTGGCAAGTCAGTCGGGCAAATAAATCACTCTCAGCAAACGCCGATTAGTAAAAGCGGCAGCACAAACACATTTGAGGACATCCAATATGATTCTGGTAACTGGTGCCACGGGAAGCAATGGAATCGAAATTGTGAAGCGAATGGTGGCGCAAAACGCTACCATTCGGGCGATGGTTCGCGATCGCACTCGCGCGAGTGCGATCGCTGCCCCCACTGTAGAACTTGTACAGGGCGATTTTGATCGACCAGAAACGCTGCTCGGTGCGCTGGCTGACGTGGAACGGGCATTCCTCGTCAGCCAGCGCACCGAGCGGGTGGAAGCGCAACAACTCGCATTTGTCGATGCTGCCAAACAAAGCGGTGTCAAACATCTGGTCTACCTGTCGCAGTTCGATACCGATGCCAAATCACCCGTGCGCTTCCTGCGGTATCATGCCGCCGTCGAAGCGGCGATTCAAGCATCCGGTATGGCATACACCTTTCTACGCCCCAATCTATTTATGCAGGGCATCTTAAACTTCCGATCCACAATCGCGACACAAAACGCCTTTTATGCAGCCGCAGGCGATGCAAAAGTGAGTGCAGTAGACGTGCGCGACATTGCCGAAGTTGCCGTAGCCGCACTCACAGAAAGCGGACACGAGGGGAGGATCTACGATCTCACGGGACTGCAAGCCCTGACTCATGCTGAGATGGCAGTGCAGATCTCTACGGCGATCGGTCGTCAGATTACGTTTGTCGATGTCTCGCCCGAATCGATGCATGAATTTTTACTGAGTGCTAAATTTCCGCTCTGGCAAGTGGACGGACTACTGGAGGAATATGCCCACTATCGGCGCAATGAAGCTGCCGCAATCAGCTCTGGCGTGCGGGACGCGATCGGCAAAGAGCCACGGAGTTTTCAGACCTTCGCCCATGACTATGCCCCCATGTTTAGCCCCAATGTTTAGGTGAGATCATATAGCTCTGTTTATTCATAAAATTCGCTATATCGATTGCTACAACATGGAGTAAGAACCGTTAAAACCAGAATTGAAGTAAGGAGTAATTGAGATGGAAAATAACAAGGTTGCCATTGTCACAGGAGCATCGGGAGGCATCGGGAGATCCGTTGCAATTCAACTCGCCCAAGACGGCTTCGCGGTTGTAGTACATTATTCTGGCAATGCTGAAACAGCAGAAAAAGCTGTCGCTGAAATTGAGTCCGATCGTGGACGAGCAGTCGCGGTGCAAGCGGATGTATCGAGTGTTGCTGATGTAGAGCGGCTCTTTCAGGAGACGTTGGACAAATTTGGAGCAATCAATGTTGTCGTACATTGTGCGGGCATAATGCCCCTGACCCGGATTGCCGATGGCGACGTTGAGGCGTTTGACAAAGTAATTGCCACGAACTTACGCGGTACTTTCCTGATCTTGGCACAGGCGGCTCAACATCTATCCTCAGGCGGACGCATTATTGCACTCTCCTCTAGCGTGATCGCAAAAGCACTGCCAACTTACGGTCCCTATATCGCTTCCAAAGCAGGGGTTGAGGGATTAGTTCACGTCCTCGCCAATGAATTACGGGGTCGCAACATCACTGTAAACGCGATCGCGCCAGGGCCAGTTGCAACAGATCTCTTCCTCAAGGGCAAGACCGACACAGAAATTGAGCAGTTAAGCAAAATTCCTCCTCTAGAACGTCTTGGTCAGGCAGAAGACATTGCTCCTGTGGTGTCTTTTCTGGCGGGCGATCGGGGTAGCTGGATAAATGCTCAAGTGGTGCGTGTAAATGGCGGCTTTGCATAAACGTTTGCACAAAAATCATACACTCCCGTCGTCTAAAAAACCACTTCATGCAAAGCATTTTTATTCAATATATTTACCTCATCTCGATCATTCTCGGATTGGTCACGATCGCCGATAAGCTAAGACTAGCTTACCCGATTGTGCTGGTATTAGGCGGACTTGCGCTGAGTTTCGTCGCTCCGTTTTCAAATATCACCATTAACCCAGAGCTAGTTTTCCTGATCTTTCTCCCGCCTTTGCTCTATGAAGCTGCGTGGCAAGTCTCGTGGAAAGAATTCTGGAAATGGCGAGGGATAATCATCGGTTTTGCTTTTCCCATCGTCATCTTAACGTCATGCGTGATTGCAGTGGTCTCCAGTGCGCTGATTCCTGGCTTTACGTTAGCGCTAGGCTTTTTGTTGGGTGGCATTATCTCACCGCCTGATGCCGTTTCCGCCACGACGATCATGCGGCGGGTCAACGTGCCGAAATCGCTGGTCAGTCTGATCGAAGGCGAAAGCCTGCTCAACGATGCCTCGTCGTTGATCGTGTTTCGCTTCGCGTTGGCATCAGTCCTCACCGGACGGTTCCAATTTCAAGCCGCCGCCATTAACTTCGTTGTCGTTATCTTAATGGGAATAGCGATCGGACTCATTGCGGGATTGATGTTTTACGCCGTTCATCGATTATTACCCACAACGTCCAGCATTGAGATCGTTTTAACACTGATCACACCCTACTGTATGTATTATTTTGCCGAACACTTTCATGTTTCGGGCGTGCTAGCAGTTGTCAGTGGTGGACTGTTCTTATCCAGCAAGCGCGATCGTTTGCTGAGTTACCGCAGCCGGATTGAAGGCGTAAATGTATGGAATAATCTAGTCTTTGTCTTGAACGGGTTGATTTTTTTGTTCATCGGTCTCGAATTGCCGTTTGTCATCCGACAGCTTGGGATCATTAGTTTAGGCAGTGCCATTGGGTATGGATCGATCATCGCGTTCGTGCTGATTGTCACCAGGCTGCTTTGCACACTAGGAACGTCTGTTCTGATGAAATTCATGAGCCGCTTTATCCCGGTGTCAGACCCAAATCCAGGCTGGAGAGGTCCGCTGGTTTTCGGCTGGGCAGGAATGCGGGGTGTGGTCTCGTTGGCATCCGCACTTTCCGTCCCGATCCTCACTGAAGCAGGACAGCCGTTTCCCTATCGTGACCTCATTCTCTTTATCACGTTTATCGTCATTCTAATCACCCTTGTTTTTCAAGGATTAACGCTGCCTTGGCTGATCCGCAAAGTACACCTCAGAGATAGGTTCACTCTCATCCCCGAACAACAGCAAGAAATCATCATTCAGAAGAAATTAGCGCAGGCTTCGCTCCGATTCCTGGAAGAAAAATACGGCGCAGAGCGATCGCGAAACGAGCATTTGGATAATCTGTTCTCGAAGCTTGAAATCGATCTGAAGTTTTTTGCTCGCGAACTCGAAGAATCAAATCTCGTCTGGCAAAATTCATTAAAAGACTATCAATCCATTTACCTGGAAATGCTAGAGCGACGACGAGAATTACTGAACAAAATGAATCGCCGTGCTGAGTTTGACGAAGCATTGATTAGGAAGTATCTGTCATCGATCGACCTGGAGGAATTCAAAGTCCGGAGGATAGTTTAAATTGTCCGAACCATTGGTTAAATATTCTAGTTCTAAAAGTGCCAGTAGCTTTGACTCTAAAAGTGTCAGATAGGGAGTTTTAAGCTTCGCCAACCCATTAAGAACCCAAAGTGCTGCTTCATCCAATTTACCCGTTTCATATAACTCAGTCATGCGAACACCCAGATTCTCCATCTGCTTGCATTCATCGGTCGAATATCTCAAAGATTTAAGATTTTCGGGTCGCAGAAGATATTCACTATTCCAAGTACTAACCAAACAGCTAAACTCATAAACCTCACTCACAATACACCAACAGCCACTTTTACCCCGCAGCTCAGGATTATCTTTCGCCATAATCTGGCAAACTTCCCCGACTCGAAAAGGTACAGGTGCTGAAGTTTCATCCTTAATGCGCCGTACCACATTTTTAACAATCCGTCCCGTCGGCACTTTCCCTCCTGCCTCTTCTACAGCAGTCTCCCAAGCTAAGGGTTGTGACTCCCTCTCGAGTTGACTTAAAGGTTGTACTTGACCCTCTTTAGTTGGCAAAACGGGCATATCAAGCACCTGGGGCGACCCCAGGTGACTTGCCCTAATGTGTAAAAATTTTGCACATTTTTCAATGAGATTGTCGTAAATCTGAGCAGCCTCAATCAACTGGTAAGGACGACGGCGAGTATAATCAAAGCGATCGCGACAGTACTCTTCAAAAGTATTGTGAGTAGAACGATATAATCTCCTATCTCTTAACTCCATTAACGCCATCCCAGCTTCATAAAAAGCCCTTTCTACTTTTCTTTCTAGTGAGTTGCGATCGCTTTCTTCTGAGACCGTAAGGGGAGCGATGGGTATTACTGCTAGTTCGCTACTCGTACTTGAAGCAGATTTTCTTCTCTTTCGCCATTGCTTTTTGGAACGCGCCATCTATTGTTTCTCCGATGATGCTTGAATTATTTTACCCCGTAATTACCATCAGAGAGATGCCCCAATTAACACTCAATAACGAAAATATAGGGATTTCCTCCAAAATAGCTCTTGGAAACATATCTTCTCAAGACCTATTTTAAGTGCCATTTATAAAGTATCAAAACAAAGAAGGGAAATAGCGTTCGGCAACTTCTATCGGAAAATTAAGTCTTAAGGGAGAACGAATCGCATCGGCTACCACTAACCCCGATTCTATGAGCTTGTTTTGCAAATTACGAGCCTGTCTTTCTTTATAGCCGACAATTTGCGGTACGCGATTTTTAGCAATCTCTCCTTCTAGCCAAAGCTGTTTTAATAACAAGAAAGAATTAGGTAACAAATTACCCAATCTAACCTGTTCTTCTACATATATCTCCATACGATTTAGTATTTTATTTGGCTCGATTAAAGATGACATAAACCGAATTTGATCCAAACAAATATTGAGAAAAAAATCACAAAATTCGATTAACCCCCTGGTAGTCAGATTTCCTCGTCCGTCAAGATCATTCCAACGTGGCGAGTCTGCTAATGCCAAAAACTTTTTATAATCGTCAATATTACGAGATAAACCCCTGGCTATAGACCACAAACTATTGCCGATGCCAATCTCTTTTAAATAACCATGAGAAAACAAACGACTTACTCGACCATTCCCGTCGTAAAAAGGATGTATCCACAGTAATCTGTGGTGTGATGCTGCTGCTGCAATAACAGCATTAACAGTAGATAATTTAACTGGATCGTAACCCTGTTTAAATCGAGCCAGAAAAGAGGAAATGGCAGGAGCAGAAATAGCTATATGTTTGCCAACGATGACATTTCCATCTCGATAATGTCCAGGTATGATCTCGACAACTTTCGTTCCTTCTTTATTCTCAACATTAAGCATCGATCCAGGTAAATGACTGGCAAACTCTTGGTGCAACCAACAGATTCTTTCTTCTGAAACAACTGTCCCTGGTGCTAAATCTAAGTCAATTTTTTCTTGTACCTTAATATGGGCGATCGCTTCTAACTGCAAATTTTTGGTTCGCACATCGTTAACAAAATCGTTATTTAAGGCTTTTTCAATATCTGTCGGCAGTGTTCGATGTCCCTCGATTAAATTGCTGTAATAACAATTCATCGAGCGTACTAATTTCCCTAATTCTTGCCTGACAATAGGGTGGACACTTTGATTCAATCCTTCTGCTGCGGCAATTATTTCTGATGCCAAATCTTCTAATTTTTTGTGACCAACAGGAGGCATCAGTGGTTCAAGTAAAGAAATTGATTCAAGCATTATTGCCGTTATCTAAATTGCCTTGATTATTTATATAGTCTATATTATAGCAAATTGACATATTAATTTTTGCCGTTTTGATTGCCGTCTACCGCTTGAAGCTGAAAAAAAAATTGTGATTCCGTAATGTGTAAAATTTTTGCACATTAAATTTGCGATCGCTTTCTAACAAAGTCGCTCGCAAATGCACTCGTAATGAGATGATAATTAAGAAACTCTAAAAAAACAATTGTGAGTTATCTGCTCTATTCCCAAGCAGAACAACACGGACATCTCAAGGGTTTGAGACAACCTCAAACCCCGTGTCCTCTTAAATTACCACAACCAGTTCCCGTTACCCTTCATCCCGCCGCAGTTTACCTCAGTTCGTTAAGTGAAGGGTCGCGTCGTTCGATGCTGTCTTCTCTCAATGCGATCGCTCGTCTCTTGACTGAGGGGGAATGCGATGCTTTTTCTTTAGATTGGTCAAAATTACGCTATCACCACTCCGCAGCCGTCAGAACCGCTCTCAAACAAAGGCTTGCTCCGACTACTACTAATAAGATGTTAGTTGCTCTACGCCAGGTACTAACGGTTGCCTATCGTTTGGATTTAATTGAGGCATCTGATTATCATAAAGCCGTCGATATTCCTAATGTTAAAGGAACAGGAAAACTTCGAGGTCGGGCTTTAAGTACTAGCGAAATAGAAAGTCTAATTGAATGTTGCTACGAACAAGGAGGCGCAATCGCCATAAGGGATGCTGCGGTGATTGCCATTCTGCGTTGTGGTGGTATTAGGCGACAGGAAATAGTTCAGTTGAAGCTAGATGATTTAGATTTAGCAACGGGAGAATTAAGCATCCGTCGGGGAAAAGGAGGCAAATTTCGGCTCGTTTATCTGACTAAAGAAGCTATAGGCATGATTGAAGATTGGTTAAAAGTTAGGGGAGATACATCAGGAGCATTAATCTGTCCCGTTAATAAAGGCGGAAAAGTAATCTTGCGTCACTTTGCTAGTGATGGAGATGGGATATACAAGTTAGTCAAAGCTAGAGCTATAAGTGCGGGAGTCAAACATTTTTCGCCTCATGATTTCAGGCGTACTTTTTGTAGCGATCTTTTAGCAGAGGGTGAAGATGTGTTTACGGTACAGGAATTAGCAGGTCATACTTCTCCTGCTACTACTGCTAAATATGACCGTCGTGGTGAAGGCAGAAAACGTAGGGCAGTTAAGCGATTGAAGTTTAGATGATCTTAAATGCCACAAAAAATGACTTCTGGGGCAGGGTAGCGTAACTTACCTGTACTCGAATCTTCTTTATGAGTAATGTACTCCACTGGTCCAAGACCACCACCAGTACCTCTGTCAAAAAACTTAACTAGCACGATGATTTTCAGAAAATTCAAAGTTGAGGAGGGAGCGAAATCAATTCAGCTTGATATTATCTCTACCGTACAAGTTTCAATTTCCAAGATGCTCTGTAATTTTTTATCGTTGGTAAGTAGGGGAACATCTAATTTTAAAGCAGTGGCCGCAATGATAGCGTCTGGTACTTTGAGGTTGTATTTTTTTCGTAAGAAGATCGTTTCTGTTTTTATAGAGTGCTTAAGTTCGACAACCGTTACCTCAGCCAAAAAATTTTGAATCGTTTTAATTTCGTCGGCTTGAATACTGTGATAAGAAAGCAGTTCAATCTCAGTGATGATTGATATGACGTACTGCTTCTTTTCTAAGGGCTTTTGTAAGCGACCGCCCAGATAATATAGCACCACATTGGTATCGAGAATCAGAAAGGGGCTACCACTCACTGCGGATACGTTCTTGAAAAATGAGGGGATCTTCGGTCAAGGTGATCGTTCCCGCGTATTGAGCCAAACGGCTTGCAGGTTTGGCATTCTCAAGGATTTTTTTGAGGTCATTCTTTGGCAGTGTCCCTTCTCCAGAAACTTTATAAGATACCGTAAGCTGTATATCCTGGTTAATAATACCTGTAGGAATATCCATATCTAGATGCACCATGCCATCCGAGCCAGTATGGGTTTGAATGTATATTTCTTGTTCAGACATAGTTGCTTCTTCTATCGGATGTAACGCCACAGCACGCTCGCCACTAAAGGGATGCCCACCAACTTAAAATATAGAGTTTTTGTAAATTAATGGCAACCATCGTCAAAGAGATCTCTCCTTCAAAAATTCAACGTCGAAATCGCGCTTTCTGTTTGCTGCTCCGTCACCGCCAGATACTGCTCCAAAGCTGCCAGGAAGCGATGCCTTGAAATGGCTTGAATGTGCCGCAAAGGGTCGAACAAGATACACTCATTTCGATTATTTATTATCACTCTTGACAAAGATTTAATTCCTGACAGTTTACCAGTACTTCTTTGCCATAACTATCTCTAATTTTGGCAACTATTCCAGTAGTTGCTTGTACAATCCATGTTCCTTTAGCTTTTAACCATTCAACTATTGACCCTGGTTGAATAATATTCTGAGCTTCTCTTTCAACTTTTATGTCCATCGACTGAGATAAATTATTATCTTTTCCTATAGTGGACACGGAATAAAAATTAGTATTCGGCTCTACTTGGGTTAAGGCACTATCTCTTCGCAACCAGGATTTAAAAATCTCTGAGCGACCATCATTGGGAGGCTCGAAGATATAAACTCGTTCTCGCTGACCTCTTGACCCCAAACGACCGATACAGATAAGCTTGAGTCCTAACAAACTGAGCAGCTTCTGAACTATTTTAATTGGCGTATCTGATTCAACGATGGTTAAACCAAGAAAAGTTTTAAATTCTCTTTGATTTGCCTTGGCTAATTCAGCAATCAATTGTAAATTGCGATCGCTACCTCGATACTCAACTAAGGACGCGATGGGCGAGGACACCTCGCCCATTTCAGCCGTCCGTCCTGGTTGAAGTAAGCCAACTATTAAAGTCTCTAACAATCGCAGTGGGGTAGACAACAAACTACGATTAAAATCTGGCAACCATAAACGATTTCTATTTGTATGAGAAATCGCTCTTAATTGTCTTAAATCTCGTTCAATTAAATAAGGTCTACCGACGGTAAGGTAGTAGTGAGAAAGTATTTTACTGTACCAACCTTCATCATCTTTAGCTACTAATTCAGGAGTAATCGATACATCATCGCCATATCGCCTGACCAAGTTTCCCTTACGTTCACTCCATCTTTCTTCTTTAGTCTTAGCACGTTTATCTTTTAATTTCTGATACTCTGAATCAGTAGGAATAGGTGCGTCAGCTACCTGAATACATTCAGCTTGATATTTAGTTTCGGCTACTTGTTTTAGTTGTGATTCCACTTCGGCAGCAGAATTTTTGTCTTCAGCTTGAGTTTGGTTCGGAGCGGTAACAAAATGTCCCTCCCCAATCAAACCCTCAACAATTGAGTGGCGATAGTTCTGCATAGTCAGGTTAATATAACAACCTCTTTTCGCCCAGGTATTTAAGGATTCTGGCTGGAAATTAGTATCTAGATCTAAGTCTAATAGAGAGGAATCAGCAGCCTGTAGTAACCGAATATTTTTGATAGCTTTATTTTTGGTGCTGGCAATCAAAGCTTTTTTAACAGTAGCTCCATTACCCACCATACATTTATAAAAACCCCGTTTGGCAGCCCAAAGATAGCGAGGGACATTGGCACGGATGCGAGCCAATACTTGACGAATTGAATCGGCTGTTTGTACCCCTTGGGCGATCGCCCAGACGGAATCAAAATGTGGAACTTGTTTGATTTGTCCCAAATTAGTTTTAATTCCTTGTAGTAATAATTGAAAGGCTACAGGAATTTCTGAGTAACAATTATCTGTTCTTTCGCACTCAATACTTACTCCCGTTTCAATCGAAGGGGAGGCGATCGCCAGATCGTAGTTCGGTAAGATTTCATTGAGATGAGCAATGCACCCATAGGCTCTATGGGATGGATCTGCTACTGTCTCGGAGTCAATGCGAAGTATTCTTTTATCTGGAAATTGTTGCTCAAGATAAGATTCTAAATTTTGTGTTCCCCATTTTGACTTGAGTTTTTGCGCCGAACAACTAATAAATGGTCTGCCACCAGCTTGAATATGATTAACTAAATCTCTCACCAGACGAGCAGGATTTTTCTCTTCGTAGTTATGAATAGTCCAACGTTGTTCAATAGGAGGTTTCCAGTCGTTGACAATAACAAAAGGTTCGATATGAAAACTGGCTAGGGAACGAATATAGTCAATAGAAACATCAGATAGATCTGCATCGGCTAGATAGACTTTACCATCGCCTGAAAGATTGTTTTGAATCAGGTTTTTA
>NZ_PVWF01000129.1 GCF_003003995.1 Pleurocapsa sp. CCALA 161 | reverse complement strand
ACCCAATCTCACTAATTCGGCGAGGATTTCAGTGCTAGAGAAAGAGCTATCTTCTAAACCTACGAGGAATTCTTGGAGGGTACGGCGAATGTATTCGGTTCGATATTCTGAGTCGTGTAGTTTTTGGAGTTCCTTGAGATCTCGATTATTGGTAAACCCTTGCCAATCCATCAACAGGCGGATTTCCCCTTCATTTTTAACAATGTTTTGTAGGGGTTCAGAGTAGAGTTTCAGTACGCCACTTTCAAAGTAAGCAGTAGAGCGACGATAGAATTTAGTGCGTTCTAAATAAGCAGTGATGAATTGGTGATATTTATCAATATCGTCTGGTAAATTAAATCGGCGACGGCGACGGATTTTGCTTTCTAATTCTAGAAAACTACCTGCTAGTAATGCCTCTTCTTTAACTGCATTTTCCAACTGAACAAATTGCTCAATAACTGTTAGTTTGCTAGTGCGTAATAGAGTAGCATTAGGTAGATTGCCTTCTTGTTTGGGGATGTATTCAAATATATGAGCAGTGTTGAGATCTATCCGAATTAGTTTACTCGTGCTGTGTGTTTGAAAGCCTAAGAAACTGACAATATTTTTAAGGAGATTATCAGCATCGCGGTGTTGAAAAACTAGCCAGTATTGATTGTCAACTCCTTTGATGGGATTTCCTTGAGGTAGGTAGTAAGGGCGTTGTTTACGGATTAAGTCGGAGATGACAGTTTCAAGCATAAAAGATTGTATAAGCAGTAAGAAATATTTAAAGCCAGGATTCAACAGATAATGCTTTAACGGTACG
Organism: Pleurocapsa sp. CCALA 161; assembly: GCF_003003995.1. Classification (GTDB taxonomy): domain Bacteria; phylum Cyanobacteriota; class Cyanobacteriia; order Cyanobacteriales; family Xenococcaceae; genus Waterburya. The sequence continues at coordinate 10,679 of NZ_PVWF01000129.1, read as the reverse complement.
AATTCGTTGAAAGTCGCTATCAGCTGAGACTATTGTGAGATTTTGTTGCAGAGCGATCGCGGTAATCCACAGGTCATTCTCATCGAAACCAAGGTGAGTCATTTTCGTTTTTCGGCGTTTACTTTTTTCTTTAGGAGCAAACTGATTGAATAGTGAAGCTTTCAGTTGCCCGTAAAGAGTAGCAGTTGTTTCATCCACGTTGTAGATATAGATACCTTGAAGAAAGCGTTGTACTAAAGCTAGATTATTCTCCCGCGCTCTCGAACGTTCTGCCATATCGATTAGTTCTCCTTGTACGATTACACAAGTAGCAACTAAAGTATTGTCAAGAGTCGCAAGGCGGTTGATGATGTTGGAGTTGCCAAGAATCGCACCGCTACAATGATTGGTATCTAATAAGTACATTATTCGTCAAAAGGATTGGGCTGATCGAATTGGGCTTTGCCACGAGTGGCATATACTTTTTCTAGGCATAATTGAGCGTCATCGCCTGACCAAGTACCAATAGTTTTTAGATGCTCTAGGAGCGATCGCCCTGTAGATTGAACGGATTTGTGAGTATCTGATTTCAGATCTGTTTGAGTTTTGATTTGCTTAGTTTTCAAAAAGCGTAAAAAGTCTAAAGTTTCTTCTAGAAGTTCTTCTGGAGTTGATTCGATTTCTTGAAATAATAATTCTTTGATAGTCATAATTTAATCCTCACGTTTGTTTACTGTCACAGGAAACTTATTCATAATGATAGATATATCTCTCAGTAAGTGTAATGGCGAGCCTAGATAAAGTTTTGGATGAGGCAATGGATTTGCCACTGGAACAGCAAGAAATGTTGATCCAAATCCTACAACGTCGGATGATAGAGCGACGCAGGGATGAAATTGCGACCGATGCAGCAGCAACTCTTGCTGAATTCAGAGCAGGTAAGCTAAAGGCACAAACTGCTAATGAAGCGATCGCATCTCTTCGAGAATTTCTCCAGTCTGACGAATGAGCAAAATAATTGTCTCTAGTAAATTTAAGAGAGCATTCCGCAAATTTGCCCGCCGTAATACACAGTTGCAAGCACGGATTGAGGAAACAATTGCCGAGTTGTCTAATGAAATATTCAATCCATCTCTGGGTACTCATAAGCTAGAAGGAAAATTATCAGGTTTATTATCTTGTTCTTGTGGATATGACTGTCGTATTGTCTTTGCTATTGAAACAGATGAAGAAAGCGGTGAAACACTCATAGTTTTATTGGATGTTGGTACTCATGATGAAGTTTATTGAATAGGAAAACTAGGAATAGCTGCATCAATTTTTACCATCAGTTCAATGGTTTCTTTGAGGGCGACAACCATCTTTTGATAGTGCAAAATATCTTCATCACTAAGAGTCCTTTCTTTCCTGTCTTTGAGCCATTTTTGACAAGGCTGATAACCACCAACATAAAAATTCCAAACTTCTTCTGGGACACCTTTAAATTTGTCGCCGTTTTTGTTGATGTGAACCGCACCATTTTGGTATTTGGGATGTCCTGGTGCGACTATAAGTTCTCCCGTTCCTTCTACAAACTCAGTAATAAGGTTGTCGAGTTTGGGAGATGTCATTAAGTGAAGTTGAACTAATTGTTCGCCATAGTCTGACAGTTGGCGGAAGAGTAAGTCATTGCTGGTAAGAGGAATGCGGGGGAAATCGATTTTAAGGAATTCAGCGTAGCGATCGCGGTAAGTGGGAGAATGAAGAACGGCGTAAATGTAATATAAGATGGCTTCGGGGGTGGGGATATAACGAAGTTTGGATTTGATGTCGTTGAGGAAGTTTTGAGAAAAATTTATACTTCGTTTCATCCCCATTTGTCTTTCTGTTTCAGTAGTGGGATAAAGATAGAGGGGGAAAATATAATTAGTTTCTTTAGTTTTATTAGATATTGCACAACATTCAACAATATCTCTAGAAATACCTACTAAACTCCATGTGACTGATTGAGATTGTTGGCGACTACATATTAAGCCTAAATTATCCCCTGCTAGCATATGTTGCATTACTTCATGACGAGGACGGTCAACAACATCTGAATGATGATAGTAATGTCTGGTATCAAAGGGACGATATAAACATTTAGTAAATGCTGTTTGCCAATCTAAATTAGCTGCTAAAGACTTCCGCTTAGGATTAATTTTCCAATCTCCAGTGTCTTTTAATTCGTAAGAATTAGCTATTTCTAGATCGCTAATTTGTAAATTACGAAAGTTAGAAATACGCTCTTTTAATTTCTCTTGTTCAAAATCAATTACAAAATGATCGCGATGAGTTTTTACACCTGTAGAGTTGACAGGCATAATATCAGTGATTTTGTAATAGTTATTGTATTCTGGCAATAGCTCATTATTTTGAGGAATCAGTAAAGAAAAAGGAAGCTGAGGCGATAATTTATTCCATTGGCTGGTTGCTAAAGATTGGCTGATTAACCAGTCATATTTATATTTTCTATTACCCCACAGATTGCTATGATTTATTTGACTACTTGTAGTAGTATTATCAGATAATTTAGTAAATAAACTAATAGCTACTCCCTGCTGAATATCAAATACATTTTCATCTTTAGAACCATCGGGAGTCTTTTCTTTTTTCTTGATGTTGCCATGTAAATCAAGAGCATGAATACAATCAAAAGTTCTCATTAAACTTTGACGCATTGCCCGAAAAGTAGGATTATCTAAATAGCCATGATTGCTAATAAAACCAAGGATGCCATAACCTGTCTGTTCGATTCGATGTTGAGCAAAGCGAATAAACTTTACATAGTCATCTAATAAAAGCTTAGGATTTTGTTCTTTAATCGCATCTTTTGGATAATAACTATCTCTAATTAAATTAGTTGCCCAATTACTATTATTGGCTGAATTGACAGAATAGGGAGGATTGCCAACTACAACCATTATCGGTAAATCCCGTTTTACCTCAGTTGCTTGATTTGCTTCTTCGGCAATAAACTCCTCAAAAAGAACTTCAGCTTTCTTTACAGAATCATCCAAAGCATTGGTCAAAAATACTTTCAAACGCTTTCCACTATCAAACTGATATCCAGTCTCCTCAAGAAACAACCCCAACTTCAAATGAGCGATCGCATAGGGAGCCATCAACAACTCAAAGCCGAAGACGCGAGGTAACAAACGCTCTTTTACATATCCAGACCAAGACTTATCTTCTAACCCCTCAGTCAGTGCATCTGGCGACTCCTGAAACCGTTTATAAATTAACTGAAATATCCACAACAAAAATGTTCCAGTTCCACAAGCAGGATCGAGAATCATTACTTCTGGATCGGCTATACCTAAAGGCTTATTAAATTTATCCTTTAGCAACCCATCAACAGATCGCACCATGTAAGACACAACAGGTTCGGGAGTATAATATACCCCTCGCCGTTCTCGCATCTTTGGCTTGTAGGCAGCGAGAAAGTCTTCATAAAAGCGAATAACAATATCTTCTTGGTTAATCTTTTGGTGAAAGTCCCGCAGAATAACCTTCATCTTGGCAACTCGCAGGTAGGAGATAATTTCTACAATCGCCTCAATTAATTCATCACCCAATTCCAAGGGCGATCGCTCGGAGATATCTTGAAACAAACGACGTAAAAACGGATTAGTTTCTGGCAATAGTTTCCATGCCGTCAAACGATTAAATTCAGTAGTTTGGAGGTCATCTTTATTTCGCTCATAGCTAAATACCCTAGCCGTGAACAAACCATAGGCAACAGTTTGAGCATAAATATCAGCAAAACTATATTCTTTTTCGTCGGTAGAACTTACTTTAAGATTGGGCAGTAATTCCTTCTGAAAACTGGTCAATAATTGATGTAAATATCCATTACTTGACTCGGTAGCATAAACATCGGGTATTACTTGCTCGATCTGTCTTGTTACTTCCGCCAATCGCTGTGCCAACTCTTTCGCCGTCGCAACAGAATCGTAGAAAACCCACTCTACCAGAGGTGTAGATACCAGTGCCTTATCTGCGATCGGTAATGAATCTTTGTGTAATCGAGGAAGTCGGCTATTTAGTAGTTGTGGAGAATTCCATTCAAAAGTCTGAATTTGTCTAATTCGCAGCTTCCCTTCAGTTGGGAGAACCAAAGCTACTCTGCCTGTTTCTTCGACCCTGGGCAGAAGAATATACATTACGGGCTGGTCTTCATTAACCCGATCGACGTAATGCCCATAAATTTCTTGCTGCTGTTCGGGACTGGTTAAAAATGCCTTCAGATCGCGATCGCCCTTAGAATTAAGTTCGTCATAAAACCCAACCGCGATCGGCTGCGTCTCTTCTGCTGCTGAGTGACTTTCTCCTGGTCGCAGAAACCAAAATCGAGAACCAGAGCGATCGCGCAGAGCGATCGGATAATCTAATAGTTCTTTGAGGGCTTCAACACGGCTTTTTTCATCACCACTCATAACAGATATGAACTGTTGAGCCGTAAAGCTTGAAGATTTGATTTGTCCCGATTTAGTTACAGCTTGAACCACAATAATTCTCCATAAAAAAGCGAAGTAGCGCGAAATAAAGAAGCACGCAGAATCCCTGTCACGCACTGCCGATAAGTGCGTAAAAACGTGAATATTAGTTAGTGATTAAATTTCGTTTCGCCTTGGTTAATAGGCTGACCGTTTTAGTTAACTGATTTAGCTAGATAGTTTTCCAACAACTCCTCACCCCGTTCCCCTAACTCCTTTAGCTTCGCCTCAATTAGCTTGAGAGCCATTGGAGAAGGTTGAGAATGACCGTTTTCCCATCGGTTAACCGTGGGCGTAACTGGGGGTTGGCAACGATTCGTGAATTTTACTCCCATATCCCCCTCAAATCTTTTGTAGACAATATTTTCAGGCTTCAAATATCTCGACCAAAACATTACAAAAAACACGATCAATTCTCTGGTAAAAGCTTTTCAAGAAACTACCAAACAAGTCGAACTCAGTATCAGAAAATTCAAACGTTTGAGTAACGGAAAACTCAAAGATGAATAGTCACGAAGATTTAATTTTTGAATAGACCAAAAAACCTCACAATTAAGTTCAAGATGATTTGCTGCTATTGGTAAAACACTGCCGAGAATAGCTTCAATTCGGCAATGTATACTAAAAGTAAGTACGAAAGTATGAGGCTTTGACCTATGCTACAAACAACTGCTCAAGGTTCTTTTTCGGCAAAGTCATCTAAACCAAATCATCCTCCAGTTAAGCAAGCTTATTCAGGAGAAAGAGAATATCTTCGACCCCATGAAGTAGAAGAATTAATGAAGGCTGCTCGTAATGAGGGAAGACATGGAGTGAGAGATGCCACCATTATTTTACTGATGTTTCGTCATGGGCTACGTAGTGCGGAATTAGTAGCTCTCAAATGGTCGAGTGTAGACCTCAAGGATGGTTATTTAGCAATTCACCGAATCAAACACGGACATGATAGTGTTCATCCGCTTCGTTCTCCCGAATTGAGAGCTTTAAGACAGTTAATGCTCAGTTATCCCGATACCCAGTACGTTTTCATTTCGGAGCGTAAAGCCCCACTTTCGACTCGTTCGGTTCGTCAAATTATATCTAGAGCAGGACAATTAGCCAGTTTGCCTTTTCCCGTTCACTCTCATCAACTACGCCACGCCTGCGGTTATTATTTAGCATCTCAAGGTCATGACACCAGAGCGATTCAAGATTATCTGGGACATCGCAATATTCAGCATACAGTTCGCTATACTCGATTATCTTCCGATAGATTTGAGAATTTTTGGCTTGATTAACAAGTATGCTAACTATTGCTGTGTTTTTTGAGGAAATAAAGGTTCGTGCCAACTGTAGCGGAAACCGCCTACCCGCGACTAAAAAATCAAGTCAGAGAAAAAGAGCTAACTGAAATCCATACTCCAACTAGGTCAGAGCTAAATTTAGCAAATCAGTATACGAGAAAAGGAGCAACTAAACTAGGATTTTTGGTGTTACTCAAAACTTTTCAAAGACTGGGGTATTTTGTCTCTCCCACCACTGTTCCACAAGCGATCGTTGAGCAGATTGCCCGAAGTGCAGCATTAGCTTGTCCAACTGATGTTCTCAATAACTATGAAACATCTGGGACACGATGGCGACACATTATTATCATTCGAGACTATCTTGCTATTCATCCCTATCAAGCTCAAGCTAGACGAATTATTGTCAAATCAATGGCAGGAGCCAGCCAAACCAAAAATGATTTAGCAGACATCATCAATGTCGCCATTGAAGAATTAGTTCATCATCGTTACGAACTGCCCGTATTCAATACTTTAGTCAGAGCAGCCAAAAGAGTTAGAGGTGTTGTAGACAGGGATTTCTACAGACAAGTCAGACAATATCTAAATAATGAATCTTGTCAAAGATTAGATTCATTATTGACGATTCCCGAATCAACTGCCAAAACACCCTGGCACGAACTCAAACAAGACCCAGGTAGACCCATCCTCAAAAATCTCAAAGCATTAGTCTGGCGTTTAAAGTGGTTATCCGAATTGAATACTTATCAAAGTGCTTTGTCCCATATCCCTAATGTCAAACTCAAACATTTTGCCACAGAAGCAATGAGTTTGGATGCAGGCAGAATGAAAGAGCTAGAGCCTCACAAACGCTACACTCTGGCTGCTGCCATGATAGCAACTCAATCGGCACGCACTTTAGATGACCTAGCATCGATGTTTATCAGGCGGATGCAAAAAATTCACGTCAAAGCCAAAGAAGCTCTGGATAAGTATCGGGAAGAATATCAAGCTCGAACCGATAGATTAATCAGCACCTTCAGAGATGTAATTGTAGCCTATTCCTCGGAAGGAGAAATACAAGATAGATTTACTGAAATAGAGAATGCTATTGGAGAAAACCACGACCAACTGCTGACAGAATGCGAAGCTCATCTTGCTTATACTGGAAACAACTTTTACCCCTTTCTCTGGCGTTTTTTCCGTTCCCATCGAGCCATACTGTTTCAAATTCTCAGACAGGTGAGTTTGCGTTCGACAACCCAGGATAAATCGATTGAGGCAAGCATTCAATTTTTAATTGACCATCAGGGAAGTCGTAAAGACTGGTTGGATGTAATCCAAACAGAGGATAATCAAAAGGTTCAACTGCTTGATTTAGAATGGATTCCCCAAAAGTGGTGGCAGTTAATTACCAATCAAAAAAACAAGAAATCCTATCCAGAATTCATCAATCGCAGATATTTTGAAATGTGCGTTTTTTCTCAGGTGATGTGGGAATTGAAATCAGGAGACTTATATGTTGAAAATAGCGATGCTTTTGCTGATTATCGAACTCAACAGGTTTCTTGGTCGGAATACGAAGCCAATATTGATGAGTTTGGTACATTGGTCGGGCTGCCTGTAGAACCCAAAGCGTTCATCGCTCATGTCAAAAATTGGCTGTTAGATATAACTCAAACCACCGACCAGTCTTTCCCCAATAACCAATCCGTTAGTTTAGAACAAGGTAGACCAGTTCTTAAACGACCAAAAAAGAAAGTTGACTCTAAGAAATTAGCTCAAATTGAGTCCCTGATTGAAGACCGCATCAAACCAGTAAATTTGTTGGATATCCTCACCGATACTGAGTTATGGCTTAATTGGACTCAATATTTCCGTTTGCTCTCAGGGCATGAACCTAAAATAGATAATTCAGTCAGTCGTTATTTAGCCGCTACTTTTTGTTATGGATGCAATCTAGGGTCAAGTCAAACAGCTAATTCTTTAAGTAACTTTGATCGCAAACAGATAGCCTATGTCAATCAGCGTCACATTGGGTTGCCGTCTTTGGAGAAAGCAATTTACAGGATAATTAATGCCTATAATCGCTTTTCTCTGCCTAAGTTTTGGGGTTCGGGTAAACGAGCTTCTGCCGATGGGACTAAGTGGGATATTTACGAGCAGAATCTTCTGGCTGAATATCACATTCGCTATGGTGGTTATGGAGGGATTGGCTACTATCATGTCAGCGATACCTACATCGCTCTGTTTTCTCACTTCATTCCCTGTGGTGTTTGGGAAGCAGTGTATATCTTGGATGGACTGCTGAAAAATACTTCCGATATTCAACCTGATACAATTCATGCTGATACCCAAGGACAAAGCACTCCTGTGTTTGCTTTGGCTTATTTGTTGGGGATTAAATTGATGCCACGCATTCGTAATTGGCAGGATTTAACCTTATGCCGTCCCGATAAACAAGTCCGTTACGATCACATTGATGAATTATTTACTGATGTCATTGATTGGAAACTAATTGAAACCCATCTGAGCGATATGCTGCGGGTAATTTTATCGATCAAGGCTGGTAAGTTTACTGCTTCGACTATCTTACGAAAGTTGGGAACATACAGCCGTAAGAACAGGTTGTATCAAGCATTTAGCGAATTAGGTAGAGCTATCAGAACTGGCTTTTTGATGGAGTACCTTGACAGTCAAGAGTTACGTTCCTCCATTCAGGGAGCTTTGAATAAAAGCGAAGCGTTTAATGGTTTTACTAAGTGGGTTGGTTTTGGCAATGCAGGAATAATTCAGCAGAATAGTCGAGAAGAGCAGCGTAAAATTATCAAATACAATCATTTAGTCTCTAATTGTTTGATTTTCTACAATGTTTTTGAGATTAGCCGAATTTTACAGGAGTATATTCAAGCAGGAAACACTATTGAAGCTGAGATTATCGGTGCGTTGAGTCCTTATCTAACCAAGCACATCAATCGTTTTGGTAGTTATAGCCTTGATTTGAATCGAAAACCTCCAACATTAAATTTTGGATTTTCTCTAATTCCTAGTTAATAAAACTCAGTCATAGCAGAGCTTTGAGGGGGATATGGGAGTAAAATTTACGAATCGTTGCCATCCCCCTAACTACTCCTAATTCGACACTTAACTGCTGTTGGGTCAGATTTAGCTCGTGCCGAAGCGAGCGAATCAACTCACCTACTTGAGGCTGCTTCATCGCGCTGATTTTTATTGACTGCATAGGTGCAATAAAGCTCGTTTAAGTTATATTGAGCTTCTATTTATTTATTTGATATATTGTTTGATTTCGTAAACGTTATATTGTCGAATATAGCTGTGATCTAAAGCAGATGTAAATGTGATTTACCCTGAATACTTAATAAATATTTAAAATAAACGATGTTTCTAAGGCTACGCTCGATGTAGCGGAAGTTAGCTAATAAATTCTTTAAATTACGTTGTTCGCGTTCTATATCTAGCGTCTGATCGTGAATTACTCACAGTATTCTTGTACCAAGTAAATATACTTTTTCAACTCCAATACTTTCCTACTTTAAGATCTACTACAACTGGAATTGGGTTAAGTAAATCCCGTCCCGCTTCAATCATGACTCGTTCTAAAATTTCAGTCGCAGATTGAGCTTGCTCTTCCCTAACCTCAATCACCAATTGATCGTAAGCAGTTAAAACTAAATACACATCTAACTTGTGGTGAAGAGATTCTAAATACCAATCAGAAATAGCCTGTTTCAATAAATCCGCACAATCAGCCTGAATCGAGTAATTGATAATTTGATTTAATTTTGGACTTTTATGGGACCAAATATTTAGCCTGCCCAAAGTAGATTGTGCCTGTTGTTGACCCTGTTGCCAGTTTCGCCGACACTGTTGATGGTATTCTTCAATTTCAGGATAAAGACTAAAGAACATATCCCGCAGTTCCTTGGAACGCTCTAGGGTAAAGTAGACATTAAATTTCTTGGCTGCATTAAGTCTAAACTTTTCTGCCCCCATGCCATAAATCAAACCTAAATTGGCAATTTTTCCCAGTTTACGTTGCTCTGGTTTAAGCTCATCTATTTCACAATCATAGACATAGGAAGCGGTTAGAGCATGAATGTCCTTTCCTTGCTTGAACGCTTCAATTAGCCTGGGAACTCCCATTCGTTTAGCAGCCAACCTTAGCTCAATTTGAGAATAATCTGCATCAATCAATAAATAACCTTCTGAAGCAGCAAAACAGGATCTAATCTTAGGAATTTTCGGAATATTACTCAAATTGGGTTCAGTGCAGCTGGTTCTTCCTGTTCTAGTCCCAATTTGCCACCAATTGCCCCTCAGTCTACTGTCTGGCTGAATATGTTCTTCATATCCCTTGAGAAAAGTACTAATAGTAGTGTTAAGACTACGGTATTTAAGTATTGTGGTCATAATTGGATATTCTTTAACCAGCTCAATCAGAGTATTGCTATTGGTCGATTTTAGTTCAACCCCGTATTCTTGTAGTGCCACCAGTAGTTGTTTGGAAGAGACGATGTTAAATTTTTTTCCCAACTCTTGATAAATTTTTGACTCCAGGCGATCGCGTTGTTGCTCGTAATCTGACCTTACCCTTTGCCAGCGTTGGTGGTCGAGATAAATTCCTCGCTGCTGCATCTGAACCACCGCAGGCAGGCAGCAGTACTCTAAAATAGCAATATTACTTAACCTAGTCTGTTCTAATCTAGATTGCAGTTTAGTTATTAATTTGACTAAACTCCCTGCATCATTAGCAGCATATTGTAATTGAGCTTGCGAAAGCTCTCCTTTCCAATCAGAAGTCTGTTCTGCTTTATCCAGTAAGATATTAAGTAACTCTTTAACTGTAAACTGTAAACTCGCCTGTCTGGTTGCTCCTGCCTTTAAAACCTCAATACCTAGC
>NZ_PVWF01000128.1 GCF_003003995.1 Pleurocapsa sp. CCALA 161 | reverse complement strand
TAGTGTATCTACTTTGTCGTTGGTTAACTAGTGGACGTTTTGGCAGGTTGCTGATGGCAATTCGGGATGATGAAACTAGGGTGAGATTTTCAGGGTATAACCCTACAGGCTACAAGGTTTTGGTCTTTAGCATTTCAGGTGCGATCGCTGGTATTGCAGGGGCGTTATATACTGTGCAAACAGGGATTATTAACCCAAGTATTATGCAGGTGGCTTTCTCGATTGAGATGGTAATTTGGGTTGCAGTGGGAGGCAGAGGTACTTTGATTGGGGCAATCCTGGGCACTATGTTAGTCCGCCTAGCCCAAACTTCCTTAAGTGAAAGTTTTCCTGAAATATGGTTGTTTTTTCAAGGTGCATTATTCCTAACTGTAGTGACAGTACTACCCGATGGCATTGTCGGTTGGTTTAAAGACTATGGTAGTCCTAAATTGCGATCGCTGATCGGACGAGATCAACCTTTGGTTACTTATCCAAGCTTAGTAGAAGATCCTGAAGTGCAACAGGAGAGAGATGAGATAGAAAGTAATAGGTAATAAGTAGTCGTGCAAAATTAATTTCTTAGTTGAAACTGGGTAAAAGGAAAGGGGAAAAGGTGAATAATAATCTGTAATTAATTTTGTTTAGGCACTGAAGTTTTTAGAGATGGATACTAGAGGATGAGCAAGATATTAGAAATTGAGAATTTAACCGTTAGTTTTGGTGGCTTTAAGGCACTTAACAACTTAAATTTTAGTCTCGATTCAGGAGAACTTAGGGTTATTATTGGACCGAATGGTGCAGGCAAAACCACTTTTTTGGATGTAATTACAGGTAAAGTTCAGCCAACTAAGGGTAGAGTTCTTTTTAAAGGCAAAGATCTCAAAAAAATACCAGAATATGAAATATCTCGGATGGGTATTGGTCGCAAATTTCAAACCCCTAGAGTATATTTAAATTTAACCGCCAAAGAAAATTTAGACTTAGTTTGTAACCGCAAGAAAAACGTTTTTCCAACTTTATTTGGTCAGTCTAATCACAGTGAGCAAAGAACTGTGGCAGGTTTATTAGAAACAATTGGTTTAGATAAACGAGCTAATCTTTTAGCAAACTTGTTATCTCACGGGGAAAAACAAAGACTAGAAATCGGCATGTTAGTTGCACAATCTCCAGACTTATTGTTAGTAGATGAACCCGCAGCAGGATTAACAGATGAAGAAACCGAAAACGTCGGTGCATTGTTACTTTCTTTAGCTGAGAGCCATTCCATTATTGCGATCGAACATGATATGGAATTTGTCCGTCAAATTGCTAATGATAAGGTGACAGTATTGCATCAGGGTGCATTGCTATGTGAAGGAAAAATGGACGAGGTACAAAATGATCCCAGGGTAATTGAGGTTTATCTGGGAGAAGCACCAGAATAAATAATAAATATGACACTTGACCGTATCAAAAATGAATAATCTAGAAATTTTAGAAGCTTATTTAGAAGTAGAACGTATTCAAGCCTTTTTGGAATATGCATATTTTAGCCAATGGGCAAAGTTAGATTCTTTTCTGAAATCATAGGAGGAAGTACTGAAGCGAACAGAAATGAACAATTAACAGTTATCTAACTTGTTAGCTGTTAGTTTACAATACTCTTCTTGATCGACAGAAACATATATTGAGCAAATGAAAACAGAGCATTTTGAAAATATAGATTGTTATCGTCAAACTGTTGAAGATTATTTACTAGAGCATGAAGCCGCTCATTGCTTAATCTTAGGTATGTGTTCTCAAAAAGATTTTAAAAAACAACCGTATTTAATAGCAGTAACTCAAAACGAGCTTATTTTAAGTACTGCAATGAGAACTCCACCTCATCAGTTAATTTTGTCTCGATCTCGATCCGAAGAAGCGATCTTTGAAATCATCTCTAATCTAGTCGCCAATAATATATCTTTACCAGGTGTAATTGCACCCAAATCAGAAGCAATTGCTTTTGCTCAAATGTGGCAATCTCTGACTGGGCAATCTTATTGTTTAAAGTTGGCACAGCGCATTTACCAGTTGGAAACCGTAAAAATAATTAATTATGCTGAGGGCGAATTACGTTTGGCAACGAAAAGTGATCGCTCTTTATTGATCGAATGGATTAGAGCTTTTGAAATCGAAGCAATAGGAGAAGTAAGAACAGAACAACAATATCAAGATTGGTACGATCTTCGTCTGAAAAATAAAAGTCTATATGTCTGGCAAAATGATATCCCCTTATCAATGGCAGGCTTTAGTGGCTCGACTCCTAACGGAATTAGAATTAACGCTGTTTACACCCCTTTAGAATACCGTAAACAAAGATACGCTAGTTCTTGTGTAGCTGCTTTGAGCCAAACCTTATTAGATAGAGGAAATAACTATTGCTTTTTATTTACTGATTTGGCTAATTCTACCTCTAACAGGATTTATCAAAAAATTGGTTATCAACCTGCATGCGATTTCGATAGTTATAAGTTTGAACAAAATTAAAATTAATCATGACACAATCCATAATTAACCCGCACCAAGCAACAGATTTAATGTTGGGAATATCAGATTTAAACGTATATTACGGCGAAAGTCATATTTTGCGTAATGTGGATCTGAGTGTGCCTTCTGGGCAAATGGTATGTTTAATTGGGCGTAATGGTGTTGGCAAGACGACTCTACTAAAAACTATTATGGGTTTGTTGTCACCCCGCACTGGTAATATAGTCCTTGGCGATAAGCCCGGCGGCATGGCTGCGCCACTCTCCATAACCAAATTAACCCCAGATCGTCGCGCCAAGTTGGGTATAGGCTATGTCCCTCAAGGAAGAGAAATTATTCCTCGGGTATCGGTTAAAGATAATCTTTTGTTAGGTTTGGAGGCCAAGCCTGAAGGAAGAAAAGGTAATGAATCTATTCCCGAAGAGATATTTGAGCTATTTCCTGTCTTAAAAACTATGTTGTCCCGCATGGGAGGAGATTTGAGTGGAGGACAACAGCAGCAGCTGGCGATCGCTCGTGCGTTGATGGGCAAACCTCGTTTATTAGTGTTGGATGAACCCACCGAAGGTATACAGCCCTCAATCATTCTGGAAATTGAAACGGCAGTTAAACGGATTATTGCTGCTACTGGTATTTCTGTCTTATTAGTCGAGCAGCACCTCCACTTTGTCCGTCAAGCAGATAAATATTATGCGATGCAAAAAGGCGGTATTGTGGCATCTGGCAGTACTAAAGAACTGAGTCGAGAAGTTATTCAGCAGTTTTTGGCGGTTTGATTTATATTGAATTTGATAGACCGCTATCTAATTGACAGGGACTCGGCTGAAAAAATAGTAAAATCACTATTCAGTTGACTGCAATATAAAATCCTGTTTACTACTTTATGTCTTTAAATGCCTCTGATCTAGCTTTTACCTCAGCCTTAAAACAGGCTAAGTTAATTAAAGAGCGCCAGGTGACTCCTCTGGAGTTGACCGAAATGTATTTAGACCGCATTGCTAAATACGATTCTCAAGTGGGCAGTTTTAATTATGTTGCTCAAGAAAGTGCGATCGCCGAAGCTAAGTTGAAAAGCGCCCAGCTAGAGCAAACTTTAGATACTAGCTATCTACCGCCTTTTTTTGGTGTGCCGATCGCCATTAAAGATCTCAAGTCCGTTGCGGGTATGCCTACAAGCTACGGCATTGTTGCCCTCAAAGATCAAGTTGCGACCTACGATGATGGCGTGGTCAGCAAGATTAAACAGGCAGGGTTTATTATCTTAGGAAAAACCGCAACATCCCAACTAGGTTCTTTTCCTTACACCGAACCAGAAGGGTTCGCGCCAACTCGCAATCCGTGGAACTTAGACTATACCCCTGGCGGTTCTAGCGGTGGCTCATCGGCGGCGGTGGCTGCGGGTTTTTGTGCGATCGCTTTAGGAGGAGATGCGGGTGGTTCAATTCGTGGTCCTGCTGCTTGCTGTGGTCTGGTGGGAATTAAACCAAGTCGGGGGAGAATTTCTTTTGCGCCTGTGGGCGATCGCTTGAGTGGCTTGGGAACTCACGGCATTGTAACTCGTACCGTAGCCGATGCTGCTGCTTTTTTAGATCTAGCAACTGGCTATATAACGGGCGATCCTTACTGGCTAGAAAAACCCGAAGTTAGCTTTCTCAGAAATACTCAACAGTCCTTACCTACGTTGAGAGTAGGTTATACAACGTCTCTTTTGCCTGTAGGACAACCCGCCCCCGAATGCCAGCAAGCCGTTACTCAGACAGTACAGCAGTTAGAAAGCATGGGTCATACTGCTATTCCCCAGGCGATCGACCTAACCCCCTTGATTGAACCTTTTAAAATCGTCTGGTCAAGTGCGGTAGCTGCTTCAGGAATTCCTGCTGAGGTGCTAAGTCCGATGAATCAATGGGTATTATCCCAGTCTGGTACAGCAGGAGAATACTCTCAGGCGGTAACTCAAATGCAGTTGTTTGCCCGACAGCTAGTAAGTCTATTTGCCCAGTTCGATGTTTTGGTTGCGCCAACCTATATGTCCCCTGCTATTAAAATTGGCGAGTGGCAAGATCTTAGTCCCGAAGCAACCTTTCAAGAGATTGTTAACTGGATACTCCCCTGTCCTCCGTTTAACGTTACAGGACAACCCGTAATTAATATTCCGACTGGGTTTGATCCCCAGGGAGTACCGTTAGGAGTTCAGTTAATCGGTCAACCAAACTCTGAGGCGACAATTATTGCCCTGGCTGCTCAACTTGAACAGGCTCGAGCTTGGAGTCAGTTACGACCAGGTGATTTTATTACAAAGCCATAAGCTTCAAGCCTTTGATACTCAATCTGGTAGCACTCTTAAAAAACTTGCTATCTTTATTGCTAATTGGAACGATTAACACCATTGCCAACAAAAGCCAGAGTTAAACTATCGTGGACTAAGAAGTGGTTTAGATGATAAGCTCTTTCTTCAGTTTTCAGTAAAATCTGCTCGTACAGGTAGCGAGTAGCGCGATCGCCTAAACTTTCTGCTTGTGATGCTTGTTGACGTAGTAACTTGATAATTTCTTGTTCTGCTGCGAGATCGTGTTCTACCATTTGACGCTCGTCAAAAACACCATCTTCTTCTTGCTCAAAGCAACATAGTTCCGCTAATTTACGAAAACTTGCAGCAGGAATACCACCCAGACCATTTTGACGTTCGCCTATTTCATGAACATGTCCCTGAACTTCTTCATAGCTTTCAGCGAAAAACTCATGCAGTGAATAATATTCAGAGCCTTCAACTACGAAATGATGTTTTTGATATTGTAAGTACAAACCTTGGAAACTAGACAAGACAGCATTAAAACCTTCACATACTGGCGTAGTGACGCTTTTATCTAGCAATACTGGATTGTCTTCTACGTGACCAAAAGGACGTAATAGACCTGTGGTAGTAGACATAATTCTTGCTCTCTCATTAAATAATTTTTATTGACAATATTAACTTAACACGAATAGCTTATTGCGAATAAAAAAGTTATTAAGTAGTTTTTGCGAGATTGACACAAAGCGCTCTAAATCGCCAGAATTACTATCTTTTCATTCTTATAAGCTATTGCTACTCATCCAGATTGCGGTAGAATGAATTTTTTTAAATACTCTTATTATCAATAAGCCAAAAAACGGTAAGTTAGAAGTATTTATTACAAGTATTAATCCCAGTGCGATCGCACTTCTTTGTTTTGTTATGTAGTCTAACCATCAACCGTATCTTGTCTTGAATTAATTGATTTGGCTTGATGACTTTTTTTGATAATCAAAATCAATTAGAATAAATTTAGTTTAAACGAGATTTAAATGATGGTTGCATTACAGCCTCTTGTTTCCGAATTCACTATTGTTGGTAGATTAGAAGATTTTGCAATTAGTTCTAAAGGTCGTATTAAGTATCTCTCTTTGTCAACTCTAGAAGCAGACTATTTGATAGCCGTAGCCAAATCACCAAAAAATCTCTTAGGCAAACATCTCCAACCTGGCTGCCATTTAAAAGTAACGGGGATGCGGAAATATAAATTACATCAAGAACAGGTTGAGTATAAAGCCTACAGAGTGGAATTACTCTCAGAACAATCGTCTCATCAAACAGCGATCGCAGCTAAAAGAGCAAAAACCAAGATATTAGTCTGTCAAGGCTCAAGCTGTGGCAAAAAAGGCAGTCAGGCAATTTGCCAAATATTACAGACTGAACTAAAAACCAAAGGTCTAACCGATCAAGTAGAAATTAAGACTACTGGCTGTATGAAGCAGTGTAAGCAAGCTCCTTGTCTAATTATGCCAGTCAGAAATTCTTATACTCGAGTGCAACCCCAGCAAGTATCTAAGCTAGTTAGCAAATATTTACCGCCAAGCGATTAGTATGACTTATCGTTTAGTAATTAAATCTGCACAAATACAGCAAGAGCAAATTATTTTAGATACTCAGCAATTGCATTATCTTTTGCGGGTATTACGCTTGGGTAATGGCGATCGCTTTTTAGCATTAGACGGGATCGGTAATGCTTGGATAGCCGAAATTAAAGATCGTTCGGCACAGATTATTCAATCAGTTGCCATTAAAACAGAGTTGCCGATTTGTTTAAGTTTGATGACGGCTTTGCCCAAAGCTAGCGGCTATGAACAGGTGATTCGTTGCTGTACTGAAATAGGAGTAAGTAATTTTATCCCTGTAATTAGCGATCGCACTTTACTCAAGCCTAACTCCAATAAAGTTCAACGTTGGCGCAAAATTGCTAGCGAAGCAGCAGAACAGTCGGAAAGGAAAATCGTCCCCAAGATCATAGAACCAATCGAATATATTGCGGCAATTGAGCAAATTGAGCAAGTTGAAACAACTCAGAATAAATATATCTGCGTGGCGCGGGGAGATATCCCAACTCTTTGGCATAGTTTACAACAGCAAACTCAGTCAGAAATTCTCATCGCCACAGGCTGCGAAGGAGGCTGGACAGAACTAGAAGTAGCCAAGGCGATCGCTCTAGGTTTCCAACCCGTATCTTTAGGCAACCGTATTCTACGTGCTATTACTGCACCAATCGTCGCTAGTTCAATTGTGACGGCGGTTTTAGAAGCTAAAAGCTGAAGATAAAAATCAGCTAATTTAAATGAAATCAAAATATATCAGCCGTATTTTAGTATGCGTCAATACAAATAATTCCTAATTAATCGAGACGAAAGCGTAATTTTAAGCTTTAATCATATCGATACGACAAGCACACCAAAGATACTATGAAATTACCAAAAAAGTTGAAGTTAGCGGCAATTTTTACGGGAGCGATCATTTTAACTACTTCGCTGTTATCAGTACCAGCCGTGGCTCAGTATACTGAAGCACCAGTAGCAGAAGACAAGGTAGAGGCGATCGCTGTTCCTGCTGGTGCAATTGGCTACAATTTAAACGTAATTGAGCAAATTCCTGGTAAGCAACAGTGCTACGCGGAAAAAGGTTCTAACCCAACCATTATCGATCCTCTCTGGACTAAGTTTGATTTTACGGGAAGCTGTAATCGTTCGACAGATAGTAACGGTTATTCAGTACGTCTTGATGGTCAAGATACTAGTTTGGATTATCGGCTTGATGTGATTACTAAAGGAGATCAACTTCAGCTAATTGCTACCAACAATCAAGACGGTGCCGATTTAGTGGTCGGTCAGACTAACGGCAAACCTGCTCCTGGGGAATATGTCAAAATCAACCTGAATCCAGGCTGGAAGTTTACCAAAAAAGCTTATCAAGGCAAAACATTGGGTCACTATTTCTTGAGCGGAGATTCAACAGCGATCGCTGCTGCGGGAGATGCTCCAGAAAATGTACCTGGCGCTACTGGTAGTTCTAAATTTAATGACATTGCCAGAGACATCTATAAGACAGATATCGAGAACGCAGTTGCCCTAGGATTTATTGCAGGCTTTAAAGATCAAACTTTTCGTCCGACAGAATCTTTAACTAGAGAACAACTAGTCTCCATGGCTTTTGGCTCGTTAGAAACCATTGACGGTTTGGATCTAAAAGCTTCTGTAGTGCCGACTCAGCCTTATCCCGACGTGGATTCTGGTCGCTGGAGTGCCAACAAAATTCAATGGGCAAAAGAGAACGATATTGTTAAAGGTTATCCCGATGGCTCGTTTAAACCTGGCAATCCTGTCACGAGAGCTGAATTAGTCGCCGTCCTCCAAAATCTTGCCAAGTATGCTAATACTCTCCAGGGTAAGAAGCCAGAGTTAGCTACTAATCAAGAGCCAATCAAATTCTCTGATACTGCCAATCATTGGGGTGCAGCGAGCATTTCTACTATGTCAGCCTATTGCGGTGTAGCTTCACCTTATAAAGAAATAGGAGATTCATTTAAGCCTGATGCTCCAGCGGAAAGAAACTATGCTGCTGCTGCTACTCTCAGAACTCATGATTGTTTAACTAAAAAAGCCCAAGAAAATAATCAAACTAATACCAATTCTCAAAAATAACGAGAGATTTAGGACAGGTTTAGCTTTAAGCTTTGACCGAAGGGAATCCTTGAGGATAGCTTTGATGGATATTTCAGCCTTTTCATTGACTCTAAGAAGATTTTTGATCTTTCCAGCTACTTTTAGGAATTAGTACAATCAATAAAAAAAGGGGCAATTGCCCCTTTTTTTGCCAAAATCTAATCGTCTGATTGATTATTAACCGACGGAAGAAAAGTAAACTTTAGACTTAACTGGATCGGGATTCATAGTCTGATCTCCTTCTTGCCACCCTGCTGGACAAACCTCATCAGGATTATTCTGTACATGCTGGATCGCTTTTAAAGTCCTTAGAGTTTCCTCTACACTGCGACCAAAGGAGAGATTGTTAATCGTAGCATGTTGAATAATACCCTCTTTGTCGATAATAAATAGTCCTCGTAGCGCCACTCCTGCTTCAGGATCAAGCACATTGTAAGCAGTGCTAATTTCCTTTTTAATATCAGAAACTAGAGGATAATCAATATCTCCAATTCCCCCTGCTTTGCGCTCAGTCTGAATCCAAGCTAGGTGAGAAAATTCGCTGTCTACAGACACCCCTAAAATTTCAGTGTTAAGGGACTTAAAATCCCCATGGCGATCGCTAAACGCAATAATTTCCGTAGGACAAACAAAGGTAAAGTCTAAAGGATAGAAAAACAAGACCACATACTGACCACGATAGTCAGATAGCTTAACAGTCTTAAATTCTTGGTCGAAAACAGCCGTAGCCATAAATTCAGGCGCTTCTTGCCCTACTCTTAAACATCCTTCTGTAGTCATAGTTCTGCTCTTTATAATTACCAAGCAACGTTAAGTTGACAAGTTATATACATTTTACGAATCTTAATCAATATATCATACTCATAACGGCATCGAGTTAACCATCAATCAAGAAGTTGGACGGTGAACAAAATTTCTTCGTCCTAAAATGTAGCTTATAACTACATTTTAATTTTTTCACTACCTCTCCCAACAGCAGAGTATAGTTTCTCATTTAGAAAGAAAACTTTCTTTGGCTAATCGATATGGTCTTACCAAACGGTATAAAAATGAGAGAGATTTAGGTAGCGTAAAGGGTAAAAAATTCCATTCTTTGGCAGTGGGAGTAAATAAAATATCTAAAAAATAAAATATTTGTTCAGATAATTGTTTTCTTAATTTAAATCGAAAATCAATTTTTTCTTTTTCTGTAAGGGAACATTCAAAAATTCCCCGTTTAACTTTATTAGCTAAAGCTATAACAACCTCGTCTATTTCAATATTCTGTTTGATAGTTTCTGAAAGCTCAATCTTCAAAATATTTTCGACTAAACATAAACCAAGACTCAACATCCGCTCTACTTTCCATTCTTTGGCTCTCAAACTAATCAATTGCCAATCAATTTCTAAATTTGACTGTATAAACTCTGCAACATCGCAAATCCATTTAAGCTCTGACCAGCAATGCTTAGAACCATGAAAGCAAAGATATAACAGCATATCTTCTGAAGAAAACTGTTTGATTTCTGTAGCACCTAAATAAATAGAACTTGAATTAGAACTAATATGTTGAAAATTCACAGGAAAAAAGCGATTTATCCTTCTTTCCGTTAATGACCATTGTAAATCTATAACAATGTTTTTTTGAGCATGAAATAGCTCATACTTTTTCTGAGTTTCTTCTGACTCTAGAAACTCTTGATATGTCATATATGGATGCCTTGCTAATTGAGCAATTGGGGATGGAAGTTGATAGCCCAGGGAAACAAGTAAATTGACAACTTCAAGAGAATTTTTTTCTTCAATAAAAACATCCAAATCACAAAACTGTCGAAGAGCAAGCTGTCCATAAGCTTTGATAGCTAGGGTAGGTCCTTTAAAAGTAATTGCCTCAACTTTATTATCTTCTAAAACCTTTAAAATTTTAATTAGTTCGGCAGTTAAAAGTAGATTTCTTTGAACATTAGCTTGAAAATGCTGATGTAACTGGGTAAGAATTTCTACAGGAACCTGTTGGGGAAAAGTGCGATTAAGATTATAATAAACTAGCGGTACAATACCCTGCTCCGCTGCAACCTTGAGTAGGTAATGCCAATCTAGTTTTTTTTCTAATAAAGCTTTAATATTACTAGTAAAGCATTCATCTAGCTTAGTACGAGCGCAGCATAATATTAACTCTATTTCTAGGTTTTTAGTTTCAAGAGTATCAAAAGCTGATATTTTATTTAAAGTTTTAATCATGTTTTTTAACGATAATTTTGAGCTTGAGTTTCAAATAAATGGGCATAACTTTTTTGTAGTTTGATTAACTCATCATGGGTTCCGCTTTCCACAATTTGTCCGCCATCCATCACATAAATGCGGTCTGCCATTTTGACGGTAGACAAACGATGGGTAATTAATACCGCAGCTTGATCTTTAATTAACTCACGAAACTTTTTAAATATTTCATATTCTGCCTTGGGATCCATCGCGCTAGTCGGTTCATCCAAAACAATCACTTGCGAGTCTCGTAAAAAGGCTCTAGCAAGGGCGACTTTTTGCCATTGACCGATACTCAATTCTTCACCAGTATCAAATAGTTTACCCAAGATAGTATCGTAACCATGAGGCAATTTGGCAATCACATCATGAGCGCCAGAACGCATGGCAGCGGTAAAAATATTTGGATCTTTTAACTCGATCTCAATATTACCCAGACGAATATTTTCCTCAGCGGAAAAATGATATTTAGCGTAGTCTTGAAAAATAACACTTGTTTGACGGCGTAAGTCGGCAATTTTGAACAACTTTAAATCTACACCATCGATAGTGATATTACCGCTGGTAGGATCGTACAAACGGCAGAGCAATTTGATCAGTGTTGTTTTGCCCGAACCATTTTCTCCCACAAGAGCGATCGTCTCACCAGGCTTGATACTTAAGTTAATATTTTTAAGAGCTTGACGAGCAGAATCAGTGTATTGAAAACTAACATTATTAAATACAATCCCTTGTTGCAGGGTTAGAGGAAGAACTTTTGGATGTTCTGGTTCAACGACTGTTGGTTTTAAATCCAAAAACTCATAAAGATTTGCCAGGAATAAATTATCTTCATAAAGACCAGATACGCTAGTCAGAGTAGCTTTTAAATTGTTCTGACCTCGTTGCAGAGCCTGATAATAGAGAACTAAATCACCGAGTAATAAAAC
>NZ_PVWF01000020.1 GCF_003003995.1 Pleurocapsa sp. CCALA 161 | reverse complement strand
ACTGGTAACTCGACTTTACCAATGGCAGAAGCAGGAAGAGATAACTGAGCAGCTATGTGTTCGATGCGGTCGGCTCTTTTTTGAGTATTAGTTTTCTTGAAACTACGGTAACTATGAATGGGTATAGGTTTGCCAATCGGTGCGTAAGGACCATAACGATGCTCTTGATGTTCCACGTATAATTCGCTATCGAATAGTCCCCACCACAAAATTACTTTTTCTCCTGCTAAATCAGGTTCGACTTCATAAGCCACTCCTTCTATGGAGATACGAGCATCCAAACCTACTTTCCGTTTTTCAGGTTCTCGGGCAAAAGTACAAAACCTATCCCAACTGCACATTTGTCTAATGCCATCAGGAGTTAAATTTTTAATCCAGTCTTCAATCCTAGAATGAGATTCTCGGCGATGGGATTGTTTATTGTAGTAAAGCAGGAAGTGCATTAGCCGAGTATTTGCTTCAGTGATGGTTTCTGGTTCGTGCAGGTGATAAAGGGTTTCGTGCATCTCTTTAACAGTGCGGAAAGGTCGCTCTACTTTTCCTTTGGCACGAGCGGTAACTCTTCTACCATCTTTACCTTTTGGTACATGGGTGCGTACTTCAATTCCCAGATAATTCATCACTTTCTGAAATACTTGACTGCGACCAATCGGACCATTGTCCATGTAGAGCATTGAAGGAATTCCTTGAAAGGGAAAGCTTTCTGTAGTCTTAGCCGACATGGCATTAAATAAAAACTTCAATGCTGCTCCTGTATCTTCTCCATAAACCTCATGGTATTCCTGATAAGATACGCCACTACGGTCATCTACCACGCTGTAAAGCATGAGCAGGGGCTTACCCCGACCTGGTTCTAATTCAACGGAATTTTTAAGCCGTTTAAGGTCGGAAGAGCTTAAATCAAAGTGCCAACATTGATTGCTGTATTCGGCTTCAAAGCGCACTGCTGGTGGTTGGCGAGATAGTTTTTCTTTGTCATATCCCCATTGTTTTAGGTAACGATTGACAGTTGTTTTTTTTAGTAACTCAGGTGGGGCTTGAAAATGACCATTATCTGTATTAATGCCATGTTCTTCTAACAATCTAATTGCCTGTACTGTAGACAGATGGCGACCTTGATTATTGCTAGTTCTAACTTTTAAGGCAGCAATTATCTCGCAATAGCGTAATAAGTCTTGTTTGGGCATAACCCGCGTTTGCCCATAATCAGTTCGGCGCACCGAATGAGGTAAAGTGTGGTGGCGTAAGTTACGATAAACTGTCTCAGGAGAAACCCCATATAGTTCGGCGGTATCTTTAATTAACGTCCGTCTTTGGGGACTGCGCTTGGGCCATCTTTCTAATCTTTGGCGCAGTTCAATAATGGTTTCTAGAGGAATACTGGTTTTTCTCATATTCCTCTAGTGGTGGCTTTTCGATTTGGATAATTGATTTCTCTCTAGCCAATAGTAAAGAGTTGACGGAGCGCAATCGACCAACCTAGCAATCGAACGTTTACTAATTCCTTTATCTAGATATATTTGAATTTCTTGTTTTCTGGGATCTAGTTTGAGTTTGGCTGACTGTCTGCCCTTGGGTCTTCCTAGAGGCTTTCCTGACGCTTTTCTTTTAGCTAAAGCCTCCTTTGTTCTCATGGAAATTAATTCTCGCTCGATTTCTGCTGCCAAACCCAACACTGTAGCGGTAATGCGACTGGGTAAATTATCATCGAGAACCATCTGTTGTTTGGCGATGTGAACTGTTAGTTCCCGCTGCATACTGCATTCGAGGATTTCTAGTACCTGTAGAGTAGAACGGGCCATACGGCTAATCTCCGCAAAGACAATTAAGTCTCCTGCTATCGCGGTCTGAGTAAGCAATTGTCCCAGTTCGCGCTCGCGCCATCGCTTTTGTCCTGAAACAGAATCAGCGATAAATTCTAAGTGACCCAAAGAGTTTTGATTGGCATATTCGAGAATTCCATGACGCTGGTTGTCAACGTCTTGTTGGTTAGTTGAGACTCTCAAATAGGCGTATGTAACCACAATTTTATTTTCTGTTTGGTAAAAACAGCTAAATGTATTTAATCAAACGTTTGTAGATTTAATTAAACCATGATTTTAGATAATAAAAGCAAGTTTAAAACGTTCATATAATTCAAACACTTGTCGAGCATCGTTATTGACACAGGCTGAATAATAGAATTGAAGAGGAATACAGCTTATTGTCAGTTATTGTGAGCCGAAGGGTGTTATTTCGGGCTAGTGTCAGAATAATCTGGGTCGATTGTCATTTAATCTGGGTTTGAGCCATTTATAGTGTCATTTATTGTGGTCTCAAAAACGACATTATTGCGGGTCGGAGTGATTATGATTTCGGGTCGCTACATTTAGGCGTAAAAATGGTTTTGCCAGAGAGAAAGATGAATAGTATTGAAGAATTCATCGAGAGATATCCGACAGTTAAAAAAGTAATGATTGACGGTACAGAAAGACCAATTTCTCGACCAAAAGATCGGGAAAAACAAAAATTAAATTATTCGGGGAAGAAAAAACGTCATACGAGAAAACATATCGCCGTAGTAGACGAAAACAAAAGAGTGTTGATTCTAGGTCAAGCTAGAGAGGGAAAAGTACATGACAAGCGCGCTCACGACGAGGACGATCTTGTCGGCAGTATTCCTGAAGAGATTCCGATTGAAGCTGATTCGGGATTTTTGGGCTTACAAAAACAAGACGAAAACATTCATTTGCCTCATAAAAAACCCAAAGGTGGAGAGTTAAACGAAATTCAAAAGGAAGAAAACCGTCTCCTTAGTAGCTCTCGTGTTGTCTGTGAAAATGCTTTTGCGGGAGTCAAACGCTATGGTGCCGTCAGTCAAATTTATCGCAATCGAATTTCTGATTTTGACGATCGCCTCATGTTGACAGCAGCAGGTTTATGGAATTTTTATTTGATGGCTGCTTAAACTTAATCTAAAAGTCGAAGTTCACTTCCAGTTTTGTTGTTCTTTAATTTTATTTCCCAACAAGTCTACTAAACTGATAGCTAATTGTGGGAGCGATCGCTAAAATTTCTGAATCGACAAAATCTCTAAAGTTTCCCCCATTTTGATATTGAAGATTAAAGCGATAAGTTAGTTTCTTGTCAGCAGTTAATGGACCAGAAATATCGAGAGATGGTTCGATAAAACCGAAGTTTCCAGCCGTCAATTCCAAGTTGTAGGATGGTTCTTTCAGTGGCTTTTTGGTAACGTAATTAACTACTCCTCCTGGTTGAGCCTGACCGTATAATACTGATGCTGGTCCTTTTAGCACTTCGACGCGATCGACTATATTAGGGGCAATTCTACTGTCGTCTCCATCGATGCTTAAACCATTTCTCAGGATTTTAGAACTATCAAAACCACGAATATTAAACAGTTCGATGAGATTAGAAAATCCTCTTTGCGGTGTTACCCCCGATACATTACGTACGGCATCACTAATCCGAACTATACCTTGGTCTTCAATTACTTTTTCTGGTACTACTTGGATTGATTGGGGTACGTCTCGCAAGGGTGTATCGGTGCGGGTAGCAGTTGTGGCATCGGGGACATTGTAACTATCCTCTGCTGTTGCTTCTCCAGTGGCAATAATTTCGATTTCTTCATCTGGTTTAGTTTGTGCTGTATTGCCTTCTGGGGTGACGCTTAAAACCAAGTTTTGTCTTGATGGTATTATTTCTGCACTAGGAGCTTTGCTTGACCCTGTAATGGTCAAGCGAATACTGCTCTCATCTACTTTAGTTAAAGCGACTGACTTAATTCCTTCGACGGGATTGGTTTTAGTTACGCCATTTCTGATACTGAAACCTAAAGTTGCATCGAGAATATCGATCTCAAGTTTATTCCCTTCAGGCAAAATCAACGGCACTAATCTTTGTCCCCCTGCTGCGGTTTTTAAGATTACTTCTAATCCTGAATTAGTTTGCTTGAGTTCTACTCCTGTGACGCGAGTAACTTTATTTTGTTGCGCTAGTAAATTTTTAGCCAAAGTTGAAACCTGGTGACGGGTGGGAATATCCTGAATAGCGTTTGCTGCTGTTAAGTTTGTGCGATGCGCTCCGTGCTGGCTTTGCCAATCGCTTTTTGTTTCTGCTACAACAGGGTTAATAGTAATCAATAACGGCAATAAGCTTAATTGAAATAAGAAAAAACTAGATCTGACCCAACTCAAGCCCTTGCTCTTCGTATTCATCATTTCTTGACTAATGAGATTAATTAGCAGTAAATCATACCGCGTTTTGAGAGGATGTCTGAAAAATTATTTATGTTGCCAAACGCCTGAGCATATAGTTACTCAGCAAAAAATTGTTCTCTTAAATCATAGAAACAATTCAACTAGTATTTTCGTTACAAAAATTTTAATTTTATTGCTTAGTAATATCAATAAGGTGTGATATTGTTTGTAGTCATAAGTTGCTAATAGTTCTCATTAAATTTTCATGTCCTATATTTATCAATAATTCTTCTCAACTCATAGTACTTTAAATGACGATCGCCAAAAAATATCACTCAGGTAAAAGTCTTCTACTGATAGCAGGTTTGTTGTTCGGAAGTTTTATTCTGTGGCTCAGTTTTATGGCTAGTGTTGCCTGGGGTGCAGCAGATATTGCTTATAGTGATATTTATCAAGCATTTACTGCCTTTGATGGTTCTACCAATCACTTGATTATTCGTACAGTACGTCTACCGCGATCGCTCATTGCTATGCTAGTCGGCGCATCATTAGCCGTGTCGGGTGCGATTATGCAAGGACTTACACGAAATCCTCTAGCAGATCCTGGTATTTTGGGAATTAATACAGGAGCAGCTTTGGCGGTGGTGATGGGGACGTTTATTTTCGGCGGTAGTTCTTCAACTATCTATGCCTGGTATGCTTTTGCAGGAGCAGCTCTTAGCGCGATCGGCGTATATTTCCTCGGTTCTCTCGGTCGCGGGGGACTAACACCGTTTAATCTAATTATAGCTGGTGCAGCACTAACGGCATTTATTTCGTCGATTACTAGCGGGATTTTAATTCTCAGCCAGCGCACCTTAGAAGAAATTAGGTTTTGGTTGGCGGGTTCGGTAGCAGGTAGGGATATGAATCTGCTGCTGCAAATATTACCGTATATCTGCATTGGCTTGATCTTGGCGATCGCTTTAAGCAGACAAATTACCATTCTCAGTCTGGGAGAAGATACCGCTAGAAGTTTGGGACAGTCTACGGCATTGATTAAAATACTGGCTGCTATTAGCATTATTTTACTAGCTGGGGCGAGTGTGGCGATCGCAGGACCAATTGGCTTTGTTGGTTTAATTGTTCCTCATTCAGCTCGTTTCATAGTCGGCGTTGATTATCGCTGGATCTTACCATACTCGGCAATTTTGGGGGCAATTATTATGTTAATCGCCGATCTTTGCGGACGATTGATAATTCAGCCTAGTGAATTACCTGTAGGTTTAGTGATGCCTCTGATTGGCGCACCTTTCTTTCTTTATTTGATTCGGTGGAAAATGAAGCGGTAAAGGAAATGAGTAATAAGTAATAAGTAATTAGTAATGACAAAACAATGGCTAATCGTTCGCCCTAAAGTATTACCAATATCATTTCATCTCGATCGCCGAGTACCAGGAATTTTATTAATTCTCACTCTGGTGACAATGGTGGCAATGATAATTAGCGTTGGCTATGGTGAGTATCCTATTTCACCAATAGATGTAGTCAAGACTCTATTGGGTTTGCCCACAGCTAATGGGGATTATGCCTTTATTATTAATACCCTGCGTTTACCGCGAACTATTGCCGCTTTTTTGGTCGGGGCAGGACTAGCGATCGCAGGTACGATTACCCAAGGCATCACTCGTAATCCTTTAGCGGCTCCAGAAATTATCGGCGTAAATGCAGGGGCGACTTTAGCTGCGGTTACTTTATTAGTTTTACTGCCTAATGTTCCCGTGTCTTTGCTACCTTTTGCTGCTTTTGTCGGTGCGTTGACGGTTGCAATATTAATTTATCTGTTGGCTTGGCAAGGAGGAAGCTCGCCAATTCGGTTAATTTTGGTTGGTATTGGCTTTGATCTTATTGTCGGTGCTTTAACTGACATTATGATTACTTTTGGGGATATCGATACTGTTTCACAGGCTTTAGTTTGGTTAGCGGGTAGCGTTTACGGACGTACTTGGTCGCAAGTAATGGCTTTAATTCCTTGGATTATTATCTTTGGCGCGATCGCATTGCTGCTAACTAAAGAATTAAATACTTTAAATCTGGGAGATGAAGTTGCTCGCGGTTTAGGTAGTCAGGTTGAATGGCAACGAGGTTTATTACTTTTAACCAGTGTAGCTTTAGCGGGAGCTTCAATAGCAACGGCAGGTGCAGTCAGTTTTGTCGGCTTGATGGCACCTCACTTGGGAAGACAGTTGGTCGGTGCTTCCCACGAAGGACTATTACCCGTATCGGCAATGATGGGAGGGATGCTGGTCGTAATTGCTGATTTATTAGGAAGAGTGTTGTTTGCACCTTTAGAACTTCCCTGTGGCATTATCACCGCAGCTATTGGTGCGCCATATTTCGTCTATCTATTAATTAACCAGCGAAAATAATGAATTTTAGTTTTTAGTTAAAAGCTCTTAGCTCTTAGCTCTTAGCTTTTATGGAAATCGTAACTATATCCTACTTTTAAAAGCCTATGTATCGCGATCGCAATAATTCCCAGTCTCCCCATCTCCCAGTACCACAAGGGCATAATATCTCCCCATCCCCCAGTCTCTCCAATCATCGCCTAGAAGCCGGACAGCTTACCCTAGCATACGACAATGCGACAATTATACGGAATTTGAATTTAGGAATTCCCGCAGGCAAGACGACTGTGCTGGTAGGTGCTAACGGGTGTGGCAAGTCTACCCTTTTACGAGGGCTGGCAAAACTATTAAAACCCCAATCAGGCATAGTTTATCTAGACGGCAAAGATATTTCTCAACTCAAGGCAAAAACTGTAGCTAAAAAGCTAGGAATGTTGCCCCAAAGTCCTACCGCTCCAGAGGGATTAACTGTACGAGATTTAGTAGCTATGGGACGTTATCCTTATCAAAGCTGGTTACAGCAGTGGTCAACGGACGATGAAAAAAAGGTGGCAGAAGCCTTAGAAATCGCTACCATGACTGAACTAGCAGATCGGGCATTAGATAGTCTTTCTGGGGGACAGAGACAACGAGCCTGGATTGCGATGGTACTGGCGCAGGATACGGATATTTTATTGTTAGATGAACCAACAACCTTTCTAGATTTATCTCATCAGGTAGAGTTATTAGATTTGCTGGACGAACTCCAGGAAACTCAAGGAAAAACCATTGTCATGATCCTACACGACCTTAACCTCTCTTGTCGCTATGCCGACTATTTGGTAGCGATACAACAGGGAAAGATCTACGCTACAGGGACTCCAGAACAGGTAATGACGGAATCAATGGTACGGGAGGTATTTAACTTAGAGTGTCGTATTGTCCCCGATCCTTTGGCAGGTACCCCCATGTGCATTCCTATGGGACGCAGAGAGCGGAGATGCAGAGAGGTGGAGAAGACAGGGAGACGGAGAGACTAAGAGCTAATAACAAAACAATAGTTAATCAGCAGGATATTTTAAAACATGGATCGAGTTCAAGACTGGTGGATTTTTGCGGTATTGTCGGCGTTCTTTGCTGCTTTAACTACTATTTTTGCCAAGGTAGGTGTGGAGGGAGTTAATTCTAATTTAGCAACGGCAGTACGGACTGTAGTAATTTTGGCTACAGCCTGGGGATTGGTATATGCTGAGGGAACATTTCAGGAATTATTTGAATTAAATCGTAAGACACTGCTGTTTTTAGTATTATCGGGAATGGCAACAGGGCTATCTTGGCTGTGCTATTTTAGAGCCTTGCAAATTGGTCCTGCTTCATTGGTTGCGCCAATTGATAAATCGAGCTTGGTATTGATTTCGCTATTTGCAGTGATGTTTTTAGGAGAGCCGTTGACGATTAAGATGTTTGTAGGAACGGGTTTAATCTTAATCGGAACGCTGGTGTTGATACGATAGTTGGTTAAGGGTGTTGATTTTAGATCGGCAATTGCCTTTATTCTGGCGATTCCCTATTGTCCAGCCGATTTAGTTGAGGTAATTGATAGCCAACTGCACCAATTAAAAACATTGCGATCGCACTTATTACGTACAACAGTGCCATTCCTGCACCTATACCAGTACCAAAAATAGGAGCAAATAGAGAACTGAAAATATTTTGTGACTGCATAGCTGGTTCTAGGACGCGATCGCTCAGTGGTCCTGCTATTAATGTGGCGATCGCACTTACTAATTCCAAAACCAAAGAATTAGCAGCAAATACTCGTCCCTGAAGTTCTGGAGGAGTCGCTTCCATCCATAATGCCGTTTCCGAGCTACCTAACAGGGGAAAGTTAAGGGAAGAACAAAATTGGGCGGGTAGCCAAACAGTCAGATTTCGACCTAAGCCAAAGATCGTTTTGGCAACGCCAGCCCCCATAAACCCAGCCAACATCCAATTAACACGGCGTTTTGTACCGCCCCAGGCACTTAACACTACTGCACCAGCAACGCCACCGATACCAGCAAGAGAAAGAATCGCGCTTAAAGCTTGAGAATTATTATCTGAGCGAGCTAAGATCATCGGCTCGTCGATCGCACCACCGAGATCGTGAGCAAACCAAAATAAAGCTGTAACCAAGAGTAAAGTACGCAAACTATCCCGTTGCCAAATATAACGAATCCCAAAAGTAATTTCTTTCCACCAAACATTTAACTGACTTACTTCTCCCTCATCTCCTTGCTCCTCTTCTATCTCAATTTCGTGATCAGGTTGAGGAATCCGAATCCAAATCAAAGTCGCGATCGCCACGGTAAAAGTTGCGAGATCGATAGGTAAAATTCCACCTAAACCAATAATCGGATAAAGTACTCCAGCTATGGCAGGGGCCATGATATTTGAGCCATAGTGGACAACCGAATTCATGCTATTGGCACGAGTATAATTTAAGGGAGAAACTAACAAAGTAATCGATGTGGAATAGGCAAGCTGTTGAATTTGACCAAAACCACCATTAATCGATGCAGCTAAATATAGATGCCAAATAGCTAGATTGCCCGATAGATGGAGAATTAAGATAACTAGAGTTGAAATAGCAGCGATCGCATCTCCTAGGATCATTAAATGTTTGCGGTTGGCGCGATCGACTAATACTCCAGCAAACAAGGAAATAAAAACGCGAGGTAGTAGGGAGAAAAAACCCACCAAGGCTAAAGCCGTTGCCGAACCTGTCAGTTCCCAAGCCCAAAGAGTGAGAGCAAACTCGCTCATGTAGCTACCGATGGTAGAGATTAGTTGACCGAACCAGATAAGGGTAAATTTACGCACTGTTTTTCTTGTTCACGCTACTTAACAGTAGATCTGGTAGAGCTTCTAGAATAAGTTGGTCGGTCAAAGGTCCTCCAATATTGCTGCCCCAAAGTTGATAGTCTACAAAATATACTCGGCCTTGTTGAAAAACTGGCATTGAGCTTAGTAGAGAATTTTTAGCCCACTTGTGTCTTAGGATATTTTCAGGATTGGAAAAACTATCATCACTCCAAGACAAAACCAGAATTATATCGGTTTCAATCTGGGGTAATATTTCCCAGGAGATTTCGGCATAGTCTCGAATACCTGGAGGTTCAACTATTCTAAACCCAATTTCTTGTAGTAGTCTGCTGGTGGTACTTTCGGGTTGCGAGGCAACATAGGTAGTTAAATTAGAATTAATTAACAATACACGAGGATAATTTTCTAATACGGGTTGCAGTGCTATACGAGCTTGGGTAACCTGTTGTGAAAAAGTGCTTAATAGTTCCTTTACCTTGGCTTCTCGATCTAAAGCTTTAGCAATCTTCTGAATATTATGCTGCCAACCTTGGAGTCCATTAGCTTGTTGGTTGCTAAACAATAAAGTAGACGCAATTTGGGTTAGTAGAGGATATTCATCTTCTACCTGCCAAGCTTCTCCTAAAATTAAATCTGGTTTGACTAGAGTAAGTCGTTCGAGAGAAGGAGAGTTGCAATCGCCTAATCCCCTAGGCTGTGTCGTTACCCATTTACCTATATAGGGGATCTGTTCTAGTGGATTATCATAGGTTTGAATTTTTAGGTCTTCTACTTCAGCATAAGCAGAAGGCTGTACTCCAAGTGCTAGCATACTGTCTAAAACAAAGGGACTCAGAGCAGCAACTTTCTGCGGTTGACCGCAAACTTTTGTTTCTCCCATCTGGTGAGAAACCAGACGACAAGATTCTGAATTAGCAGATATAACGGGATTGCTCGTAGGAGAATTAGAAGAGTGATTACCTTCCAGGTACGCTCCGCGATCGCAAGCTACGATTAATATTACTGCACAAATCCCTAAGATTAAGCAAGATAGATAACGACGTAGTTTGGACATGAGCTTGAGAGAGACAAAAAGACTGGGAAATTGGAACAGAAGAGCTATTTATCAAAACTTATAAGAGGCAGAAAATTCTGCGGTGAAAGGATCTGCTAGACCAACTCTAAGATCATCGTCAGCAAATTCAACGTAGTCTACGTCAAAAAGATTTTTAAAATTAAGTGCTAAATCTAACTTATCTCGACGATAGTAGATAGCTGCATCAGTCCTGAGATAGTCATCAAGTTGAAAAGAGTTGTCTAAGTCGCCCTCTCTTGACCCAACATAAAAAAGACCCAAGCCAAATCCTAAACCAGATAGATCCCCTTCAGAAATTGTATAGGTATTCCATAAATTCACTGTATTTTCGGGAACATTAGCAAGGGAATTACCCACAGCAAAAACATTGTCCTGGATAATTTCCGCATTAGTATAGGCATAAGAAGCAACTACACTCCAACCTGGTAATATTTCTCCTGTAGTTTGCAGTTCAATCCCTTGACTATTTTGTTCTCCTGTTTGAATCTCAAATTCAGGATCATCAGGATCTTCTGTCAGCACATTAGTCTGAGTTAGGTCGTAAAAAGCTAGAGTTGTAGACAAACGTTTATTCAACCAATCAGCTTTAGCCCCGACTTCGTATTGAGTGCCTCGTGACGGCTCAAAGGTTTCATTATTGAGACTTCTACCAATTTCTTGTTTAAAGGAGCGACTAAAACTACCGTACAGCGAAATGTTATCCGCTAGTTTATAGAGAACTCCAACTCTAGGGCTAAAGGCACTGTCATCTTGAGATTCTTTTTCTGAAGATTCATCAACTAAGTCTTCAGACGAACTGCCCACAAAATCAACACGTCCACCCAAAACAAAAATCAAGCGATTGTCAAAGGTCTTCAGTTGATCTTGTAAATAAATTCCTAATCCATTACCTGTTTGTAAAACATTACTAGAGTCTATTGATTCCCCTACACCACCTGCGAACTCAGGCTTAAACAGATCTATACTTTCAGCTTCAAAGAATTCAGATTCAAAAAAATCTTCTTCAAAAACATAATCTACACCAGCCAGCAATTCGTGATTAATCTTACCCGTCTCAAATTTACCAGTTACATAAGCGGTGGCTTGGTAATTATTAATATCATCGATAAATAGATCCCCAGAACGTTCTAAGGTTCGTAAATCATCTTGTAACTCATTAACAAACGCTTCCTTTTGTTCATTTTGAAAATTCATGTAACGAAAAACATGCCGTAAAGACCAGTTGTCACTGAAACTATGTTCTAAGTCATATCCTATTTGTGTAAGTTTGTTGGTGCTACCATCAAAATCAGGTTCTCCGACAAATTGGTCTCGAGGAATTTCACCATTGGGATTATCTAAAACTGTCCCCCGTGCTGGCAATCCCACTCTTTGAGGAGTTCTATTATCAAAATATAGCCCTTCAAAGCTGAGTTTAGTTTGCTTACCAATCTGCCAGCTAATGACTGGGGCGATGGAAAATCGTTCAATGTCAACATTGTCTGCATCAATAAATGTACCAGAGTGATAAATAGAAGCGTTAAGACGATAAGCTACTGTTTTACTATCGTTTAGCGGGCCTGAAAAATCGAATGCACCTTGGACAGTATTGAAACTACCATAGCTAGCAGATAATTCGTACAAAGGAGAAAGGGAAGGTTGCTTGGTAACAACATTGACAATGCCCCCTGGAGAAATTTGTCCTCCAACGATAGAAGCTGGCCCCGACAAAATTTCTAGTCGCTCGATATTGCTTAAATCTCTTGGTGTTGATAGAGTGAAAAAAGTTTCTGGAATTCCATTGACCAAAGAGTTTGAAGAAACATCAAAACCGCGAATCTTTACATTGTTAAATTGAGATCTGGGGCTACCACCGGTAACTACACCTGCTGCATTTCTTGATAGGGCGTCGCGAAATTCAGTTGTGCCTTGGTCTTCAAATATTTGACGAGGTATTACCCGAACAGTTCCAGGAGTATCTATAATCGGAGTATTGGTACGAGTAACACCCACATCAGGAACAAAGTAATCATTATTATCTGCTGCTTCGCCAGTGGCAATAACTTCGATTTCCTCATCTGGTTTAGTTTGTGCTGTATTGCCTTCTGGGGTGACGCTTAAAACCAAGTTTTGTCTTGATGGTATTATTTCTGCACTAGGAGCTTTGCTTCCCCCTGTAATGGTTAAACGAATACTGCTCTCGTCTACTTTAGTTAAAGCGACTGACTTAATTCCTTCGACGGGATTGGTTTTAGTCACGCCATTTCTAAGGTCGAAGCCCAATGTGGCATCGAGAATGTCAACCACCAGATTCTTGCCTTCTGGTAAGATTAACGGGACTAATCTTTGTCCTCCTGCTGCGGTTTGTAAGATTACTTCTAATCCTGAATTAGTTTGATTTACTTCTACTCCTGTTACTCGCGTTACAGGAGCTTGCGCTAGCAGATCGATCGCTGAAGTCGAAACCTGATGACGCGGGGGAATATCCTGAACAGAGTTTACGGCTGTCAAGTTTAAGGGATGCGCTCCCCTAAAGGACTCGCTTCGCGTCGCGCGCTGGCTTCGCCAATCGCTTTTTGTTTCTGCTACGACAGGATTAATAGAAATCAACAGTGGCAATAAGCTTAATTGAAATAAGAAAAAACTATATTTGACCCAATTCAAGTCTTTGCTCCTCGTAATTAATCGTCTTCTAGTTAACTAAAACTATTCGCAATAAAATATACCGCGTTTTGAGGGTGTTTTCTAAAGATCTTGATTTCATTAAGTTTTACAGGCTAAATTCGAGATGCTCATCGATCAGACAAGAAGGCATATAGCCGACATACCCGCAAAATAGGACACGACACAAAGATTTGTAACTTTTCAAGCTAATTAAGGATCAAAACATCACCAAAAATGGTCATTAATGGGCAAGTTTTCCATAATTAGTGACTTGAGAGGCTGATTTTCTGAACCCTGGTCATTTAAGCCCAACTATCTTTTTTGGGGAAGTTAGTAATTTATTTCTCTCAGGGTTATTATTAAATTTGCTCTGTAAAGCAGTCATCAAGGCATTTTCAAAGGTTTTTGAAAAGCTGGAACATAAGCCGTTTTTTACATTACTTAACATCGTGTCCTATTTTGCACATATGTCGGCTGCACCCCAAGAAGGCTCAAGACTACCATCCTAAAGCTTTTTTGAGAAATATTTAACAACTAAAACATGAGCAATATAAAACTATGCAGATCTCTTGATGAATTTTATAAGTCAACAATGTAAATTTATGTAATTAAATTATTGATATTTAATTGCAATAAATGCTAGCTTAATTCCAGCGATAAATTACTAGAGAGCTATCAGTCAGAGCCTACTCTGATCGTTGGTCAAATATAAGATTTTGAAACTGGTCAGAGAGACCCCGCCGCTTGCCCTTACCCATGAGGCTAAAACGAAGGGGCTTCCTCTAACTTCGTGAATGTCGTCAAGTTAAAAATCACTTTGGTGGTGAGAGGAATTTTGTAGTGGATAATTGTTCGACAATAGTAAAGCTTTTGCAATATAGAGCTTCGGCACAATCTCAAACAACGGCTTTTAAGTTTTTAGAAGATGGAGAAAAAGAAACAGAGACGCTAACTTATGGAGAGCTAGATCGACGAGCCAGAGCGATCGCAACTCAACTACAAGCACTAGGATTAAAAGGAGAAAGGGCGTTATTACTCTATCCTTCAGGATTAGATTATTTAGCTGCTTTTTTTGGCTGTTTGTATGCGGGTGTTATTGCTGTACCTGCTTATCCACCACAAAATCAAAGAAAAACTCCCAGAATACAAGCTATTGTTGCAGATGCTCAAGCTGCGATCGCTTTAACTACTGAAACGCTTTTACCCAAGATGCAGTCTTTGTTAGGCACAACAAGCAATTTACAATGGTTGGCTACAGGCAATGTTGAGACAGGAATAGAAGCTAATTGGCAACAACCAATTTTAGATCGCGAAACAATTGCTTTTTTGCAATATACATCGGGTTCTACGGGTACGCCTAAAGGAGTCATGGTAAGTCATGGCAACATATTACATAATGCAGCGATGACTTATCGTTGTATGGGACATTCTCCTGAAAGCAAGTTTATTTCTTGGCTACCGATCTATCACGACATGGGATTAATCGGGGGTATTTTGCAACCTTTCTATGGTGGATTCCCTTGTGTTTTGATGTCGCCCACCTCGTTTTTACAACGTCCCTATCGTTGGTTACAAGCTATTTCTAAATACAAAGGAACTACTAGCGGTGCGCCTAATTTTGCTTACGAACTATGTATGCAAAAGATTACCGCCGAACAACGGGCTACTCTAGATCTGAGTAGTTGGCAGGTGGCTTTTAATGGGGCTGAACCGATTCGTAATGAGACTTTAGAGTTATTTGCAGCTACATTTGCTGACTGTGGCTTTCGCCCATCGGCTTTTTATCCCTGTTATGGAATGGCGGAAACAACTTTGTTAGTTTCTGGAAAAAATAAAGAGGTTAAAAGACTAGGAAATGAACAGATTTCTTCTCAAAGTAAAGCTGTGGACAGATTGGCTTTAGCTGAAGATAAAATTGTAGAAGTCTGCGAACAAGAAGATAGTAAGGTTTTAGTTGGTTGTGGTAAGAGTATTCCCGATCTAGAAATTGCGATCGTTAATCCTGAAACCTTGACTCTTTGTAAGCATGATCATATTGGGGAGATTTGGGTACGTGGGGATAGTGTAGCTAAAGGTTATTGGAATCGTCTGGAGGAGACGGAAGAGACGTTTCGCGCAAAGACGTTTATCCCGCTTAGTTTGGGGCAGAGGCGCAAAGAAGAAGGAGAAGGAGTTAAGAGTGGTGATTTTGGAGTTGAAATAAGCCCAGATGGTTGTTTTTTGCGTACTGGGGATTTGGGATTTTTGGATGAGTCGGGGGAGTTGTTTGTTACTGGTAGGCTTAAGGATTTAATTATTATTAGGGGGCGTAATCTTTATCCTCAAGATATTGAACTAACGGCGGAAAGAAGTCATGATGGATTGCGCTTGGGTAGTAATGCAGCTTTTGCGATAGAGATAGATAACGAAGAAAGGTTAGTAGTCGTGCAAGAATTAGAGTTTCGGGCGAAGCCTAATCTAGAGGAAGTTATTACCGCTATTCGTCAAGCGGTAACGCAAGCCCATGAGATAGAAGTTTATGGCGTAATTTTAATCAAACCTGGGAGTATTCCCAAGACTTCTAGTGGCAAAATTCAACGTCGAGCAACTCGGAATAAGTTTTTAGAAGGTACTTTAAATACGGTTGCCAAGAGCATTCTAGAAACTAAAGAATTTGTCGCTCAAGAACAAAAGTTAACAAGAGAAGATCTTTTACAATTACCTCTTGCAGAATCTCAGTTACATTTAGAAGCATATGTGCAAACAAAAATTGCACGGATACTGAAAAGATTACCTTCAGAAGTTAAAATCGGGCTTCCTTTGACTACTTTGGGCTTGGATTCTTTAAAAGTTTTTGAATTAAAAAATCAGATCGAAAATGATTTAGAAGTTCATATTGCGATCGCGGATTTGTTTTCAGGATTAACTACGCGATCACTTTCGACCAAAATATTAGCACAACTGGAAGTATCTAATTCTAATGAATCTATACCTCTGCAAAGAATTACTACCAATAATAATATTCATCCAGTTTCTTTTGCTCAAGCTAGACTTTGGTTTCTTGATCGCCTCAAAACTGGTAATTCTGCCTATAATATTTCTTTTGGTATTCGCATTCAAGGTAACTTACAAAGCGAAATATTAGAAAAAGCCCTCAACTGCATCATCCAAAGACATGAAATATTGCGGACTAGTTTTAATAGTTTAGAAGGTCAACTAATTGGCGCGATCGCAGTAGATTTTAAGCTGTCGTTAACAGTAAAAAACTATCAACAATTCTCTAGAGAAAAACGAGAATTGGAAGTAAAAAGAATCGCTACTCAAGAACATCAAAAGCCTTTTAACCTTTCTGAAATACCTTTATTGCGAGCTACACTGTTATGTTTAGCACCCCAAGAATATATACTTTTAATTAATATCCATCATATTATTTTTGATGGCTGGTCGGCAGGAATATTTATTAAAGAACTTGGTACTTTTTATCAAGATATCTGTTGCGATTACCCTTCATTTATTTCTGAACTTCCTGTACAGTACCAAGACGTTATTTATTGGCAAAAACAATGGTTACACCAAGAAAATATAACTAAACATCTAGACTACTGGAAACAAAAACTAGAGGGCGCACCTAATGTTTTACACTTACCTACAGATAGACCTAGGCCACCAATTCAATCCGAGCGAGGTGCATCTCAATCTTTAGTCTTACCCAAAAGTCTTTCTCAACAACTTAAAACTCTGGCACTACAAGAAAATGTTACCATGTTCATGCTCTTACTGGCAGCATTTAAAATTTTACTATTGCGCCATACAGGACAAGAAGACATAATTGTTGGTTCTCCTGTTGCCAATCGCCAGCATCAAAAGTTGCAGGGATTAATCGGCTTTTTTGTTAATACCATCCCACTGCGAACTAACTTAGCAGGCAATCCCAGTTTTCGAGAATTACTATCACAGATACGTCAGGTAGCGATCGAAGCCTATACCCATCAAGATTTACCTTTTGAACAGTTAGTAGAAGCACTCCAGCCAGAGCGGAATTTAAGCTATACGCCGATATTTCAAGTAATGTTTGCCGTGACAAATACGCCGAAGTTACCCGAAGTTGAGGGTTTGAATTGGAGTCAGTATCGAATCGATAACGAGACAGCACAGTTCGATCTCAACGTCTCTATTGAAGAAGAAGCGCAATTGAGGGTTTGCTTTGAATACAATCGAGACTTATTCGATGCAGGGACGATCTCATCAATGCTCGATCGCTTTGCCAATTTATTGCAAGATATCGTTACCAATCCAGAAGCAAAGTTATCAGATTTACCTTATCTCACTGAATTAGAAATACAGCAGCTATCAAACTGGAATAATACTCAGGTTGAATATCCTCAAGTTTGCTTTCCCCAGCTATTTGAAGCACAGGTAGCGAAAACTCCCAAGGCGATCGCCCTCATCTTTGAAGAACAAGAAATAACTTATTTTGAATTAAATCAACGCGCCAATATCCTCGCTCATGAGTTGCAAACTCTAGGCGTTCAACCAGATACTATCGTAGGTGTTTGTCTGGAACGTTCTTTATCAATGGCGATCGCTTTAGTGGCAATTCTCAAAGCTGGTGGGGCGTACTTACCTTTGGACTGTAACTATCCTCAAGAACGTTTGGCATTTATGCTAGCAGATGCCAACATCAACGTATTATTAACCCAAAAGCATCTGCAATCAGCCTTACCAACCTATCAAGGACAAATTATTTGTTTAGATGATCAGGATATTTGGTTAAGGGACAAAATAGCCAACCCAGTCAGTCACATCAAACCAGATAACCTAGCTTATGTAATTTATACCTCTGGTTCAACAGGAACACCTAAAGGGGTGATGAACACTCATCGGGGTTTGGTTAATCGCTTGTTGTGGATGCAAGACACTTATCGATTAATCCCAGAAGAAAAAGTTTTACAGAAGACACCCTATAGTTTTGATGTATCGGTTTGGGAATTTTTCTGGCCCTTACTAACTGGTGCATCTCTAGTAATAGCCAAACCAGGAGGACATCAAGATAGTGGTTATTTAGTCGATCTAATCGAGCAATCACAAATTACGACGCTGCATTTTGTTCCCTCGATGTTACAAGTATTTCTTGAAGAACCAGAATTACAAAAATCACAGAAGTGTCGCAGTCTCAAACAAGTTATTTGTAGTGGCGAAGCGCTTTCATTACCGCTACAAGAAAAGTTTTTTGCTCGCCTTAACTGTGAACTATACAATCTTTATGGCCCAACAGAAGCAGCGATCGATGTCACTTATTGGCAATGTCAACCAGAAGGTAAAAAGAATAGTTCACGAACTGCCCCTACGACAATTCCCATTGGTCGCCCGATTGCCAACACGCAGATATATATCTTAAATCGAGATTTACAACCCGTGCCGATTGGAGTAGCGGGAGAGTTACATATTGGAGGAGTAGGTTTAGCTAAAGGGTACTTAAATCAGCCCGAATTGACTGAAGAAAAGTT
Source organism: Pleurocapsa sp. CCALA 161 (assembly GCF_003003995.1). GTDB lineage: Bacteria > Cyanobacteriota > Cyanobacteriia > Cyanobacteriales > Xenococcaceae > Waterburya. The sequence continues at coordinate 38,331 of NZ_PVWF01000020.1, read as the reverse complement.
TATTGCAAATCCTTTTGATCGAGCAACACAATTATATAAAACTGGAGATTTAGCACGATACCTATCAGACGGCACAATTGAGTATTTAGGTAGAATCGACCATCAGGTCAAAATCAGAGGCTTTCGTATCGAATTGGGGGAAATTGAAGCGGTTTTAAGTAGACATCCAGCCGTGAGAGAAACGGTAGTTGTGGTTAGAGAAATATCTCAAAGACAGCAGTTAATAGCATATATCGTTCTTGATCGCGATTGCGCAGAGCGCACCAGCAAAGCTGATCGCCAATGGTCAAGGGAAGAAGGTAAAAAATATCTCCAAGAATTATTACCAGAATATATGCTGCCTTCAGCTTTTGTCATGCTCGAGCAACTACCTCTGTTACCTAACGGAAAAATAAATCGTCGTGCTTTACCTCTACCCGAAAGTGCATCGACTACAGTAGCTCATCAAGCACCTAGTTCGGAAATCGAACGAAAGATCGCTGCTATTTGGCAAGAAGCATTGCATCTAGAAAAAGTTGGGATCGATGATAATTTTTTCGACCTCGGCGGACATTCCTTACTCTTGCTTGAGGTAAATCAAAAATTGAGAAAGTCTTTACAACGAGATTTATCTGTGGTGGAAATGTTTCAGAACCCGACGATCGCTTCTTTGGCGACATATCTTACTCAAAGTTGCCACCAGAAAGCTGCTTTTCAATCGATACGCGATCGCACCAATCAAAGAATTAAAGCAATTAATAGACAAAAAAGACTAGCAAAAAATAGATGAACAATTTAGAAACCGCAGAATCATTAGAAGCAATAGCAATTGTCGGGATGGCAGGACGTTTTCCTGGCGCGAAAAATCTAGAAGAATTTTGGCAAAATTTAGCCAATGGAGTTGAGTCAGTTTCCTTTTTTGACGATGAAGAATTGACTCAATCAGGGATCGATCCGAGCTTACTAAAAAGTCCTAACTACGTCAAAGCTAGTGCTGTTTTAGAAGATATAGATTTATTCGATGCTCCCTTTTTTGACTTTAATCCTAAAGAAGCCGAAATTACCGATCCGCAACACCGCTTATTTTTAGAATGCGCTTGGGAGGCGTTAGAAAATGCTGGGTATGATCCTCAACGGTATCAAGGTAAAACGGGAGTTTACGGCGGAGCTAGCCTTAATAATTATTATGCCTTCAATGCCAATCGCGATCGCCTGGGTTCAGCACAATCCTATCAAACCCTGATCGGCAATGATAAAGACTTTCTCACTACTCGCGTTTCCTATAAATTAAATCTAACAGGGCCGAGTATTACCGTACAAACAGCCTGTTCGACATCTTTAGTCGCCACTGTACTCGCTTGCCAAAGTTTATTAAATTATCAATGCGATTTGGCTTTAGCTGGTGGAGTTTCCCTTCGCGTACCCCAAAAAGCTGGATATTTACACGAATCAGGGGGGACTTTATCACCTGATGGTCACTGTCGCGCTTTTGATGCTCAAGCAGGAGGCATGATTATTGGTAACGGGGTCGGAATTGTTGTTCTCAAAAGATTATCAGAAGCGATCGCTGATGGCGACTATATTCATGCCGTGATTAAAGGTGCCGCGATTAATAATGATGGTGCGGGAAAAGTCGGCTATACTGCCCCCAGTGTTGATGGTCAAGCAGAGGTAATCGCCGAAGCCATTATGCTAGCTGGAGTAGAACCAGAAACTATCGACTATATCCAAGCTCACGGTACTGGTACAACTTTAGGCGATCCGATTGAAATTGCAGCACTGTCTCAGGTTTTTCGTGCCAATACCACTAAAGCAGGTTTTTGTGCGATCGGTTCAGTAAAAACTAATATTGGTCATTTAGATGCTGCTGCTGGAATTGCAGGGCTAATTCAAACGGTTTTAGCTCTCAAGCATAAGTCGATTCCACCCAGTCTAAATTTTAAGCAGCCAAATCCTGAAATTGATTTTATCACTAGTCCTTTTTACGTTAATACTAAACTGACGGAATGGGAACCAGCAGGACATCCTAGACGCGCAGGGGTCAGTTCATTAGGTATTGGTGGTACAAACGCCCATGTTGTTCTTGAAGAAGCCCCAGACATTGTAAGGGCGAAGGGCCCTAAAGGACTAGCTTCGCGTCGCCAATCGCCCTTACAGAAATTATTAGTTATTTCTGCCAAGACTGAATCTGCATTGGAGATAGCAACAGATAATTTAGTCGAACATCTGAACAAACAGCGTGAATTAGATTTGGCTGATGTGGCTTATACCTTGCAAATGGGGCGTAAGGAATTTAATTATCGTCGGATGGTGGTAGGAAAAGATATTGAAGATGTGGCGATCGCTCTCCAAAACCGAGAACCTCAAAGGGTTTTGACTCATTGTACTCAACAAGAACGCTCTTCAATTGTGTTTATGTTCCCAGGGCAGGGTTCTCAATATGTCAACATGGGCAAGGAACTATACGAGACTGAACCTGTATTTCGTGAGTGGATCGATCGCTGTTCAGAATTATTAAAACCTGAATTAGGGTTAGATTTGCGATCGCTAATATATCCCATCGTAGGGGCGATTCGCGATTCACCCCTACGACAAACCGACATCGCACAACCAGCCATCTTTACCATCGAATATGCTTTAGCCCAATTATGGATGTCTTGGGGAATCAAACCACAGGCTACAATCGGCCATAGTATTGGGGAATACGTAGCTGCAACCATTGCAGGTGTGATGTCTTTAGAAGATGCTTTGTGTTTAGTTGCACAACGGGGTAAGTTAATTCAGCAAATGCCGACAGGTTCGATGTTGGCGGTTTCTTTATCAGAAATAGAATTAAGGGCGAATGGAGAGGCACTTGCGGTGGGCGGGTTTCCCGACATAAGCCCTAAAGGATTAGCTTCGCGTCACAAAGTGCCGAACCCGAAGGGCCATTCGCCCCTACAAAATGATGAATTAGAATTAGAATTATCTTTAGCTGCTATTAATGCTCCTGGTTTATGCGTCATTTCAGGTAACGATCAAGCGATCGCCAAACTCGAAACACAACTGCAAGATCGAGGTATTGAATGCCGTCATTTGCATACATCCCATGCGTTCCATTCAACCATGATGGATAGTGTGATCGCACCCTTAACCAAAGCAGTTGCCAAGGTTAAATTAAAACCACCTCAAATACCTTTTATTTCTAACGTTACGGGAACTTGGATAACCCCAGAAGAAGCGATCGATCCCCATTATTGGGCAAAACATATGAGGCAAACAGTTCGTTTTGCTGCGGGAGTTGACGAACTACTACAGGATCGAGAACATATCTTGCTGGAAGTTGGTGCAGGCAGAACTTTATCTACTTTCGTCAAACATAATGCTGCTCAATCAGCAGGGCAAATAGTTTTATCTTCTTTACCTCATCCTCAAGAAACAGTTGGCGATCGCACTTTTATCCTCAATATGCTGGGTAGACTCTGGTTGGCAGGAGTAGAAATTGATTGGTGCAATTTTACTGCTCACGAACAAAGTCGCCGAGTACCTCTACCAACTTATCCTTTTGAACGTCAGCGTTATTGGCTCGATCCGGTCAATCCCCCCTCAATCGAGCCTTTGAAAGAAGGTAAAAAAGACAATATTGCTGATTGGTTTTATGTTCCTGCTTGGAAAACAACTCCTTTGATTTCCACTAGTAATATTAGTCAGGAAAGTTGTTTGGTTTTTGTTGATGAATCAGGAATTGACGATCGCCTAGTTGAAAAGTTAAGACAAAATGGACAAGATGCGATCGCAGTATATAAAGGAGATAATTTCAGCCAAGATCGCCATAGCTATACTATCAACCCCAGTAAACTAGAAGATTATCATGCTCTTATTCAAGATCTGGTTCAAGTAGATAAAATTCCCCGTAAAATTATTCACCTCTGGAGTATTTCCCCAAGTCACCCCATCCCCCAGTCAATTAGTCAAGAAAGTTTCTGGCATCTTATTTACCTCGCGCAAGCACTCGAACAGCAACAGCCACAACACAAGATTGAAATTATCGTTACTACTAACAATTTTTATGATGTTATTGGCGATGAAACCTTGTCCTATAAAGAAGCAACAGTCTTAGGTGCAATTAAAGTTATTGCTCAAGAGTATTCCTATCTCAATTGCCGTCAAGTCGATCTCTCAGAATCTCATAGCAATCGCTCAATCGAACAATTAATTACCGAATTTACTACCGATTCAGCCGATAAATTTGTTGCCTATCGCAAACATCGCCGTTGGATACAAACTTTTGAGCCAATTCCCATTACTAAAAATCCCTCAGAACAATCAAAATTACGTCCAGATGGAGTTTACCTGATAACAGGAGGTATGGGGGGCGTTGGTTTAGTTTTAGCCGAACATTTAGCCCGTACAGTACAAGCTAAACTCATTTTACTCGAACGTTCTTCATTACCTGAACCAGAAACCTGGGATGAATGGTTAGCGGATCATAATGCAGAAAATTCGATTAGCCAAAAAATTAGTAAAATCAAGAATTTACAAGCATTGGGGGCAGAAGTTTTACCCTTATCTGCCGATGTCTGCGATCGCACTCAAATGGAACAGGCGATCGCCCTGGCTTTAGAACGTTTTGGTACGCTCAACGGTGTAATTCATGCTGCTGGGGTGGCTGGCGGTGGTATTATTCAACTGAAAACCCCAGAAATAGCTGAAAAGATCTTTGCTCCTAAAGTAACAGGCACATTGGTTCTTAATGAGGTTTTACAGGAAATAGATTTAGATTTCTTAGTGCTTTGTTCTTCCCTAACTTCTATTGTTGGCGGATTTGGACAGGCTGATTATTGTGGGGCGAATGCCTTTTTAGATGCTTTTGCTGGTTGTGATCATCGTCGTCAGACAGTGGCAATTAATTGGGATGCTTGGCAGGAAGTTGGCATGGCAGTTAATACAGATGTCCCGACTGAATTGAAACAATGGCAAGCCGATAATCTTAAACATGGATTATTGAAAAGTGAAGCGATAGAAGTGTTTGATCGCGCTTTGGCAAGCGGGTTATCTCAAGTGATTGTCTCAACTCAAGATTTATCAACGGCGATCGAGCAAAACAATAGTTTCTTGACTAATTATGATATTCAAAAACCAGATAATTTAGATACTTCTGAATTTAGATCGCGTCTGAGTACAAACTATGTTGCTCCTCGTAACGAAATTGAAAAAACTATTGCAAATATTTTGCAAGAAGTGATAGGATTTAAACAGGTTGGAATTTACGATAATTTCTTCGAGTTAGGTGGACATTCCCTGCTCGCCGTTCAAGTTGCTTCTCGCCTAAGAGAAGTGTTTCAACTAGATTTACCTGTACAAACTTTTCTGTTTGAAGCTCCTACTATTAATCAATTAGCTGTTTTTGTTGAAACACAAGCTAGTTCAATGACGGACATTAGTAAGATGGAACAGTTACTAGCAGAAATAGAAAGTCTTTCTCCTGAAGCTATTCAAAAAGAACTGGCTCAAAAATCTTCAGAAAATTAAACAAGACTTTTTTTTGAATCTTATTAATAAATATTCTTAATAGCTTAAATTTGACAATATTATCAACTGAGCATATGAAAGATCTTTCACAAAGAATTACCGCTCTCTCTCCCGAACAAAAAGTATTGTTGGAACTTCGTCTGAAGGAAAAGGAGTTCAAAAATTCAAGACCAAAATTAATAAGTAATCCACAGTCAAACTCTGATGCAGGAATTTTATCTTATGCTCAAGAGAGACTATGGCTGCTCCATCAGTTACAGCCAGATCTACCTCTGTATAACGAAATCAGCCTAATTAAGTTAACGGGGTTTCTCGATGTTCCTGTGCTAGAACAAAGCTTTAATCAGGTTCTTCAGCGTCACCAAGTTTTGCGGAGTAAGTTTGTTGCCCAAGATGGAAAGCCCGTTTCTCAAATTGCACCTAATCTAGAAATAAGTTTTCCCATAATTGAAATAGAACAAGAAACAAATTCCGAAGTCAGAGCGATCGCTTTAGCCACTCAAGAAGCCAGGAAACCGTTTGATTTAACTGAATTCCCCTTATTTCGCCTAAAACTGTATCGGCTTTCAGAAAAACAATATCTTTGGCTGATGGTAGTCCATCATATTATCTGCGATGGTTGGTCGATGGGGATTTTTATGCGAGAAGTAACCACACTTTATGCAGACTTAAAAAAAGGGAAATCACCTTCTTTACTAGAATTACCCATTCAATATGCAGACTTTGCTCAGTGGGAAAAACAGCTACCAGATAATATTTTTGCGACTCAACTCAACTACTGGGAAAAGCAACTAAGTGGCAGCTTACCTAAACTCGAACTACCTAGCATTAATCGACAAATAAAGACAAACAATACCGATTCTTGTCGAGGTGGGAGGGAATCAGTTTTACTGTCAACCCAACTAAGCCAGAAACTCAAAACTCTAAGTCAACAACAAAATGTCACCTTATTTATGTTGCTGTTGGCAGCATTCAAAGTTTTGCTATCTCGCTATACAGATTTATCAGATATTTTGGTAGGTTCACCAATTGCTAATCGGAGTCGCCCAGAATTAGAAGGCATAATTGGTATATTTCTCAATACTTTAGTTCTTCGCAGCGATTTATCAGGGAATCCCCGTTTTTCGGAATTACTCCAACAAGTCAAACAAGTCGCCCTAAAAGCTTATGCCCATCAAGATTTACCTTTTGAAAAACTAGTCGCTCAACTACATCCCGAAAGAAGTATCAGCCAGTCTCCTTTATTTCAGGTGATGTTCGTTTTATATAATCTGCCGAGTGCAAATTTAAAACTACCAGAATTAAAAGTAGAAGAAATAGCTATTGATAATGGCATGGCATTATTCGATCTGACTTTAGAGATTAGAGATCGAGATGAAAGTTTGGATATTTGTTTTGAATATAATTGCGATCGCTTTGAGAGAGATGAGGTTCAAAGGTTGCTGAGACACTATCAGACAATTTTAGAAAATGTTGTTATCAATCCTGACTTGCATCTATCGAATATTGAGATGTTAACGGAAGTAGAAAGGCAAGAATTATTAGTTGAGTTTAATAACAATAGCCGAGATTATCCCGTCACCAAAACAATAGATCGCTTGTTTGAAATTCAAGTAGCCAAAGCACCATTTAAAATTGCAGTAGTTGATCGTGATACTCAATTAACTTATCAAGAGCTAAATACCAAAGCTAATCAAATAGGAAAATTACTACAAAGTTTAGGATTACAAAAGGGAGACTTTGTTGGTATTTGGCAGGAAAGAAGTGTTAACTTTGCGATCGCTATTTTAGCGGTTTTAAAAGCAGGAGGAGTTTATGTTCCCATCGATTCTAGTTATCCAGCAGAAAGGATTGCCTATATACTTGCCAATAGTGAGAGTAAAATTCTGCTGAGAGATCGCTTTTGCTTAGAAAATTCTGCCAGTATTCTAGAACATTGTATCCAATTAGAACATATTATCTGTCTAGATGAATGCGATCTTACTATTAAGATTGATGCAGATAAAATTCTTGAAATATATACTCCACAAAACTTTCAAGGGTTACCAACAGACAATTTAAAGTTAGATCTAGAAATAGCAGGAGTCGAACCTGCATACATGATTTACACTTCTGGTTCGACTGGTTTACCCAAAGGTACGATTATTCGTCATGGCGGGGCGATTAATCACATTTATGCCCAATATGATGCTTTAAACTTAACTCAAGATTTAACTTTTCTTCAAAGTGCGCCCGCTTCCTCTGATATTTCCGTCTGGCAATTTCTCGCACCGATTATGATTGGTGGGAAAACAATTATTATCGATACAGAAACAGTTTGTAATCCAGACAAGCTCTGGCAAACTATTCAAGACCATAAAATTACTTTAGTTGAATTAGTACCAGTAGTTCTTAAAAGCTTATTAAATTATCTCTCTGGTTTACCTATAGAGAAAAGACAATTGCCTTATCTGCAATGGCTGATGGTAACGGGAGAGTCGGTTTCAGTAACTTCAGTCAATGATTGGCTCAAACTATACCCCACTATTCCCATCGTTAATGCTTATGGTCCAAGCGAATCTAGTGACGATATTACTCAAGCAATTATAGATCAGCCTCTAGCAGTCAATCAAAGTACAGTTTCCATTGGTAAGCCCTTAGCTAATTTGAATTTATATGTTCTAGACAGCAATTTACAACTATTGCCGATAGGTGTACCAGGAGAAATATGCGTATCGGGTTATGGAGTTGGAGTTGGTTATTGGCGCAATAAGGAAAAAACCCAAGCTAGTTTTATTGCCAATCCTTTTCCTGAAACTGCCAAACCTTTACCAGGAGTCGAGACAGATTTACTCTACAAAACAGGGGATCTGGGACGATGGTTGCCCAATGGTTCGATTGAGTATCTAGGCAGAATCGATAATCAGGTTAAAATCCGCGGATTTAGAATTGAACTAGGAGAAATTGAGACAGTCATAGCTAAACATTCACTTGTTGAAGATTGTGTAGTTAGCGATCGCGAAGATGAAACTGGAGAGAAAAGATTAGTTGCTTATTACATTGCCCAAGAACAACTAAACAGCAAACAATTACGAAATTTTCTCAAGCCCAAATTACCAAATTATATGATTCCTGCTGCTTGGGTGCAGTTAGATGCTTTTCCTTTAACTCCCAATGGAAAATGCGATCGCAATGCTCTACCAACTCCCGATTTTGAGATATCGACTACAAAATATATTGCGCCTCGTATTCCTCTTGAGGAAATTCTCGCTAGTATCTGGCAACAAGTGTTGAATCTAGAACAAGTAGGTATCAATGATAATTTCTTTGAATTAGGGGGACATTCTTTACTGGCGACTCAAGTTGTCTCCAAGATCCGTCAAAGTTTAGCCGTGGAGTTGCCTTTGCGTTGTCTGTTTGAACATCCCACAGTAGCGGAATTAGCAAATCAACTAGAAAAGATCGAGACTAAGACGAACCTGGAAATACCACCGATTAAACCTGTAGCAAGAGAAGGAGATTTACCTTTATCCTTTGCTCAACAACGACTTTGGTTTCTCGCTCAATTAGAATCAGAATCTTTTGTCTACAATGGCTCTAGTATTTTAGAGCTAGAAGGCGAACTTAACCTAAAGGCACTTTCAGATAGCATTAACGAAATTGTGAGACGACATGAAGTTTTACGAACGAGTTTTACTGTTATTGATGGTCAACCGATACAACAGATTGCTTCTAAGTTAGAGATCGATTTAGCAATAATTAATTTACCAACATTATCCTCAACTGAACAGGAAAGAGAAGTTAAACGACTAGCAAAAGTTCAGTCTGAACAAGTATTCGATCTAACTCAAGCTCCTTTATTTAGACTGACTCTATTAAAACTGGAGGCTAATAAACATCTGTTTTTGATGACAATGCATCATATTATCTCCGATGGTTGGTCAACAGGGTTATTTATTCGGGAACTATCGGAACTTTATACAGCATTTGCTAGTAACCAATCGAATCCGCTACCAGAGTTACCAATTCAGTATGCAGATTTTGCCGTTTGGCAACGCCAACTATTACAGGGAGAGTTTTTAGAAGCTCAGTTAACTTACTGGCAACGACAATTGAATCAACTCCCCATCTTAAACTTACCTACTTTTCGTCCGCGAGAAGAAGTTACGACTAACCCTAGTGCTAAGGAAACTTTTATTATTCCTGCCGATTTATCTCAGGCTGTTAATTCACTATCCTGCCAAGCAGGGGTAAGTCTATTTATGACGATGCTGGCAGTTTTGCAAGTATTACTCCAACGCTATACAAGTCAAGATGACATTGTAGTTGGTACTGATGTTGCTAACCGTAATCGCTCGGAAATAGAGCCATTGATTGGCTTTTTTATCAATTTATTGGTTTTACGTACAGACTTAAGTGGCAATCCTAGTTTTAAGGAATTGCTCCAACGAGTATGCCAGGTAACATTAGGAGCTTATGCTCATCAGGATTTACCATTTGATCGCTTGGTAAAAGCGTTACAACCTCAAAGATATTTGAGCCATACTCCGCCTTTATTTCAGGTGTTATTGGTACTTCAAAATACCCCCTTACCAGCTTTCGAGTTGCCAGGATTGAGTTTAAAAATGATGGAAGTTGAAGATACAACCACCAGATTCGATCTAGCTTTGTTTTTAAAGGAAACAGAGGCAGGAATTGAGGGAGAGTGGCAATATAATGCAGATTTGTTTGAGAAGACGACTATTAACAATTTCTCAACTCACTTCCAGAATTTACTTCACAGCGTTACGAAAACTCCCGATGCTCGGCTTAATACCCTCCAAATGCTGAGTGATACGGAAATAGCAGAGCGAAATAAAACAAAACAGCATAAAAAAGCTGCTAAATTAGCGAAATTTAAAACAATTAAGTCTTCAAGATGACTGAATAGCCGAGAAAAAAAAACTGATAGCTAATGACCAATAACAAACAATAAATAATTAACCACTAACATATTTAAGATTATAAATTCATGCCAACATCAACCCTTCAAGGCTTTCAGCTTTCACCACAACAAAAACGACTCTGGTTACTCCAGCAGGATGATTCCGCTTATTTAACTCAAGGTGCGATCACCATTCAAGGCAATTTACAGCCAGCAAGATTGAAGCAGGTTATGGAACAAATTGTCGATCGGCATCAAATATTGAGAACGAACTTTCGTCGTTTACCTGGTGTTAAACTGCCAGTTATGACTATAAGCGCTCGCACAGGGTTGGCGAAGCCTCATCGCAATTCGTTTTCATGGCAAGAAATCGATTTGGGCGATCGCATCTTAAATCTGAAAGAGTTGTTTGAAAAAGCCAGACAGCAAGTATATAACCTGGAAACAGAGCCAATCTTACGCACATATCTATATCAAATTGAGTCAAATAGCTATATTCTACAGATTACTCTACCTGCTTTGTGTGGTGATCGCTGGACGCTGGAAAATCTGTTTAACGAGATTGTTAATGACTATAACAACTATGGTCAAAGTATTTCAGAAGCAGAATTACAGTACGTTCAATTTTCCGAATGGCAAAATCAATTATTAACCGATGAAGATGCCGAAACAGCAAGACAATTTTGGCAGCAACAACAGCCTACATCCTTGCCTCAATTGAGATTACTAGTCGAGAATAAGCCACCTCGTTCACCCGAATTCAATTCAGGTGCTTGCGGGATGGTGCATTCCGCACCTTTAAAATCATCACCACGGGAGATTCAAACTCTAGATACAGCGATTTCTCCAGAGATAACGGCGAAATTAGAAACTATTGCCCGTAAGTATCAAACTAGTACCTCCACAATTCTATTAGCCTGCTGGCAAATCTTGATCTGGCGACTAACAGAAGAATTTAGCATCGTTATCGGCATGGAGAGCGATCGCCGAGAATATGTAGAAATGCACCCAATTATGGGATTGTTGGCTACCTGGTTGCCAATTAAGAGTGATTTCACTCAGGGTCAAACTTTTGCTGAAGTTTTAGCATCCCTGGGACAGACTTTAGAGTCGGTTCAAGAATGGCAAGATTATTTTGTCCCAGAATCTATAGCTAATGATAATTTAGTATTTCCCATTGGGTTTGAGTTTCAAGAATTGCCTACTCCACGAGATGTGGTCGGCGTTACTTTTTCTTTGTTAAAACAATCGAGCTGCATTGAAAAATATAAGCTTAAGCTATCTGGTATTCAGAGTAATAACTCTCTACTGCTAGAACTTAATTACGATCACAATTATTTCTCACCAGAGACTATCGATAGTATCGCTAGGCAGTTTCAAACCCTGTTAGAAGATGTCAAAGAACATCCAGAATCAAAAATAGAGCAATTATCTATTCTTCCTGCAAGTGATCGCCATAAAATTCTCCAAGAGTTTAATCAAACTGCAAAAGACTATCCCCAAAACAAATCTATTCAGCAACTATTTGAGGAGCAAGTACAAAAAACCCCCAATAACATGGCGGTTATTTTTGAGGAGCAACAATTATCCTATGCCCAACTCAATCAGCAAGCCAATCAATTAGCTCATTACTTACAAAAGAAAGGAGTTAAGCCCGAAGTATTAGTAGGATTGTACTTAGAAAAATCCTCTTTATCAATTATCGGACTGTTAGGCATTCTCAAAGCAGGAGGGGCATACTTACCTCTTGATGCGAATCTTCCTACAGAAGCATTGAGCGATCGCTTAGAAGATACTCAGATAGTTTTAACTCAGCAAAAATTAGCTTCTACCATACCTCAATCCAATAGAAAAGTAATTTGTTTAGATGAAGACTGGGAAAAGATTGCAGGTGAAAGTAATACCAATCTCCCTAACGAAACAACCACAGAAAATTTAGCATATGTCTTGTTTACTTCTGGTTCGACTGGAAAACCCAAAGGAGTAGCCATCGAACAGCAACAACTCCTCAATTATTGCTATGCCATCTCTGACAGACTTAATTTAAAAGAAAACAAAAGTTTTGCTCTGGTTTCTTCCCTCGCGGCCGACTTAGGTAATACCGTTGTCTTCCCTGCTTTGTTAACTGGAGGCTGTTTGCATCTCATCTCAACTGAAAGAGCAACCAATCCTGAAGCATTTGCAGCTTATAGCGATCGCTATTCTCTAGATTGTCTTAAAATCGTTCCCTCTCACTTAAATGCTTTACTCAGTGCTGCCGAACCAGAAAAAATATTACCGAAAAAATGCTTAATCTTAGGTGGGGAAGCCTTAAGCTGGCAATTAGTCCATAAAGTTCAACAATATCAGCCTAATTGCCAAATTTTCAATCATTATGGCCCGACAGAAACCACCATCGGAGTTTGTACTTTTGCCATTTCCCCAGAAACAAACATCTCTGCATCCGCAACAGTACCTTTAGGGAAAGCGATCGCTAATACTCAAATTTATCTACTTGATCGCAGTTTACAACCAGTCCCCATAGGCGTACCAGGAGAAATCTATATCGGCGGTGTACAGGTTAGTAGAGGTTATTTTAATCGTCCAGAATTAACTGTTGAAAAGTTTATCAAAAATCCTTTCATCGAAGAGCTTGCTTCAGAGAATAAACATCTTCTGCCTTCTCTTTACAAAACTGGAGATAAGGCGCGCTATCTAGAAGATGGAAACATAGAGTTCTTAGGTAGAATCGACCATCAGGTTAAAATTCGAGGCTATCGAATCGAATTAGGTGAAATAGAATCCACATTACAACAACATCCTAATATTAAAGATGCGATCGCTACAGTTACCATTGATAAATCCGAGCGAAAACGTCTCGCGGCATATATCGTCACAGAGCAACGGCAGACATTAACCGATAAAGACTTACAAAATTTTCTCAGTCAGAAATTACCTGATTATATGATTCCTAACCTTTGGGTGCAATTAAAGGCTTTACCTCTCACCCCTAATGGCAAGGTAGATCGCCAAGCGTTACCCGAACCAGAACAGGTTAAACATGAACTTGATTCAGAAAAAGTGTTTGTTCCTCCTCGTAATCCCACAGAAACAATCCTGGCGGATATTTGGGCAAAGGTACTGGAAATTGAACGAGTAAGCATACACGATAATTTCTTCGAGTTAGGCGGAGACTCAATCTTAAGTATTCAAATCGTCGCCAAAGTCCACCAAGTAGGGTTACAAACTACCCCCAAACAAATATTTGAATATCCTACCGTCGCTAGTTTAGCAGCAGAGATAACAACAAAAGATTCTTCTCCAGAGATTGATTTAACTTCCGAAACACAAGATAGTGATCAATTCTTATTACTCGAATTAAAAGATAAGATTGCACCTGCTCTGTTGGGGTCAATTGAAGACATTTACGAACTTACACCCGTACAAAAGGGTATTCTCTTCCACAGTCTATATGATTCGGAAAACGGACTGTATTTGTTCCAAGACACATTTACCTTAAAAACATTACTCGAAATCGATGCTTTTGAACGAGCTTGGCAGCAAGTAATACAAAGACACACGATCTTACGCACGGGTTTTTATTGGGAAGATGTGGAACAACCCCTACAAGTTATCTACAAACAAGTAGAAGTAACCTTAGAGCATCACGATTGGCGAGGAATCGAGGTCGAGCAAAAGCAAGAACAATTGAACTCCTTTTTAAAACAAGATCGCGCCAATAGCTTCGATTTGGCTCAACCCTGTCCCATGCGCTTAACTCTATTCCGCCTGGCTGACGATATCTATGAACTGATTTGGACCAGACACTTTATTGTGGCAGATGGTTGGTCAATTCCTCTACTGCTCAATGAAGTAGTGCAAATATATCAAGGTATCTGTAAAGAACAGGAGTTATCTTTAGCTCCTAGTACTCCCTTCCGTAGTTACATTGACTGGTTGCAAAAACAAGACACATCTCAAGCGGAGCAGTTTTGGCAAGAGATGTTAGCAGGAATTAAAATGCCGACTCCGCTCCATAATCTATATATGGAGGCCAATAGCGATCGCCAAGAACAATATGATGATCGACAAATTGCTTTATCTCCAGCCATGAGCAGTGCGCTCAATGCTTTTGTTAAACAAAATCACTTGACGTTAAATACCCTAATTCAAGGAACTTGGGCAATCTTACTTAGTTATTACAGTTGCCAACAAGAGGTAATTTATGGCTGTACTGTCTCTGGTCGTCCACCTGAATTAGAAGGTGTTGAATCCATTGCGGGAATGTTACTTAATACTCTACCTGTCAGAGTTAATGTCGATCCCCAACAGACCATACTACCTTGGCTCAAAGAACTTCAAAAATTATTAGTTGAAATTCGTCAATATGAATATAGTCCTTTAGTAGAAGTTAAAACCTGGAGTGAAATACCGCCAGGATCATCTTTGTTTGAAAGTATTGTCGTCTTTGAAAACTTACCACAACCTGAAAGTTTACGGGAAGATAAACGAGAACTAGAAATTACTGCTTTCAATACTTTTTACAAAATTAATTATCCCATTACTGTAGTTGTAGTTCCCGTTTACCCTTTATTAATAGGTATAAACTACGACTTTAACTTAGTTGCTGTTAGTACAATTGATGCCGTATTAACTCATTTCAAAATACTGCTGAAGTTTATTATTAACAATCCAGATAGTTCTTTACAGGATATCTCTCTATTAACCGCAAAACAAAAACAAACTATCACAATGTTAGAACAACAAGTTACGTTTGATTTTGAAAACTGCTCTCTTTAAAGGCAAAATTTATTAGTAGTTAAGCATTCCACTTTTAGTTTAAATAGTCGCATAACTTAATCACAAATTTCAAAAGATACCATGAAAATTTCTGAACAATACGAGTCAAATGTTAGAAGTTACTGCCGTAGTTTTCCTACTGTATTTAACAAAGCCAAAGAATCAATTATCTATTCTGAATCTAAAGAATATATCGACTTTTTAGCAGGAGCAGGAGCATTAAATTACGGTCATAATAACGACTACATTAAACAGCAAGTAATCGATTACTTAAATTCTGATGCGATCGCTCATGGATTAGATTTTTATACTGATGCTAAAGAAAAATTTATCGCCAAGTTTCAGAGTTCTATCTTGTCACCAAGAAAACTAGACTATCGTTTGCAATTTTGTGGTCCAACGGGAACAAATGCCGTAGAAGCAGCATTAAAACTAGCGAGAAAAGTCAAACAAAGAACGGGAATCTTTTCCTTTATGGGGGCATTTCATGGCATGACATCAGGCAGCTTATCAATTACGGGCAACAAAGAAATACGAGCGGGTATTTTTGGTATTGCTAATGACGTTACATTTATGCCTTATCCCGATGGCAAAATGGCAAATTTGGATAC
Source organism: Pleurocapsa sp. CCALA 161 (assembly GCF_003003995.1). Taxonomy (GTDB): domain Bacteria; phylum Cyanobacteriota; class Cyanobacteriia; order Cyanobacteriales; family Xenococcaceae; genus Waterburya. Next base: position 22,548 of record NZ_PVWF01000020.1, on the reverse strand, counting down.
CATAGCATATTTAGAATCTGTACTTGACGATTCTCATTCAGGTATTGCTAAACCAGCAGCAATTATTTTTGAAACCGTACAAGCAGAAGGTGGAATTACAGTTGCACCCATAGAATGGATGCAAAAATTAAGAGCTTTATGCGATCGCCACGATATTTTATTGATCTGTGATGATATCCAAGTTGGTTGTGGTCGTACTGGGTCTTTTTTCTCTTTTGAAAGAGCTAATATAGTTCCTGATTTAGTTATTCTCTCTAAATCAATTAGTGGTTATGGTTTTCCCATGTCACTATTATTAATTAAACCAGAACTAGATATCTGGAAGGCAGGAGAACATACAGGGACTTTTCGAGGCAATCAATTAGCATTTGTGGGAGGAACTGCTGCACTTGAATATCGAGAAAATATCGATCTTGAAAAAGAAGTTGAACTGAAAGAGTTTTTCTTAAAAACCTTTTTAAATGAGAAAATAAAACCAATAGATGAGAGGATAGAAATACGGGGTATTGGGATGATTTGGGGGATAGACCTTGGTAAATTTAACAATCCTCAGCTCGTTAAAAATATAAGCGATCGCTGTTTTCATCAAGGATTAATTATCGAGCGAGTAGGCAGAGGTGATACCGTTCTCAAGATTTTACCTCCTTTAAATATCGAAATGTCGATTTTGCAACAGGGTTGTTCAATAATTCAACAAGTTTTAACTGATTGTTTAACCAAAAATATGTACAACAATTCTCAGTTAGAAAAAGTTAGCGCTTAACTTTTTTTAGGCAGTTAGCTAAACATTGTCAGAATTTGGCAATACTAAAATTTATCATGAATTGTATGTATTGCCGATCTCAATTTTATTAATTAGTTTGATTTAAGAAAATGATTGTCGCCAATTATCGTAATAATACTCTTGCTCCTGAAGAATTATTTTTTCACAAAGTTTTTTGGTCAAACCAATTAGCTGGAGAACTAGCAGAAACAAGTTGTATCCCTGATTATATTAGAGCTAAAAATTCAACAAAAATAGATTCTCAATTTATTTTTGAGCTTCCAGTAGATTTATCAAACAAGATTACTAAAATAACTCAAGGTTCTGATTTTTCTATTTATTTACTGCTTCTAACAAGCTCAGTTATTTTTCTCCATAAATATTTTGATCGCGATGAAATTATTATTGGTTCACCCAGTTATCAAACTCTAAATGATAATGTTATACCACTACGTTTTAAGCTCGATCAACAACTTACTTTTAAAGAGATTTTAGAACGAGTTAAAGATACTACTATTAAATCTTATAGTTATCAACATTATCCATTGACAGATTTAGTTCGACAACTAAAAATATCCGAGCAAGCTAATAGATGCCCAATTTTCGATCTGGTAATTGCTTTAGAGAATATCCATCGGCTGAATACTCTAGAAGCAATAAACAACGACATTATAATTACTTTTACTGTTGAAAATAATCATATCAAAGGAAAAATATTATATAAAAGCTCGTTATTTAAGCAACAAACTATCGAATTATTTGGTAAATATTATATTAATACCTTAGTAGCCAATATCAACAATATTCATAATTGTCAAATATCGAATTTTAGCTTAATTACAGAAGGCGGTCGCACCCAAATATTACAAGAGTTTAATCATAATAGTCGAGAATATCCAGTTACCCAAACTATAGATAGTTTATTTGAAGTACAGGTAAATAAAACACCAGATCGCATTGTAGTCAGCTATAAAAAAGATCGTTTAACCTATCAAGAACTCAATCAAAAAGCGAATCAATTAGCGAGATCGCTGAAGCAATTAAAGATCCAGCCAGGAGAATTTATTGCTGTTGTCAAAGCGAGAGACATTAATTTTCTAATCTCAATTTTGGCAATTTTAAAAGTAGGTGGAGTTTATGTACCAATTGATAGTACTTATCCTGCTGAAAGAATTAAATATATGCTTACCAATAGTCAAGTGAAGACTGTTCTAAGTGATGCAGATAGTTTAGAGTCCTTAAACGAATTAATTATAGATTGCCCCGAAGTTAAGAATCTAATTTGTTTGGATGAAGACAAGGAGACGGGGAGACGAAGAAACGGGAAAATTAATTATGTTTGGTTTTCTTCAGAAGTAGGTAATTCAGATAATCTTAATTTAGAGCGAAAGGGAACAGATTTAGCATATACCATCTATACTTCTGGCTCAACAGGCACGCCCAAAGGAGCGATGATTAGACATGGCGGGGCGATTAATCATATCTATGCTCAGTTTGAGGCTTTAAACTTAACTCAAGATTTAACTTTCCTCCAAAGTGCGCCCGCTTCTTCTGATATTTCTGTCTGGCAATTTTTAGCACCCATTCTGATTGGCGGTAAAACTATTATTGTCGATACGGAAACCATCTGCGATCCCGAAAAGTTATTTCAAACGATTCAACAAGAAAATATTACTTTGCTCGAATTAGTACCAGTGGTACTCAAAGATTTACTAGAATACATTTCCAACCTAGTCCCTGAAGTTAGCCAATTACCATGTCTGCAATGGATGATGGTAACGGGAGATTCGGTCTCAGTAGATTTAGTTAATCAGTGGCTAAGTTTATATCCTACTATTCCCATTGTTAATGCTTATGGCCCTTCTGAAGCTAGTGACGATATTACTCAAGCAATTATTGAACAACCCTTGCCAGCCAATCAACGTACTGTTCCCATTGGCAAACCATTAGCTAATCTGAATCTATATGTTCTGGATAAAGATTTACAAGTATTACCTATCGGCGTACCAGGAGAAATTTGTGTATCGGGTTATGGAGTCGGGTTGGGTTATTGGCGCAATGAAGAAAAAACCCAAGCTAGCTTTATACCCAATCCCTTTCCTGAAACTGCTAAACCGTTACCAGGAGTCGAGACAGATTTACTGTACAAAACAGGAGATAAGGGGCGATGGTTGCCCAACGGTTCAATTGAATACCTTAGTAGAATCGATAACCAGGTTAAAATTCGCGGATTTCGGATTGAACTGGGTGAAATTGAAGCAGTTTTAAATCAACATCCAGAGATTGATATAGCAGTTGCGAACGTTCTTAAAGATGATTCAGGAGATAAGACTCTATTAGCCTATGTAGTACCTAAAAACATCAGCCTGGTAAACGATAGCCAACTTATTCTACAGCTACGCCAGTTTCTCGAAACAAGATTACCCCAGCAGATGATTCCCTCCGCTTTGATGTCTTTACCTGTCTTACCCCTTACCCCAAGTGGCAAGATAGATAAACGAGCCTTACCTGAAATTCAAGATACTCCCAGAGAATTTATCCCACCCCAGACAGTGACGGAAAAAACCGTAGCAATTATTTGGCAAGAGGTATTAAAGCGATCGCAAATCAGTGTTGATGATGACTTTTTCGAGCTGGGGGGACATTCTTTGTTAGCCACCCAAGTTATATCTCGCTTAAGAGAGCAATACCAACAAGAAATACCTTTACGTAGTTTATTTGAAGAACCAACAGTAGCTAAGTTAGCTACTTATCTTGACAGTATGCAAAGCCTACAACAATTACAGACTATTCCCACTGATATAGCAAGCGACCGCGAGGAAATTGAGCTATGAAAAGCATTAATGAGTTGTTGCAACTTAGTAGATTAAATGTATTTTGAATAGAGTTCCTAGGGAAAATAAATCAAGGAAATAGAAGAAAAAGAACAATTTAGTCAACATAATCTGAGGTAAGTATCATGTCTTTAATAAGCCGTTATTCTCAATACGATTCCCTCTCTCCTGTTTACCATGACGGGAAAGCTAATAATGAAATTATAATACCAATTTTAGACAAACTACTTTTGCAATATCTTCCCAAAAAAGCACAAATTTTAGACCTTGGTTGTGGTGAAGGAAGCTTAATGAAAGAACTAATAGGAAAAGGGTATCAAGCTACCGGAATAGATGGCTCAGAAGGTATGTTATTAAAAGCTCGTGAAAATACATCCGATGGTTTCTACATTTTAGATGACTTACGCTCTTTTAAATTAACACCAACTTTTCATGCAGCTATTTCAATATCTGTCTTCCTTCATATTATGACGTTAGAGGAACTAATATCTGTCTTTCAAAATACCTATAATGCACTCCTAGAAAATGGATGGTTTGTATTTGAATTAGAAGATGAAGAAGTTTACAAATTGGATTTAGGGAAGGATAAAGTAGAAGTTAATTCTACAAATGATTCTGCTTGGATTATGCGTAAAAACTTTAATGTAAAAAGCAAAACTGCTCAACATCATCATATTGTGTTTCGATTAATCGAAGGAGAATGGCAACGTTCAGAAGTAGTTTTATCAACAAGAGCTTTTACTAAATTAGAAGTTCAGCCTGCTTTAGAAAAAATAGGATTTACGATTGTCAATATATATGATGTAGAAAGAGATTTAGCCATAAATGATCTGAATATGGCTGGAACAAAAGTATATGTTTGTCGTAAGCTATAAAAAAGTTCTACTATAACTGCAATGTCAAACTGTTAGATACTAATTACCAAAAGTTTTGCTAAACAATATTTTCGATAACTGATAGTTTTATTTTGTAAATGTTTATACAAAACTTAGTATTATTTTACATCTTATAAAAATTATTTGAATTATATTTTTTAGCTCTAAGCAATCACGAAAACTAAATAAATATCTGAAGTTTATATAACTTTTATTTCAAACTCAAACTCAAAAAACAACAATGAATTAAATATTTCTCAAATGAAAGAATCAAAGATAAAAAGGTAAGAGGAAATTGAGCTATGAAAACCATTAACGAGTTGTTATCCCATCTCAATAGTTTAGATGTCAAACTCTGGACTGAGAGTAGCCCAGAAGCTACTTCAGAGGTGCGCTTACGCTGCAATGCTCCTAAAGATGTACTCACCCCAAACTTAAAAACCGAACTAGCCCAACGTAAAGCAGAAATCTTAGAATTCTTGCTTCAGCTTAACCTGTCTTCAACTCCCATTCAACCCTTTTCCCGAACTGGTAATATCCCTTTATCCTTTGCTCAACAAAGGTTGTGGTTTCTCGATCGCTTAGAACCTGGCAACCCTTTTTATAATCAACCTTCAGCTTGGCGTTTAACTGGTGAACTTCAGGTTGCGGTATTAGAACAGAGCTTACGGGAAATTATTAGACGACATGAAATTTTAAGAACAACATTTACTACAGTTACAGCACAAACCATTCAAATTATTAAGTCGGAAGTAGATTTTCAGCTTTCAGTCATCGACTTAACCAATTTATCCCCAACTCAAAAAGAAAGAGAAGTAAAACAATTAGCCCAGCAAGAAGCAGAAAAACCATTTAACTTAGAACAAGATTTATTACTGCGAGTTACTCTGCTTAAATGCGGTTGCCAAGAACATACAATTTTATTTACTACCCACCATATCGTTTCGGATAATTGGTCAACAGGCATCTTAATTCAAGAAATAGCGACTCTCTATCAAGCCTTTCTATCAGGGAAACCGTCCCCTTTACCAGAATTATCAATTCAATATGCCGACTTTGCAGTTTGGCAGCGCCAATGGTTACAAGGAAAAGCGCAGTCAACCCAACTTAATTACTGGAAACAGCAATTAGGTAGTAATCCCCCGATCTTAAACCTACCGACAGACTATCCTCGACCAATTAAGCTTACTTATCAAGGCTCTAACCAATCTTTCACTATTTCTCCATCTCTAACCCAGGCTCTTAAAGCTCTTTGTCAGAAAGAAGGAGTTACCCTGTTTATGCTGTTGCTAGCAGCTTTCAAAGTTTTACTGCATCGTTATAGCCAGCAAGAAGATATTCTAGTCGGCACTCCCATAGCCAATCGTAACCGTGCTGAAATTGAAGGTTTAATTGGTTTCTTTGTGAATACCTTAGTATTGCGAACTAATATAGAAGGCAATCCTAGCTTTAAAGAGTTACTGCAAAGAGTCAAACAAGTCACCCTAGGAGCTTATAGCAATCAAGATTTACCCTTCGAGCGACTCGTAGAAGAACTAAAACCAGAGCGTCATCTCAATCGCAATCCTTTGTTTGATGTTATGTTTGCCTTGCAAAATGCGCCAGAGTCCGAACTAACATTGCCAGGATTAACTTTAAGTTCAATTAGCGAAGAAGGTCAAACAGCCAAATTCGATCTCAGCCTGTATATGTTTGAATCCCCTTCTGGATTAGCAGGAGTGTTTGAGTACAGCACCGACTTATTTAAGCCTAGCACCATCAAAAGAATGGTAGAACATTTTCAGGTGTTATTGAAGGCGATCGCAACTCAACTAGAAACATCAGTATTACAATTACCCTTATTAACTAAAGACGAAACACAGCAGTTATTAGTAGAGTGGAATGACACAGAAGTTGATTATCCTCAAGACAAATATATCCACACCTTATTTGAAGTCCAGGTAGAGAAAACACCAGATGCTATTGCAGTTATTTTTGAAAACCAACAATTAACTTATCAAGAATTAAACACTAAAGCCAATCAATTAGCACACTACCTGCAAAAACAAGGAGTCAGACCAGAAGAAAGAGTTGGAATTTGTCTTGAGAGATCCCTCGAATTAGTAATTGCGCTTTTAGCCACTCTTAAAGCAGGAGGAGCATACATTCCACTCGATCCTAGTTATCCTCTCGAGCGATTAGCTTTCATGTTAGAGAACTCTCAAGCTTCGATTCTAATTACTCAACAGTTCATTCAAGAAAAGCTTCCTCCTCATCAAGCTCAAGTAGTTTTTTTAGAACGAGAGCAAAAGCCAAACGCAGAAGAGAGTAAAGCTAACCCTAATTGTAATCTGAGTCTAGATAATCTGGCTTATGTAATTTACACTTCTGGTTCGACAGGTAAACCCAAGGGTGCAATGAACACCCATCGAGGTATTTTAAATCGCTTACTGTGGATGCAAGATGCTTACCAACTAACAACAGTCGATAGTGTATTACAAAAAACTCCCTTTAGCTTTGATGTCTCAGTCTGGGAATTTTTCTGGTGCTTGATGGTGGGTGCGCGTCTAATAGTAGCTAAACCTGAAGGACATCGCGATCCTAACTATTTAATCGATTTGATTAGAAAAAACAACATAACTACCCTGCATTTTGTTCCTTCGATGTTAAAGGTATTTTTAGAAGCAGAAGGATTAGAACATTGTCGATCTCTAAAGCGAGTTATTTGTAGTGGCGAAGAACTATCTTTCCCTCTACAACAAAAGTTTTTTGCTCGGCTAGACTGTGAACTATACAATCTTTATGGACCAACAGAAGCAGCGATCGATGTCACTTATTGGCAATGTCAACCAGAATGTCAGGATAGTTCGCGATGCGAAGCGAGTCCTTTAGGGCCAACTGCCCTTACTACAATTCCTATTGGTCGCCCTATCGCCAACACACAGATATATATTTTAAATCGAGATTTACAACCCGTGCCGATTGGAGTAGGAGGAGAGTTACATATTGGTGGAGTAGGGTTAGCTAGAGGGTATTTAAATCAGCCCGAATTAACCAAAGAAAAGTTTATTGAAAATCCATTTAGCAAAGGAAGGCGACTATATAAAACTGGAGACTTAGCTCGTTATCTATCCGATGGTTCAATTGAATATTTGGGAAGAATCGATAATCAAATTAAGATTCGGGGTTTTCGGATTGAATTAGGAGAAATTGAAGCAGTTGTAGCAAAACATTCAGCAATTAAAGATTGTGTGGTTATCCCTTGGGGAGATCAAACTGGAGATAAAAGATTAGTTGCTTATTATCTTGCTCAGGAACAACTAGATAGTCAACAATTACGGGAATATCTTAAGTCCAAGTTGCCAGATTATATGATTCCTGCTGCGTTGATGGAGTTAGAGGCTTTCCCGCTTACTCCTAGTGGAAAATGCGCTCGCAACTCGTTACCGATTCCTGATTTATACTGGTATCAAAATCAGGAAACTTATATTTCACCTCGCACTCCTCAAGAAGAAATCATTGCTAATATCTGGCAAGAAGTGTTGAATTTAAAGCAAGTAGGTATTGATAATAATTTCTTTGAATTGGGAGGACATTCTTTACTGGCGACTCAAGTTATCTCCAAGATACGTCAGAGTTTATCTACCGAGTTACCTTTGCGTTGTTTGTTTGAACATCCCACCGTAGCAGAATTAGCCAAACAATTAGACAGCAGTATCGCAGCAGAAATACCACCGATCACGCCTGTAGCTAGAGAGGGAGATTTGCCTTTATCTTTTGCTCAACAACGCCTTTGGTTTCTCGCTCAATTAAAACCAGATAGCCCTGCCTATAATATTCCTGAAGCTTTACGTTTGCAGGGCAAATTAAATATAGATGTTTTAATTCAAACCCTCGAAGCAATTATTGAGCGACACGAAATTCTACGCACTAGCTTTCAAATAGTTACTGATGAACCAATACAGGTTATTCATCCTGAAATTAATTTTCAACTACCTATAATCGATTTGACCAATTTACTCAAAACGGAACGAGAACAAGAAGTCACCAAACTCGCCGAACAAGAAGCATTAAAACCATTCTGTCTAGAGCAAGATTGCTTATTGCGAGTTACCTTAATTCGACTTAGCGATATAGAACACATCATCCTTTTTACCATGCACCATATCATTTCTGATGGTTGGTCTACAGGTATTTTAGTTCAAGAAGTTGCCACACTTTATCAAGCCTTTTTATCTGGCAAACCATCACCTCTGCCAGAATTACCAATTCAATATGCAGATTATGCTGTTTGGCAACGAAATTACTTACAGGGAGAAGTTTTAGATCGGCAATTAAATTATTGGAAGAGCAAGTTAGGTGGTGAATTACCGATCCTTAAACTGCCAATTGCTAATCCTCGACTAAATGTTAGAACTTTTCGCGGCGGACAACAACCTTTTGTAATTGCCAAAGCTTTGTCTGATGAGTTGAAAAACTTCAGCATCAAGCATGATGTAACTTTATTCATGACATTACTCACAGCATTTCAAACTTTACTCCATTGGTATACAAATCAAGAAGATATGCTTATCGGTACTGATATTGCTAATCGTCATCAAAGTGAAATTGAAAATTTAATTGGCTTTTTTGTTAATCAATTAGTCTTACGTAGCGATTTTTCTGGAAACCCAAGCTTTCCAGAATTGCTAACAAGAACACGTCACGTAACTTTAGATGCTTATGCTAATCAGGATTTACCTTTTGAAAAGTTAGTAGAAGTCTTAAATCCAAAACGAAGTTTAAGTCACACACCATTATTCCAGGTCAAAATAATTCTTCAGAATACTCCTATATCATCTTTAGAATTGCCTGGTTTAATAATAAGTTCGATAGATCTCGATAAAAAGATAGCAGAGTACGATCTGCTTCTAGATTTAGAAGATACAGAGGCAGGATTAAATGGTCTACTAAAATATGATACGGACTTATTCAGCGATCGCAAAATAGCCGAATTGCTGACAAATTTAAAACTAATACTATCTACAATTGCTCGGCGACCAGAACTACAATTAGGCGAACTTAAATCTATTTTGAGTTGTGCAGCAAAACAACAGCATCAATCCCAGGAGCATGAATATCAAATAGCCCTAAGCCAGAAGCTAGGGAAGGTTCAACGCAAGTCTTTAATGTAAGTAAAATTTGGATAATTAGATTATGAAAACTGAAATTTCTAAATTCAGAAAAATTAATCGAAAACCGATTAATTCGTCTCCAGAAAAATTAATTAAAACAGAATTTTTGCATCGTGAAAAAGAATTTCCTTTGGTTATTAAACCTATTATTAAAGGCTTAGATCCGATCTCATGGGGGACTAAAAATCGAGAATTTGTCGAAAAAAACTTACTAAAGTATGGAGCAATACTATTTCGCAATTTTGAAATTGAAACTGTCGATAAATTCGAGCAATTTATTGCAGCTATTTGTCAGCCAGCTTTAGAATATAAGTATCGAGCCTCACCTCGTACTCAAGTTAGTGGAAACATTTATACTTCCACCGATTATCCCGCAGATCAAAGTATTTTTCCTCATAACGAACATTCTTACTCCCCTACTTTTCCTCTGAGAATTTTATTTTTTTGCTTAACTCCAGCATCAGCAGGAGGAGAAACTCCAATAGGCAGATGTCGCAATATTTTACAGCAGATAGATCGTGACATTCAAGAACGCTTTCAAGCAAAAAAAATAATGTATCTGCGAAATTTTGGCGATGGTTTTGGTTTACCTTGGCAAACTGTTTTTCAAACAACTGATAAAACCAAAGTTGAAGCCTATTGTCGTCAAAATAATATTCAATGGAAATGGAAAGGAGAAGAAGGTTTGAGAACTAGGCAAGTAGGATCGGCTTTTGTTTCTCATCCTCAAACAAAGGAAAAAGTTTGGTTTAATCATGCTACTTTTTTTCATGTCTCTACTCTTAAACCGCAAATTCGTGATGCTTTATTTTCTGGATTTAAAGAAGAAAATTTACCCACTAATACCTATTATGGTGATGGTTCTCCCATTGAAGCTTCAGTTTTAGATCATCTTCGTAATGCCTATCAACAAGAAATGATCACTTTTTCTTGGCAAAAAGGAGATGTTTTATTGCTAGATAATATGCTAGCAGTACATGGACGTTACCCCTATCAAGGTGTTCGTAAAATTGTAGTAGGGATGGCACAAGCAATTAATAGCAAAGACGTAGCAGTTAAGTAATAATCGAACCATGTTAACAGAAATAAAAGAAGGATTTAGACTGTCATTACAACAAGAATATTTATGGTCGTTACATAAAGATAATGATTCTCAAAATTATCGCGTTCAGTGCGCTATTTTAATTGAGGGAAACTTGAATATTCAAGTTTTAAAAATGGCTTTAGAAAATATTGTTAATCGATACGAGATTCTGCGGACAAACTTTCGTTATCTTCCTGGAATTAGTATTCCCGTTCAGGCGATCGCGGACGATTTAGATGGTTTAACTTTACTCGAAAAATTCTACGATTTAAGAGATCTTACTCCTCAAGCACAAGAGCAAGAAATTGAAAATGTTTTAGCAACAACTAAAAATTTACCTCTTGATTTTGAGCAAGAATCGATATTTAATACGTGTCTAGTTACTTTATCTAAGCAACGCCATCTATTAATAATAAATACTTCGGCGATGCTAGTCGATTTGAGCAGTATCCGCAATTTGATTCGAGAACTGAGTCGTTCTTATTCAGCCTGTTTGCAAGGGGAAAGTATATCAGAACAGCCTTTACAATATGTAGATTTTGCTGAATGGCAAAACGAAATTTTGGCAGCAGCGGAAACAGAAATTGGTCGAGAATATTGGAGCAAACAAGATTTTTCTACTTTGGGACATCTTAAGCTACCTAGAGAAAGTCATCTTAGGCATAAATTAGAATTTTCACCTCGCCTATTTACTACTAAAATTACTAAAAATACAGCTAAAAAAATTAGAAAAACTGCCCTAGATTACGATACTTCTGTTGCCAATTTTTTATTGGCTTGCTGGCAAACTTTACTCTGGCGTTTAACTAAACAAGAAAATATTATTATTGGTATTGCTTGTGCTGGTAGAGAATATCCAGAACTGAAAGACACAATAGGATTATTTGCCAAAAATTTACCTCTGCATAATCATTTAAATGACCATCTTAGCTTTAGTCAAATTGTGCAAAATATCGAGGAATCTTTAGCCGAAATATCTCGATGGCAAGAATGTTTTGATTGGCAAGAAATCATTGATAATACTCAACAATTTAATTTCTGTCTAATTGGCTTCGATTTTGAATCAGAAGCTATCAAATATTGTGAAGATAATCTTTCTTTCTCTCTCTATCAACAATTTACCTGTACAGATAAATTTGAAGTTAAGTTGTCTTGTCGCCCCCAAGATAATTCTGTAGTTACTGATTTTTATTACGATTCAGCCCAATTTACTTTAGAAGATATTAAGCGATTACAAGATCAATTTTATCTGTTAGTAGAAAGTGCTGTTGAGAATCCAGAAGCAAAGATCGACACTTTAAATATATTAAGCGATCGCGCTAGGAATCAGTTATTAGTTGAATTTAACCAAACCCAAGCCGATTATCCGACAGACAAATGTATTCATCACCTGTTTGAAGAACAAGTGAGATCGACACCAGATAATGTTGCGGTGGTGTTCGACGATCAACAACTTACCTACAAAGATCTTAACCAACGCGCTAATCAACTGGCACACTATTTACAAAAACTAGGATTACAACCAGGAACATTAGTCGGAATTTGTGTCGAGCGATCGCTTTTAATGCTCGTGGGTATTCTGGGTATTATCAAAGCAGGTGGTGCTTATGTCCCAATAGATCCAACCTATCCTCAAGCAAGAATCACTTGGATTTTAGAAAATTCCCAGACTCCATTTTTACTAACTCAGCAATTATTGTTAGAAACCTTATCTCAACATCAACAAGTTCCTAAAATCTGTTTGGATACAGACTGGGAAACAATTGCTAATCATAATCAAGAAAATTTAGCCCTAGATTTAATCCCTAACAATCTAGCGTACATTATTTACACTTCTGGTTCGACAGGTAAACCCAAAGGTGTTCGGATTAATCATCGAAATTTAGTCCATTCTACTTGCGCTCGTATTAGCTATTATCAACAACCTGTAACTCGCTTTTTATTGCTTTCATCCTTTGCCTTTGATAGTTCGGTTGCTGGTATTTTCTGGACAATATGTCAGGGAGGAACACTATACTTACCGGAAGCAGATTTACCGCGAGACATACCCAAGTTAATCGAGTCGATTGATCGCGATCACATTTCTCATCTACTCTGTCTGCCTTCTTTATATGCTTTGACCCTCCAGGAGTCGAAGCCGCAAGCTCTCCAATCGTTACAAACCGTCATTGTGGCAGGAGAATCTTGTACTCAAGAATTAGTCAAACGCCATTTAGCCAAACTACCAGAAACTAATCTATTTAATGAATACGGACCAACTGAAAACACTGTCTGGAGTAGCGTCTATCACTGTCAATCTGAAATACCTGGGCGAATTCCCATTGGTAAACCAATAGCTAATGTTGAGATCTATATCCTTGATTCTCTGCTTAATCCAGTTCCCATTCAAGTTCCAGGGGAAATTTATCTTGGCGGGACAGGAATAGCTCAAGGCTATCTCGATCAACCACAACTTACAGCCGAGAAATTTATTCCTCATCCGTTTAGTCAGGATCTAGATGCGCGTTTATACAAAACCGGTGACTTAGGGCAATATTTGGCTGATGGAAATATTGAATTTCTGGGGAGGAGCGATCGCCAAGTAAAAATTAGAGGTTATCGGATTGAATTAGAAGAGATTGAACTAACCCTAAATCAACATCCAGATTTACAAGAAAGTGTAGTTGTTGTCAGAGAAGAGCAAACTAATTATCAAAGTTTAGTTGCCTATGGTGTTCCTCATCAAGAATCAGCACCAAGTATTGAGGAATTACGCTATTTTTTGCAAGAAAAGCTGCCAAATTACATGATACCGTCTGTATTCGTGTTACTAGACAATTTACCATTAACTCCTAATGGCAAAATAGATCGTCAATCCCTACCCAGACCAGAACAGGTGCGATCGCATAATTCAGGAATTTTTGTTGCTCCTCGCACTCCGATCGAAGAAATATTGGTTGAAATTTGGCGCGATCTCCTAAAAGTTGAGCAAATTAGCATTTACGATAATTTCTTTGACTTAGGAGGACATTCTTTACTCACGACTCAGCTACTCGCCAAAATCAGAGAAACTCTTCAGATAGATATATCTTTACGCAGTTTACTAGAAACACCTAGAATAGATAGTCTGGCTCAAAATATCGCCAGAGTTATTCATCCAGAAAATAACGATTCAACTCAGCCTCAAACTCTAATAGATTTCAAAACTGAAGCGATGCTTGACCCCACAATTCAACTAACAAGTCACCCCGAAAATCCAGGTGCAGTTGTTACTGACGGTACTTGTATCTTGTTAACGGGAGCAACAGGCTTTTTAGGAGCATTTTTACTTTACGAACTTTTGCAACAAACAGAGGCTGAGATTTATTGCTTGGTAAGGTGTTCAAATTTTGAGGCAGGCAAACAAAAGTTACGGGACAGTTTAGAATCCTATTACCTGTGGGATGAATCTTTAAGTTCGAGAATTATTCCCTTACCAGGAGACTTATCAAAGCCACTTTTGGGTTTGGAAGCAACGCAATTTCAAGAGATCGCCAGTAAAATCGATGCTATTTATCATAATGGTGCTTGGGTTCATCATATTTATCCCTACTCGATCCTCAAAGCAACTAATGTCTTAGGTACTCAAGAAGTTTTGAGATTAGCTAGTCAGATTAAAGTCAAACCCGTACATTTCATCTCTAGTTCTAGCGTATTTTCATCTCAAGCTCATTCAGGAGTGAAATTAATTCGAGAACAAGATGAACTTAACGATCGCTTAATTCCTGAAGATGGCTATAGTCAGACTAAGTGGGTTGCCGAAAAGTTAGTCACCATTGCAGGAGAAAGAGGTATTCCTGTCAGCATTTATCGACCATCACGCATCTCAGGACATAGCCAAACTGGAGTCTTTAACCAAAATGACTTTTTATCTAAATTAATTTTAGGCTGTATTCAACTAGAAGCTGCTCCAGACGAAGATATCAAGGAAAACATCGTTCCTGTAGATTATGTCAGTAAAGCGATCGTTCGTTTATCAAGCAAAAAAACATCTCTGGGAAAAGCTTTTCACCTGGTTAATTCACAAACCTTACACTCAAATATGTTGATCGAACAAATTCGTTCTCTTGGTTATTCACTAAAGACGATTGATTATCAACAGTGGAGATCGCAATTATTACAGATTACTAAAGGTTCTGCCCAACATCCTTTATATTCATTAATACCTTTTTTCCCTGCTCAGGAAACGGCAGAAAAAATACCCACAGCAAGTTTAGAGTTCGATTGCCAAAATACTCTCTATGGACTTGAAGGTAGTTCTATTATCTGCCCACCAGTGGATCAAAAACTGCTGCATAAATACTGTTCTTACCTAATTCAACAAGAAATTAAATCATAGAGGAGGTAAAAATTAAATGACTACTACAGAATTTAAGTCACAAAAAGATTTGCTATCAAATTCACAACAATCCACAACAGCATCATCAACCATCGAATTAAATCGACATCAACAAAAGTATCTGGAAAACTTTATTACTCGCTATAACCAGCGCACAAAAACATCAAAACAACTTTCTCAAACCTATCGCCCAGTCCTGGCTGACAATAAAAACTTAGGGAATTTTAGTTTGCTTTTGAAGGAAATCTATTATCCCATTGTGGCAGAGCATTCTTCGGGTTCCAAAATGTGGGACGTTGATGGTAATGAATATATAGATCTAATGATGGGATTGGGCATCAATCTTTTTGGTCACAATCCTCCTTTCATCAAAGAAGCACTAACAAAACAACTAGAAAAGGGAATACAAATTGGTCCTCAATCAGAATTAGTTGGTGAGGTAGCAGAGTTAATTTCTCAACTAACAGGAATGGAGCGAGTTGCTTTTAGCAATACGGGAACCGAAGCAGTAATGACGGCTATTCGTTTAGCAAGAGCAGTTACAGGTCGCACTAAGATCGTTATCTTTTCAGGCTCTTATCATGGTCATTTCGATGGCACTTTAGTCAAAGGACAAAGAACAAACGGAAATATCTTAACTTTACCCATAGCTCCTGGAATACCATCTAATTTTGTCAAAGATGTTTTAGTGCTAGATTACGATAGCCCTCAATCACTAGAAATAATTCAAGCTTACGAACAAGAACTAGCAGCAGTTTTGGTCGTACCCGTGCAAACGAAAAGACCAGCTTTACAGCCAAAAGCTTTTCTTCAGCGACTCAGACAGTTAACCACCAAATTGGGAATTGCCCTAATCTTTGATGAGATGGTCACTGGTTTTCGGATACATCCTGGTGGCGCACAGGCATATTTTGATGTGGAAGCCGACATTGCAACCTATGGCAAAATTGTCGGTGGCGGTATGCCTATCGGTATTATTGCGGGGAAAGCAGTCTTTATGAATGCCATCGATGGAGGGATGTGGAATTATGGAGATAACTCTTATCCTCAAGCACAAAAAACATTTTTTGCTGGTACTTTCTGTAAACATCCTTTAGCTATGGCTGCTGCACGGGCTGTCCTGAGACATCTGCAAACTGAGGGAGAGACTCTGCAAGCAGATTTGAATCAACGTACTTCTAGATTTGTCGAGACTCTGAATAGTTTTTTTGAAAACAATGCAATACCTTTGAAGATGGCTAATTTTGGCTCCTTGTTTGGCTCTGCTGCCATAGAAGATGAGAACGAAGATTCCGAACCAGATTCGGCTATTGATTGCTGTATGGAGTTATTACGCTATAACTTACTCGATCGAGGAATTCACCTTTTAGGAGCAAGTGGTTATTTATCTGTAGCTCATACTCAAGAAGATATTGAGCAAATTCTCCAAGCTATTCAAGACAGCTTAACCGAGCTTGGTCAAGGAGGATTTTTAGGCTAACTAAAATAACAAGGTTCAATTTCAATAAGAGCAAGAGAATCACAAAAATGGCAAAAGTAACTAGAGATGCAAAATAAATTTCAGCAATTCCTCAAAGTTAAACCCAAAGCGATTGAATTACCCTCTTCTAAGAAATTAATTAAGACAGATTATCTACAAGCAGGGCAAACTTTACCTTTAATAATTACCCCTGCTGTAAAAGATATCGATATAATTGATTGGATTAAAAGCAATCGTCAATTGCTAGAAGATCGATTACGCCAACATGGAGCAATTCTATTTCGTGATTGTAATCTCACTTCAATTGCCGATTTTGAAAATTTAGCACAAGCTATGTGTCCTAGTCTCTTTGGTGATTATGGAGATCTACCGCGCACTGAGATTAGCGACAAGGTTTACGGTTCGACTCCTTATCCTGCCGATCAAGCTATTTTATTTCATAACGAAAGTTCTCACTTAAATTGTTATCCTCAAAAAATTTGGTTTTTCTGCGTGCAACCAGCACAACAGGGAGGAGAAACACCAATTGTCGATTGTCGTCAAGTTTATCGACTCCTCGACCCTAAATTACGAAAAAAATTAGTGCAAAAGCAATTAATGTATGTTCGTAACTATATTGAAGGTTTAGATGTCAGTTGGCAAAACTTCTTTCATACCGAAGATAAAGCAGTAGTTGAACATTACTGTTATGAATCTAAAATTGAGTTTGAATGGTTACCCAACAATGCTTTAAGAACTCGTCAAAAACGACCTGCGATCGCCAAACATCCATTCACAAAAGAAGCAATATTTTTTAATCAAATTCAACTGCACCATATATCCTATTTAGATATCAAAATCAGAGAATCTTTAGTATCAGTATTTGGAACAGAAAATTTACCTCGCAATGTTTATTATGGTGATGGTTCTAGTCTAGAAAACGAAGAAATTGTAGCAATTAATCGAGCTTATCAAGAAGCTAAAATTAGTTTTTCTTGGCAAAAAAATGATGTGTTAATGCTAGATAATATGTTAGCTGCTCATAGTCGTAATACTTATCAAGGTGAGCGCAAAATTGTCGTCGCTATGGGAGAAATGATTACTTCTAATTAAGTGTTCTCTAAAGAATAAAAATAGTAACTTTTAAACAGAAAAAATTATGGCATTTACGCCGACCAATATCTGTTGCCTCGATCCCTCTAAATCCAATGATTCTGCTTCCCTACGTCTATTTTGTTTCCCCTATGCTGGTGCAAGTTCTTACTCTTTTCGTTCTTGGCTTGACTATTTACCTAAAACAATCAAAATTTGTCCGATAGAATTACCTGGACGGGGAATTAAGATCGAGCAGAAACCCTATCAAAGAATCGAACCTTTAGTCAAAGCGATCGCACTAGAAATTCTACCTTATCTAGATAAACCTTTTGCTTTTTTTGGTCATAGCATGGGAGGTTTGGTGAGTTTTGAACTGGCTCGTTTTATTCGTCGCCAATACAATTTAGAACCAGTTCATTTATTTATTTCTGGTCGTCGAGCGCCTCAAACTAAGAATTTTAAACCGCCAATTCATAATCTCCCAGAAGCAGATTTTTTACAAGAATTACGCCAACTCAACGGTACTCCGGAAGAAGTATTGAATAATCATGAGTTAATGGAACTATTAATGCCAATTTTACGGGCATATTTTACAGTTTTAGAGACATATATTTATTCTGATGAAGCTCCTCTAAATTGCCCAATCTCTGTTTTTGGTGGGTTACAAGATAAAGAAGTCTCAATAGAACAGCTTGAAGCTTGGCAAGCGCAAACTTGCAATTCTTTTGATTTAAAAATGTTACCTGGAGATCATTTCTTTATTCATTCGTCTCAGTCTTTTCTTCCAGAATTAATTCAACAATTAAATGTCTATCATTAACCAACAAGTTAACTTGAATAATTATCTATTTTTAAAAAATCAGCCGAGCAAAAAAGATTTTGTTCGCTCCTTTAAATCAATTTTATTTGTTACGGGTCTACTTATAGCTTTATTCATCGGACAAACAAGTTTACTAAGTAATACCAAAAGTACGGAAATTCTCTGGGATAACTATGGTATTCCTCATGTCTATGGAGTCGACGTTCAGGGTGCATTTAGAGCTTTTGGTTGGGCGCAAATGCAGAGTCATGGCGACCTAATTTTGCGTCTTTACGGTCAAGCTAGAGGGCGTGCTGCCGAATACTGGGGCGAAGATTATCTAGAATCAGATCAATGGGTTGTCACGATGGGCGTTCCCGAACGAGCAACAACTTGGTATCAAGAACAGAATAAAACTTTTCGCAACTATTTAGATGCTTTTGCTGCTGGTATCAATAGCTATGCACAAGAACATCCTGAATTAATTGACGATGAAGTTGAAGTAGTATTGCCAGTAACAGGAGAAGATGTTCTGGCGCACGTTCATCGAGTACTTAATTTTACCTTTGTGGTAGATCCAGCAACAGTTGCCGACTTAGGTAGCCAAGGGAAACAATCAAAACCAGAACAATCTAAAGGTTCTAATGGTTGGGCGATCGCGCCGAATCATTCTACTAGTGGTAATGCCATGTTACTGGCAAATCCCCATTTGCCTTGGTCAGATTTATTCCTCTGGTATGAAGCACAAATTACCGCCCCTGGAATTGATGCCTATGGTGCAACTTTAGTCGGTATTCCCGTTCTGGCGATCGCTTTTAATAATAATTTAGGCTGGACTCACACGGTCAATACTTTTGATGGTTGGGATCTCTATGAGTTAACCCTCTCTGGCGACGGATATTTATTTGATGGTGAAGTACGTAATTTTGCCCAAAAAACTGCTGAAATTAAGGTCAAACAACCAGATGGCACCATGCGATCAGAGAAACTTACCATACAAAGCTCTATTCATGGTCCAGTCATCAAACAAGAACAAGGGAAAGCCTTAGCCTTAAGAGTTGTCGGTTTAGATCGCCCTGGGGTACTAGAGCAATGGTGGGATATGGCAAGAGCTAATAACTTCAAACAGTTTGAAGCGGTACTGAAACGCCTACAGCTTTCCATGTTCACTATCATGTATGCCGACCGTGAGGGGCATATTATGCACCTATTTAACGGTCAAGTTCCCATTCGCTCTCAGGGAGATTTTGCATATTGGTCGGGTATTATTCCTGGTGACACCTCAGATACCTTATGGACTAAAATTCACCCTTACGAAGATTTACCCCGTATCGTCGATCCGACTAGCGGTTGGCTACAAAATGCCAACGATCCGCCCTGGACGACTACTTTTCCGACTGCGATCGCTGCCAAAAATTACCCTGCTTACATAGCACCCCAAGGAATGGATTTTCGACCCCAACGTTCTGCCCGTATGCTAGCAGAAGATTCTAAAATCTCTCTTGAAGAAATGATTGCCGATAAACACTCAACCCGTATGCAAACGGCTGATCGCCTCCTCGATGATTTACTCCCTGCATTACGAAGAGAAGGTAGTCCCTTAGCTTTAAAAGTAGCTGATGTATTGTCAAACTGGGATCGACAAGCTAATGCCGATAGTCGGGGAGCAGTATTATTTGCTGCTTGGTTAGAAGAAACTGACTTTGATACCTTGTTTAGTAAGCCCTGGCAAAAAAAATCTCCTCTTACTACCCCCGATGGTTTAGCCAATCCTCAACAATCAGTAGCAACACTCTTAGCTGTAGCTACCAAAATCGAACAAGACTATGGCGCAATCGATGTTCCCTGGGGTGAAGTGTTCCGTATGAACTACGGCAATGTAGATCTCCCTGCTAATGGTGGACCAGGAGATTTTGGGATCTTTCGAGTAGTTAATTTTGCCCCGGGGTCAGACTCTAAACATTTTAAAGGCTTTGATGGAGATTCTTTCGTCGCTGCTATTGAGTTTTCTCAACCAGTCAAGGCAATGGCACTAACTACCTATGGTAATAGCACTCAGTCAAATAGTAACTCTAGCGAACAATTAAAATTATTTTCTCAAAAACAGTTGCGTCCCGTCTGGTATTCACGTCCAGAAGTGGAGGCTAATTTAGAAGAACGTAAAGTCTTTCAAAAAAACTAGACGTAAAAATGGACATTACTGCCAATCTCAACAATAAAGATCGCGCTCAATGTTGTCTCCTGGATTATTTTCCCAGCGATCGCCAACATGGGCATAGATCGAAGTAGTTCTGGGGTCAGCGTGACCCAGCAAATCCTGTACCTGTCTCAAATCTGCACCAGTTCTTAATGCCAACGTACCAGCAGTATGTCTCAAGCTGTGGGCAGAAAGGATTCGACCAGGAGTATATTTAAGATTAGTGGCAACTAAATAACCATCAATAATTGCTCTGATGCTCCGTCTAGATAGTTGTTTACCTTTACTATTGTTACTTAAGGATACAAAGACAAAATCAGTAGGTTTAATTTTTCTTCTTAAAACGAGTTGCCTTACCTCTAAATATTCATCTAATTGAGTAGTCAAGTTATCTGTTAAAGGAACAACTCGACTGGCTCGTTTTGCCGATACCTTTAGTCCTGTTTTAATGCCCTGCCTAACAATATCTTCTATTCTGAGTTGGTGCATCTCTACTGTTCTGCATCCTTCTAAACTCATGATGCCAACCAAAACGCGATCGCGCATCAGTACTAGTTTTTGTTTGTTTGTTTTAGCTTGAACTAATTGAAATTGAATATGGTCGAGTAGAAATTTTAATTCATCTACTTCCATAAAAGTAATCCGAGCAGCAGGATCTTTTCTGTCTTTGGGTGCTTTAATCTTTTGGGCGGGATTACTTTTAATCAATCCATGACTTGGCGAAAATAGAAGGTTCGTGCAACGAAGTGCAGCCTCAAAAAAAGTGTGATTTTTTATACCATTTTTTGGTTTGATTGATAAGAAATACAAATATTAACTTTGCCTAAATTGTCTCCTTCTAGGCAAAGTATCATAAAGAGATAAACACCAGCATGAGGACTTGACCCATGCTACAAATCACCGCCCAACTTCCCTTTTCGGCAAAGTTTTCTCCTCCACCGAAAAAAGCATCAACCAGAGAAAGAGAATACCTGCGTACTTCGGAAATTAATGCCATGATTCGCGCAGCCAAAAAAGTAGGTCGTCATGGCATCAGAGATGGGGGAATTATTTTACTGATGTTTCGTCATGGATTGAGAACGGCTGAATTAGTAGCTCTTAAATGGACTCAAATAGATTTAGCTAGTGGTTACATCGAAGTCCATCGAGTCAAACATGGTCACGACAGTATTCATCCTTTGCGTTCTCCCGAAATCAGAGCTTTACGCCAAATCCAGAGAGATTATACTGATACGAGCTATGTATTTGTTTCCGAACGCAAAGCCGCTCTCTCAACTCGTTCCATTCGCCACATTGTAGCCAGAGCAGGAGAAATAGCTGGTATTCCCTTACTCGTTCACCCTCATCAACTGCGCCATGCGTGCGGATACTATCTAGCTGCCCAAGGACATGACACCAGAGCGATTCAGGATTATTTAGGGCATAAAAATATTCATCATACAGTCCGCTATACTCAGATGTCACCCCGAAGGTTTGAGAATTTCTGGATGGATTAGACCGATTCTATGCCACTAATGGTTGCGCTAACCTCTCTATTCTCTCCTTCATATCTAACTTAAACAAGCCATAAGGATTCACATGACTAAAAATCAAAGGAGTAATAGCCTGTAAATCCCTCGCCGTCAGCCTCTTCGACCAATGCTCCTGCGCCAGTACGCTTTGAATCATCAAGGTATTTACATACACCAAACAAATCTGTAACAGGTGCAAAGATAATACCGATAGTTCTTGACTCTCCAAGCGATTAGAAGCAAACTCACCACCTTTACCGTAGAAGATAAAGTCATTAACCCCATTCCATCTCTCTACCACATTTAAACCTTCATTAATCTCTCGGCGTATGGCTTCTGAATCGACGTGAGTTCGACAAAGTTAGAAAGTAGCAGAAGGTAGTGCCAATAATTCTTTCGGCTCTAGATCGAGAGAAGGTTT
>NZ_PVWF01000127.1 GCF_003003995.1 Pleurocapsa sp. CCALA 161 | reverse complement strand
GATACGGGACTTAATCTTTGCCAAGAAATACACCAAAATGACGTAATGATTATGATTCTCAGTTCAATGACAGATAATAATTATATCTTAGAAGCTTTTGCTAGAGGGGCAGATGATTATATTACTAAACCTTTTGATCTGCAAATTCTCAAAGCAAGAATTGAAGCTTTATTTAGAAGAGGTAGCAGTAATTCTGGATACTCCCATCAGCACAAATCTATTCTCTTAGATAATTTTACTATTGATTTTTATCGCCGAGAAGTTATCCTTAATGAGCAGATTATTCCGCTGACAGCGCTGGAATTTGATCTTTTATATTTTCTAGCCAATAATCCTAACCGAGTTTGGGATCGTGCTGAATTAATTTCCGCCATCTGGGACAACGAAGATTATGCAGGAGACGATCGCAAAGTAGATATTCACATCGGGCGAATTCGTAAAAAAATTGGCGTGGGCAATGGAGACTGTATCAAAACTGTTTGGGGAAGAGGCTATATGTTTGAGTTATCTAGTTCTAATGCAGTAAAATTGGCAAACTGAACCTAGAAGCTAATATTAAGCCGTCATGTTAAGAGCAGGAATCGTCGGATTACCTAATGTGGGTAAATCTACCATGTTTAATGCCTTGGTTGCCAATGCTAAGGCTGAAGCAGCCAATTTTCCTTTTTGTACCATTGAACCAAATGTGGGGGTAGTATCTGTCCCCGATCATCGACTAGAGGTTCTGTCTGAACTCTCCAATTCTCAAAAACTAGTTCCTACGAGAATCGAATTTGTGGATATTGCAGGATTAGTCAAAGGAGCAAGTAAAGGCGAGGGATTAGGCAATCAGTTTCTCGCTAATATTCGAGAAGTAGATGCGATCGTTCACATGGTACGCTGTTTTGACAATGACGATATTATTCACGTTGCTGGGTCAGTAGATCCTGTGAGAGATATTGAAATCATCAATTTAGAGCTAATCTTGGCGGATCTGGCTCAGGTGGAAAAGCGGATTAGTAGACAGCGTAAAAGTGCCAAAAACGATAAAAACGCTCAAGCAGAGGTTGAGCTGTTAGAAAAAATTGGCGAAGTTCTCAATGATGGTCAATCTGTCCGCAGCATGAATTTAGGGGAAGATGAGTTACTGATGATTAAATCCCTAGGATTGTTAAGTAATAAACCAATTATTTATGCCACTAATGTTGCTGAAGATGATTTGGCGACAGGAAATGAATGGGTAGAATCAGTGCGAGAATTTGTTAAGGATGATGCAGCTAAGGTGGTGGTAGTTTCAGCGCAGGTAGAGTCAGAGTTAGTCGAACTTTCAGCAGCAGAAACACAAGATTTTCTGGAAGCCTTGGGAGTCGAAGAAGGTGGGTTGAAATCTTTGATCCGCGCTACCTACGATCTTTTAGGTTTACGCACCTATCTAACCACAGGCGAGCAGGAAACTCGTGCCTGGACAATCACCGCAGGCATGAAAGCACCCCAAGCAGCAGCAGTAATTCACACTGATTTTGAGAAGAAATTTATCAAGGCAGAAACCATTAGTTATGAAGATTTAATCTCTACAGGGTCAAAAAATGCAGCCAGAGAAAAAGGCTTATTGCGCCTAGAGGGTAAAGACTATATTGTCCAAGAAGGAGATGTCATTGAATTTCGAGTTGGAGGCTAGAATTAAACTGCTTGGCGGACAATTATAGGCTTCTAAGAGGCGGTGGGCAACTTTTGGCAATCCGACTGTTTGTATTTCTGGTTTAAATTTTTGCCCGCCAATACCAAAATGCTAAATGCTAAATATTGGCGTATCTTGCCAATGTTTGCAGGGGAAAATACTGTTGATATAAATGATATTTTAAATAGAAATGACAGGGAAAACCAGTACCAGTAAACTGTGCTTCGTCCCAGGTGCCATCAGACTGCTGTGTATTGAGTAAATATTCAATGCCACGGTCAACGGTTGCTTGGGCTGCAAATTTGGTTGCTGCGATGGCTGCCATAATGCCCAGTAATGCCCAAGATGTTTGGGAGGCAGTACTAATACCTGTACCCTTAAGATTTTTATCTTCATAGCTGGCGCAGGTTTCACCCCAGCCACCGTCTGCATTTTGGCAGCTAACTAACCAAGCTGCACCTCTGTCTATCTGTTCTTGGTAAGCAATTGGTGCGATTAAACTTAAAGCAGCCAACACACCGCTAGTACCAT
The DNA here is from genome assembly GCF_003003995.1 of Pleurocapsa sp. CCALA 161. Taxonomy (GTDB): domain Bacteria; phylum Cyanobacteriota; class Cyanobacteriia; order Cyanobacteriales; family Xenococcaceae; genus Waterburya. Next base: position 9,523 of record NZ_PVWF01000127.1, on the reverse strand, counting down.
ATATATAGTTCACTCCCCAGCGTCCAAACCAACTGCCATCTGGTTCTTGTTCTTTAATTAAATAGGCGATCGCTTTGCGTACCCTTGCATCCTCCATCGCCAGATTACATTCCCCAAGCATTTCTAGCACTCTAGCGGTCACGTCGGCAGTATTAGGGTCGATCATTGCCTTGAGATCCCCGTAAGGAATCAGGTTGATCCAATCTTGATCGTTATTTAGGTCAAAAGCAGCCCAACCTCCAGGTTTACACTGCATGGATGTGATCCAGTTGAGACAGCGAGCGATCGCCTGTTGTTTTTGCGACTCATGAGGAAGTTTAATCTGGGATAGCCCCATCACTACGACGGCTGAATCATCAACATCGGGATAAAAGCGATTTTCATATTCAAAAGCCCAGCCACCAGGGGTTGAGCTTTTGTTCTTGACCGCCCAGTCACCGTAATCTAAGATCTGCTTGTCTAACAACCATTGCCCCCCCTTAACTAAAGCAGGATGATCCCTAGCAATTCCCGACTCAGCTAATACCCGTAAACACCAGGCGGTGTCCCACACGGGAGATACACAGGGCTGAATCCGATAGCTATCTACTGTCTCTAGGGCAAAGTTATCGACAGCGACAAGACCACGCTGCACCACTGGATCGTTAACGTTATAATCTAAGCTTCGTAGGGCGAGCAGAGAATTAAGCATCGCAGGAATTATCCCCCCCCAATCTCCTGTGGCTTCCTGTCTTGCTAAGACCCACTTTTCTGCAGCAGCTAGACCTTCTTCCCGTAACGGCACTAAGTTTAGATTTTCCGCCAGCTTAAAAACATTATCGAGGGCGATAAAGATATCTGTCCAATCGTTGTTGCGGGGTAATTCATAACGAACGTTAGCAATTCCTTCGACGTAAAGTTCATCAAGCTTAATCGGCGCATCTAGCTTAAAAATCGGCTTGCGGTCAAAGACAATTAGCAGCGGAACAGTGCTACCTCTTGCCCAGCTTGACATTTCATAGATCGTCAAGGGAGATGTTTCAGGTAAGAGCATAATTGAAGGAGGAATTGAGGGTAATCCTCTCCAGTCATAGCAACCAATCAGCGCCAAATGCATCTTCGTAAAAATCCTGGTCTTACTAATGCCACCCCGTTGCCAAATAAATTTTTTGGCTCGAACTAGAGCAGGATCTTTTGGGTCAACACCTAGTAGGCGCAATGCCATATACGCTTCCACCGTAGTCGAAAGTTCACCACCATCGCCGTAGTATAATTCCCAACCACCATGTTGACGCTGCTGCGATCGCAAATAAGTTTCTGCTTTATTTAAGGGTCTTTGCTGGTCAGTACCCCAAATTTTATGTAACAAGACAACTTCTGCTGTGATAGTGACGTTGGATTCCAATTCGGCGCACCAGTGACCATCAGACTCTTGAATTGATAATAAATAATCTTGACTTTTGGCGATCGCCTGTTGAACTCTACTGCCAATCTCTACTGTCACCTTAATTCTCTCCCACCTAATTTAAGCTGTTACTTTTTAGATTCAATAAATACAGTAGCAAACTATTGAATTTGCAGATTTTGATGCCTTACTTAAAATAATGTGGAAGAAATGTAGTAGGGGCGAACGAACCTTCGTCCCTACTACTACTATAATATCGAACCAAGAGTGAGTAACAATAGAGAATACAAAAAGATCACCCAGTAAAAGGCGATCTCGAATTGAATATCTTGCTGCTAGATAAATCTTTAACCTTATTTGACAGCGTTAGCTGCACTACTCACCACACCCTTGAGGGCAGCAATTCCTTGTTCTACACTTGCCCAAATACCCATATCAGGTTCTTGTCCTGTTAGTTCTCTAGTACCAACAAAGTAAAGCACGCCTTTAAGAACTTCTTGATGAGCGCGGTTTTCAAAGTTAACTTTATTCAAAGACTCCATCGCGTCTTGTAATTCATCGTTGAGAGATTGAGCAGCTTTATGAATTACTAAGCCAGTCATTGTTTGCTGATGTTTGAGTAATTCAAGCTGGAAAAATTTGTCATATTCTGTCAACTCCGAACCAGACATCATCTGACTGATTTTCTCGACATGTTTTTGGGTAATATCGCGAGGTTGAACCGTGTTACCAAACTTAGCGATCGCTTCATCGATATCGCTTAAGTTATCGCGATCGCTCGCTAGCATTTTTTCTAGCCGTTCGCGAATTGTTTGGTCATTTGTCGCCGTCATTAGTTTTTGTTCGCATTCAATCAAAGTGTTTTGAACTAGCTTAAGATCGGCGAGTTTGCTTGCTAAATTTGTTTGGTCGGTCATGATTACTAGGTTGATCTTGTTATTGTTGTCTGTTGTTATAGAATCGAGAATCTTCTTTTATGATCCCGCGAGATTCTTAAACTCTCCTCCCTCTAGGGAAAGATTCAAACAATTTGAAATACAAGATATTTAATTAATATTTTCTATCCTTTGACTGGATGTTGTCCGTAATAAGGAGTAATTTCTGACCAGTGGGGATGTTGTCCTTGTTGCCAATCTGTATAGGCTAGATCTAAGACATTGGTTACAGAAGCTGCAATCTGCTCATCGGCGATAATTAACTGGTAAGAAAGTAAATTAGCCAGAGTCTGCTGCCAAACTGCTTGAGTCATTAAAGTATCCTGCATATATGTGCTAAGTCCTTGGCTAGTTATTTGATAAATACCGACAAATAATTGCTCTCGTCTGGCATCCATCTGCACAGCTAATAGATGATCGCCTTGATAGTTTTGGGCTGCGGCTATGGCTGCTAGATTAGAAATACCAAATAGAGGAATGTTTAGCTGCTGGGCAATAGTGCGGGCTGTAACGACCCCGACACGAGTTCCTGTGAAGCCTCCTGGTCCTTTAGCTACGGCGATAAAAGCTAAATCTTGCCAAGTTTGAGGGAGCAGCAATTCTGCCAGATGTTGGTGTAGCTGGGATGCTAAATCTCGTCCCAAATCCCAAATTTGGCTGCGACTGTCCCCTGCATAATTATTAATAGCTATGCCCAGTTGTGGCGTACTAGTATGAAGAGCGATCGCATATTGATTACTATTTAAAACGGGCATAAACAAACAGTGTAAAAGCTTATAGTTAATACTTTACATGCTAAATCAATTGTTCTCTTTGATTGAAAAAGCGTTTATAAATCCCCTCAGTAATCAAGATTGTGGTCATCAAATTAACCAGCACGATCGCAAATAAAATTAAAATCTGATAAGAGGCTGCATCGCGAGGATTACTGCCTCCTAATACCTGCCCTGTCAGCATTCCTGGGAGACTAACCAAACCAATCACTACCATGTTATTTAAAGTGGGAATTAGCCCTGTGCGAATTGCCTCTCGTTGATAGCTAGCGATCGCCTGTTTGCCTGTAGCGCCGAGACTCAGATAGGTTTCAATTTCCAAGCGGTTTTGATTAATCGAGTTCAAAAGGCGATCGCCTGCTAAGGATGCGCTATTCATGGCATTGCCAAACAGCATCCCCCCCAAGGGGATCAAATACTGTGGTTCATACCATTGATCGGGTTGGACGATCAACAGGATGATATAACCCAAAGTAAAAGCGCTGCTGGCAACCAAAGCTAAAATTACCGTTGGCAAAAGCCCCTGAAGCTTTTGATCGATCCGATTGCGGGTAACGATTGAGGCAATAGAAATCATTACGCCTAAAATGCCCAAGACCACTAGCCAATTATCAACGGCAAACACCAGATCTAAGATGTAGCCAATAGCGATTAGTTGAATCAACGAGCGTGCTGCACTGTAGGCCAACTGAGTTTCCAAGCCTAGTTTACGCCATAGAGACAGAGCGATCGCTATGCCAATCAATCCTAAACACAAAGCTAAATCAAGCGTATCTAAGACAATTAAATCATTCATGCTCTAAGGTGATTTAGGGAGATAAGCGACTAATTGACCAATGACTATCAGCTTCAAGCTTGTATACTAGGCGATCGTGAAGGCGACTGGGACGACCTTGCCAAAACTCAAGGCGATCGGGTACAACTCGAAATCCACCCCAATGAGGGGGTAAGGGAATGGTAACTTCACCGCTATATTGCGCTTGTAAACTAGCTAGCTTTTCTTCTAATACTTCACGGTTGGGGATTACCTGACTTTGAGCCGATGCCCAAGCCCCAAGCTGGGATGCCTTGGGGCGACTATGAAAATACTCCAATGATTCTTTTGACGATAGTTTCTCAACTTTGCCCTCAATCCGAATTTGCCTTTCCAGCTTATCCCAAAGAAATACCAAGGCAGCATAGGGATTAGCAAGCAATTGCTGTCCTTTTTGACTAGCGTAATTGGTGTAAAATACAAAGCCTTGTTCACTAACCCCTTTGAGTAAAACAATCCTCGCGCTAGGTTTCCCGTCAGGTGTAGCAGTTGCTAAGGTCATGGCATTGGGTTCAATTAAGTCGGCTGCCAAAGCCTGTTCAAACCAGAGTTTAAACTGCTGGATGGGATTAGAATTCAGGTCAGCTTCAGTTAATCCTGCTAAGGTATAATTTTGTCTTAAATCGGCGATCGATGAATCCACTTTTTCTGAGCAACAAAGAACAGTTATTAATTTAGCAATTAATTGATACCCAAATAAATAAAGACGGGTATGACCCCGCCTAATTATTTAATTATTTACTTCAGACTAAACCAAATTTTCTAGTTTAAGCTCTAGTTTAAATTTCCGCTAAAACTGCTTTGGCTGCTGCTAAAGTGCGATCGACATCTTCATCAGTATGAGCCAAAGAAGTAAAGCCCGCCTCAAACTGAGAAGGTGCAAGATAAACACCTTGTTCTAACATGCCGCGATGGAAACGAGCAAATTTCTTCAGATCAGCAGTTTTGGCATCATCGTAATTATGCACTGCTTGCCCAGTAAAGAACATACCAAACATGGCGCTAATATTACCGCCAGTGACTTCATGTCCTGCTTCTCTGGCTACAGACAATAAACCTTCAGATAGTTTAGTGGTAATGCGGTCTAACTGTTCATAAGTACCTGGCTTGCTCAGTAACTCTAGAGTTTTAATCCCCGCAGTCATGGCTAAAGGATTACCAGATAATGTTCCTGCTTGATACATTGGTCCTGCTGGTGCGACCATAGACATGATATCAGCACGACCACCATAAGCACCTACGGGTAAACCGCCGCCAATTACTTTACCTAAGGTTGTCAGATCGGGAGTTACGCCAAATTTAGCCTGTGCGCCACCATAGGCAATCCGAAAACCAGTCATCACTTCATCAAAAACTAGTAATGCCCCTTGTTCTTGAGTGATCTCGCGCAATCCTTCTAAGAAACCCGCATCAGGCGTAACAAAGCCAGCATTACCTACTACAGGCTCTAAAATAACCCCTGCAATCTGATCGGGATTTTCCGCAAACAGTTTTTTCACTGTCTCTAAATCGTTGTAGGGAGCGGTTAAAGTATTAGCTGTGGTCGATTTTGGTACTCCTGGAGAATCTGGCAAACCAAGAGTGGCAACCCCAGACCCAGCCTTGACCAAAAACATGTCTGCGTGACCATGATAACAGCCCTCAAACTTAATAATCTTTTCTCTACCTGTGAAAGCTCGCATCAAGCGCAGTACTGACATACAGGCTTCTGTTCCTGAATTGACAAAACGTACAATCTCAATGCTGGGAACAGCATCAATAACCATTTCTGCTAACACATTTTCTAAAGCGCAAGGCGCACCAAAGCTAGTCCCGTTTTCTAGGGCAGAATGTAAAGCTTCCAGTACTACAGGGTGAGCATGACCACAGATCGCTGGGCCCCAAGTACCAACATAATCTATATACTTATTGCCATCGACATCCCAAATATAAGCACCTTTAACGTGGTCAAACACAATCGGTTGACCCCCAACTGATTTAAACGCTCGAACTGGAGAGCTTACACCACCAGGCATTAGCTTTTGAGCAGCATTAAAAATTTCTTCTGATTTAGCCGTTTTAAAGGAAGTTGTAGAAACCAAATATTGTCTCCTTTAATCAAAGTGAGTGTGTGTAAATGTATATCTCTAGTTTTAAAGATATGAGTTTTTGTAAAGACGTAAGTATGTCAATAACTTTCTATTATCTTACGGATTGTAGCTAGTAAGCGAACCAGATTGTTAGAAATTTTAAATTGTTAGTCGATTTTCTCCAAAGAGCGATCGCTTGATCTGGTAACTAAGAAGCATATAGTATACTTGCTGTATATAGAATTTTCAGTCATGTAAGTTAATACCTATATATCAAGACAGAATGCTGATGAATATAAGCCAGGGTTTAATTTTCGGTAACTTTTACCACCCTTCGGAAATTTGATTTGGGGTATTTTCAAAACATCTTATTATCTTAAAACTTAATACAGGAAAATTAATGACGGCAACATTTTGTGAATATAAGCCAGGTTTAGAAGGCATACCTGTAACGAAATCTAGTATCAGTTTTGTTGATGGTCAAAAAGGAATTTTGGAATATCGCGGGATTGCGATTGAAGAGTTGGCTAAACGTAGTAGTTTTCTGGAAACGGCATATTTATTAATTTGGGGAGAATTGCCCAGCCAACAACAGCTTCAGGAGTTCCAAATCGATATTTTGTTTCACCGTCGGATTAAGTACCGTATTCGGGACATGATGAAGTGTTTTCCTGAGTCTGGACATCCGATGGATGCTTTGCAAACATCAGCAGCAGCATTGGGCTTGTTTTATGCTCGTCGTGCTTTAGATGATCCTGAATATATCAGAAAGGCAGTGGTGCGTATTCTAGCAAAAATTCCTACCATGGTGGCTGCATTCCATCAAATGCGTCGGGGTAATGATGCAGTTCAGCCTAATGATGAACTGGACTATGCGGCCAACTTTTTATACATGTTGACAGAGCGAGTTCCTCATCCTTTAGAAGCCAAGATCTTTGACATTTGTCTGACGCTCCATGCCGAACATACGATCAATGCCTCAACTTTTTCGGCGATGGTGACTGCCTCAACCCTAACCGATCCTTATGCAGTAGTAGCTTCAGCCGTAGGTACTTTGGCAGGTCCACTTCATGGTGGAGCTAATGAAGAAGTGTTGCTAATGTTGGAAAGTATCGGTTCGGTTGGTAATGTTGAGCCTTACATCAGTAATTTAATTATCAACAAGCAGAAAATTATGGGCTTTGGACATCGTGTTTATAAGGTAAAAGATCCCAGAGCTAAGATTTTGCAGGAGTTGGCGGTAGATTTATTTAGCGAGACAGGACACGATCGCTATTACGATCTCGCTTTAGAACTAGAACGGGTAATAGAATTGAAGTTGGGACAAAAAGGAATCTACCCCAATATTGATTTTTACTCTGGTTTAGTCTACAGAAAATTAGGTATTCCGAGCGATTTATTTACGCCTATTTTTGCGATCGCCCGTGTGGCTGGCTGGTTGGCTCATTGGAAGGAGCAGCTTGCTGTCAATCGGATCTTTCGTCCTACACAAGTTTATACAGGACAACATGATATTGCCTATATATCGATGAGCGAACGCTAAGGGAATTAAGTGAAATACAATTTAATAATTTTCTGTCTAAATAGGTATTTGTCGTCGGCAAAAACATTGTTAAGATTTGTAGATGGCAAATTCTAGGTTACAAAAATTAGGCAGTTATCTTCGCCCCCATTGGCGAATGGTTTTACTGGGTACGATCGCACTGTTAATTGTTAATTTATTGGGGGTTTATATTCCCCTACTGATCAAAGATAGTATTGACCAGTTACAGGGAGAGTTTAGCTTTAATCAACTCTCGCGCACGGCAATCTGGCTACTGTTGCTCTCAGTAATCATGTGGTGTTTTCGAATGTATTCTCGCACCTCGATTTTTGGCGTTGGCAGACAAGTAGAGTTCGTTCTCAAACAACGAATTTTTCAGCATTTGCTAACGATTGAACCTGGATATTTTGCCAATAATACTTCAGGAGACTTAATTAATCGCGCCACTAGTGATGTCGATAATATTCGTCGTCTCGTGGGATTTGCCTTATTAAGCTTTATTAATATTATTTTTGCCTATGCTTTTACCTTACCTGTCATGCTGGGGATTAATGTACGGTTGACTGTTTTGGCGATCGCCGTATATCCCGTCATGCTGTTTACGGTTCAGTTATTTAGTGGCAAACTACGACGTTATCAAGAGGAGATTCAGGTCAAGCTCTCGGATCTTAGTGAGCTAATTCAAGAAGACATGAGCGGGATGGCGCTAATTCGGATTTATGCTCAAGAAAACCAAGAAAGAGCCGCCTTTAGCCAGAAAAATCAGCAGTTGTTGGCAGCGAATCTTAAATTAGCCCTGGTAAGAAATTTGCTCTTTCCAATCATTGAAGGAATTTCTTATATTAGTTTGCTGATTTTATTGTGGATCGGCACAAAAGCGATCGCCACTGGAGAAATTACTATAGGGGATTTTATTGCTCTAGTTTTATTTGTGGAACGACTGGTGTTTCCTACGGCTTTACTTGGCTTTACCATTACCGCCTATCAGCAGGGAGAAATCAGTATTGATCGGGTGGAAGCAGTTACCAAAGCTGAACCCAAAATTAAGAATATGGCTAAGGCGATTGTTTTACCTGCCACAGATATAGCAGGAGCAATTGTGGCACGCCACTTAACCTATACTTATCCTGGGTCTAATACTCCTGCTCTTTACGATCTTAACTTTGAGATCGAGCCTGGGGAAACAGTCGCCATTGTTGGCTCAATTGGTTCGGGGAAATCAACCTTAGCTAATGCTATTCCTCGGCTATTAAACATAGCAGAAGGGGAATTATTTTTAGACAACTACGATATCACTAAATTAGATTTAGCCAGTCTGCGAAAAGCGATCGCCTATGTGCCTCAAGACAGCTTTTTATTTAGCACGACAATTAAGAATAATATTCGCTACGCTGAACCCTTAGCAGAAACAATAGAAGTAGTTCAATCAGCCAAACAAGCCCAGATTCATCCAGAAATCCTCACCTTTCCCCAAGAATACGATACGTTAGTGGGAGAGCGAGGAATTACTCTTTCTGGTGGACAAAGGCAACGGACATCTTTAGCCAGAGCATTATTAGCTGATGCCAAAGTGTTGATTCTAGATGATGCCCTTTCCAGCGTCGATAACGAAACAGCGACCAAAATTCTGAATAATTTATCACCGACAACAGCCAAAAAAACCGTTATTTTTATTTCTCACCAGCTATCAGCAGCGGCTACTTGCGATCGCATTTTAGTGATGGATCAAGGAAAAATTGTTCAAAATGGTACTCACGCAACTTTAGTCCAAGAAACAGGACTTTATCAATCCCTGTGGCAACAACATCAGTTAAAAGAAGTGCTGAACTAAATCTGACCAATCTTACTGCTTTGTTAATTAATTAATGATTGGTAAGCAAGCTTGGAGTAATAAGTAATAAGTAATAAGTAATAAGTAATGATTTTTTTACCCACTACCTACTACCTACTACCTACTACCTACTACCCACTACCCACTACCTACTACCTACTACCCACTACCTAC
>NZ_PVWF01000126.1 GCF_003003995.1 Pleurocapsa sp. CCALA 161 | reverse complement strand
AAACCGAGGCGGTATTCGCTGCGCTCAATACACCCGCCTCGGTTTTAGCGGGGGTCTCCACGGGAGGAGTCAGATGAACGTTAATCGTCGTAATTTTCTAATGTTTCTAGGTGCTACCGCTGGAACGTTAACTTCTAATCTATGGCGTAATCAAGGTGAAGCTAACTCTGCGCTCGGCAAAAATTCATCATTATTAACCACAAAGAGCAATTCTACCTTAAGCTTTCAACCAGTTAAAATGGCTCTGCCTTTAGATGTAGAACAACTATCCATTCCTCAACAAATTGCTAATTACACTAATTATCAAGTAAAGGATGATTTAGTCTTGCCAGAGGGTTTTACTTACGATTTGATTGCTGCGTGGGGCGATCCTGTGGGAGATTCCCGTTTTGGCTATAACAATGACTATCTATCTTTAATCGAAACTGCTCCTGGAGAAGGTTATCTGACGGTTAATTTTGAATATATTAGTGGTGGCACATGGATGCAAACTTATTCAACTGTAATTGGGAAAGAACTACCCTTTGCTGAATTACTCGCTTTGGCTAAACCCTTGGGTGAGGATGAAGATCTTGTGTTCACAGTTGATGCTTTGAGGTTAAAAGATGATGACGCGCTCAAAGAAAAAATCACCCTGATTTCGCGAGAAGGTTTGATCGATCAAGGATTGGGAGTAATTTCTGTTAAGCGTAATTCTGAAGGTAAATGGGAACGAACATTTTCTGATTTAGACCGTCGAGTTACAGGCATTTCTGGTCTAGACAATCCCCAGCAAGCTCTCAAATCTACTGGTGCAGCAGTGGCTGTATTTAAGAAGCCAAATAAATTAGGTTACGAAGATAGTTTAGGCGATCGCATTATTGGTACGTTTCAAAATTGTGCGGGAGGGACAACTCCTTGGGGAACAGTTCTCAGTGCTGAAGAAAACTTTCACGATCAAGTCCCCGAACCAGTCATGGCAGATGGTTCATCTTTCAATCCGCAGAAGACTCCCTTTTTGCTTTCGGCGGGGGAGGTAAACGGCAGAGCCAATGTATTTGGTTTAGCAGGGAATAAATACGGCTGGATGGTGGAAATCGATCCTGCTAATCCTAATGACTATGGAACCAAGCATACCTGGCTAGGACGCTATCGTCATGAAGCTTTTGCAATTCGAGCAGTGGCAGATAAAAATTTGGCTGTCTATTCGGGATGCGATCGCCGTGGTGGACACCTATACAAGTTTATTAGTGACGGTAAGATTATTAATCCTCAAGACAAAGCCAACTCTCGTCTATTGGAAACAGGAATGCTCTACGGAGCCAAATTCGATCCCAACGGTACCGGAAGCTGGATTCCTTTGAGTCCTGACACCTTAATTAATCCAATATCTCCCCAGGAGGTAGTGGGAGGGATGGTAATTATGCCCAATAGCGATCGCACGGTAGGGGGAATTATGGAAGTGACGACAGAAGAACAAATGCAGTCGTTAGTTAAGCAGTTTAAAACTTTAGGGGATTTATATCAGGGCAATAGTCCCGAAGAAATTCAAGGAGCAATTCTCATTGATGCTCACGTTGCCGCCAGCGCAGCAGGGGTAACGAATACTGCTCGCCCAGAAGACACGGTTATCAACGATCTAGGTACTCTGTTTGTTGCCTTTACCTCTGGCGCTGCGGATGAGGAAGGAGGCCCAGATCAGGCAATTTTTGTGGGACCAGGAAGTGAGACTGACTACGAATATGGCTGGATTATGAAGCTAGATGAAGATAATCGCGATCCTGCTGCTTTAAGCTTTACCTGGAGCATGTTGGCGACAGGAGGAGAAATAGCCAAAGGTGGTGCGGGTTTTGCCAATCCTGATAATTTAACTCTTGATAAGTCTGGCAATCTTTGGGTAGTAACCGATATGTCTACCAGCAAGCATAATCAACCGGTTCCTACCCGAGTAGAAAACGGAGAAACTTTAGCAAGTAGCGACTTGATAGGCGTGTTTGGTAATAACTCCATATGGTACATTCCCCTTTCAGGAGAAAATGCCGGCAAAATTTATCCTTTTGCGATCGGACCGATGGAGTGTGAATGTACTGGTATAACTTTTAACAAGGACAACAGCAGCCTCTTTTTGTCAATTCAGCACCCAGGAGAGGAAAACGGCATTCGTCAAGATATGGCAACAGAAATCAGAGACTTTGAAATGCTAGCTACCAATGGCACAGTTTTTAAACAGCAACGGCAAGTACCTTTAGGTTCTAATTGGCCTAGCGCTCAAGTTAATCAACCTCCTCTGCCAGGAGTCGTGGTCATTCGAAAAGTTGACGGCACAGAGATAGTTTGATCAATTTTAAGGTCAAGACATAATAGTAGTCTGTCAAATATTAATTGATGGGTTGAGGTTAGGTAGTAGGTAGTAGGTAAAAAACTTATTACTTATTACTTATCACTTATCACTCCAAGCTTGCTCACCACTCATTAATTAATTGACAAAGCAATAGATTTAAATATCAAAAACGCGGTTTAGTTCATTCCTCACTTCATTTTGAACCCATCAACTGCTTTATCATTTCAAGGGGACAAGGGCTGTTTCCCCTATTTAGTCTTGTTTACAACTTGCTTGTCGCCCCACAGATTTTGTCCAACTTAAAAATTATCAAAGATCACAATTGGGAATTTTCGCTTGACGAAGCTAATAATTATCGATTACAACCGTGGCTAGACAAAAAGCTTTTTGATTGAGATTGTCAAATTCTTGTTCCAAGTATACGACAAGTACCTAGATTTGATGAATAACTTAAAACTAAAGTTGATTAGAAGTTGGCATCAACGTTGTTATCTTCAACAGCAACGCTAACAAATTAGTTTTATATGACTGATATGAAACGTCTGGGTAGAGCTTAAATAAACACTACGCATCGTTTATTTGCCATATTTTCTGCTGAAGCATTTGAATTGCCCCAGCTTTGTCTTCTCAATCACTCTCTAAGCAAGCAATCTAACCTGTTTCCCCTTTTTACTTGACAAAACTCATGCGCTATCTCACACACTATCTTTCGTTGGCTGCCACCTGCATTACTCTCACTCTAACTAGTTCTTTTAGTCTCTCTGCCAATGCCAACACAGCGATTAGTTTTGACAATGACAATAGTTTAGATTCAATTGAAGTTCCTCTGCCACCTCCAGAAAGTAATTCTGGTATTTGCTCTAGTAATATTACAACGGCAATTAGCAGCATCATTGATCGCTCAGAACTTAACCAAGGTAAATGGGCTATTCTAGTGCAGACTTTGGGGGGAACAAATATTTATAGTCTTAACCCAGATTCTTACATGGTTCCTGCTTCTAACATGAAGCTTTTGGTTACCGCAGCAGCGTTACAAGAATTTAATCCCGATAATCAAATCAACTCAACATCAATTAGCGATTGGATTAAAGTAACCAACCTCAACAGCGATAATGCTCATGCCAATGCTTTATTAAGTCACTTGGGTGGTTCTCAATCGGTTCAGCAAGCTCTAACAGGTTTGGGTGTTGATACTAATGGCTATCGGATGAGAGATGGCTCTGGTTTGTCCCATAACAATTTGGCAACTCCCCGAACTTTAGTTTCTACCCTCAGGGCTATGTATGATGGTCGAGGTCATGAGGTTTTCTTAGCTTCTCTTCCTGTGGCAGGGATTAGTGGCACTCTCAAACATCGCTTACAGCAGACTACCGCTCAAGGAACTGTAAGAGCTAAAACAGGAACTCTTCGTGGAGTAAAGGCTTTATCGGGCTATATCGACCATCCAGAATACGGAACTTTGGTCTTTAGTATTATTACTAACCAACCTATTAATCAGCCTAGCGCTCCGATAGTCCAAGGAGTTGATGAAATTGTTTTACAGTTCAGCAAATTGACTAGTTGCCAGTAAATTGACGATCGCCTTTAAAAACTTTGTTAAGTAATATTACAATAATGACGTCATAACAGCATACTGTCTTGACAGAAATAGTTAGCTTGAGTAAATTAAATTGTATACCCGGGTAATTATTAAACTTAAGCGATATGCAAAGTAAGCAAAAAATCACTTTATATATACCTCCAGAGCTGCATCGTAAGCTAAAGATTAAAGCCGCGGTAGATATTGAATCAATGTCAGCATTAGTAGAAAAGGCGATCGCTTTTTACATTCAGTTTCCTGAAAAGGTAGACGAAATTAAGTCATCCGCTGAGGGCAAAACTCATCAGATCCATATGTGTCCTGATTGTGATTCACCGATGGTAATGCGAAATGGTGAGATGGTTTCTCTTGGTAGTCGAGCCACTACGGTTCAAGATAGGATTGCTTTGGATGTTGCCAATCAAGGAAAAAGCTCAGAAAAGCCTAACGAAGAGGAACTAGTTTCCTGCTTATAGGGTTTGAGGTCAGATTAAAAACAGGTTAAAACTTTAGCGAGCAAGGGGTTTAGTGAGGTCGATATCATGAAAGAAGAACTAAATATTCTAGTCCAGGCTCAATATCCGTTAATTTATCTGATCACGCCAGAAGAAGAACGGGCAGAGCAGGCGATCGCTAAAATTGCTAAAGACAATGCTGAGTATAAGCAGGTATTTGTTTGGACTGTTACCAGAGGTATGGTTGAGTACGGTCAAGCTCGTCAAGCAACACAGCACAACACAGTATCACCCGAAGCAGCGATCGAATGGACAATTAGGCAAAAAGAAGGTGGAATATTCATCTTCAAAGATCTTCACCCTTTTCTCGATGGACCTGTAATAACAAGATGGCTGCGAGATGCGATCGCATCTTTTAAAGGCTCTAACAAGGTAATTATCCTCATGTCTCCTCTACAGACTGTGCCAATTGAGCTAGAGAAAGAAGTTGTGGTTCTAGACTATCCTTTACCCAACTTAAGCGAACTAAATCAAGTTCTTTCAGAGCGTTTGGATAAAGGCAGAGGGAGTCGTTTAGATACTGAAACTAGAGAAAAGTTGCTTAAAGCCGCCCTTGGTTTGACTAAGGACGAGGCAGAAAAAGTGTACCGCAAAGCTCAGGTCAAAGCTGGCAAACTGACGGAAAGCGAAGTTGAAATCGTCTTGTCAGAGAAAAAGCAGTTGATTCGTCGTAATGGAATTTTAGAGTACATTGAGGAAGATGAAACTCTAAATTCAGTGGGTGGATTAGAAGAGTTGAAAGGCTGGTTGAAACAGCGTTCTAACGCTTTTACCGAGAGAGCTAGGGAATACGGTCTACCTCAACCCAAAGGAATGTTAATTCTAGGTGTTCCTGGATGTGGTAAATCTTTGATTGCCAAAACGACTTCGCGCCTATGGAGCTTACCTCTACTTCGTTTAGATATGGGTCGCGTCTATGATGGTTCTACTGTCGGACGCTCTGAAGCCAATTTACGCAGTGCTTTAAAAACTGCTGAATCTATTTCCCCCGTAATTCTGTTTATCGATGAGCTAGATAAAGCTTTTGCTGGGGGAGGGGGTTCTGGTGATTCTGATGGTGGAACATCTGGTCGAATCTTTGGTTCTTTCCTAACCTGGATGCAGGAGAAGAAATCCCCTGTATTCGTGATGGCAACAGCCAACCGAGTTGAAAGATTGCCAGGAGAGTTTCTCCGTAAAGGTAGATTTGACGAAATATTCTTTGTGGACTTACCTAATTCCGCAGAGAGAGAAGATATTTTTAGGATTCATTTGGGCAAAAGACGTTCTGAAATCAATCGCTTCGATTTGGAACAGTTAACCAAAGTTTCCGATGGTTTTTCTGGGGCAGAGATCGAGCAGGCAATCATCGCCGCAATGTATGATGCTTTTGCTCAAGACAGGGAGTTTACGCAGCTGGATATAATTGCTGCAATTAAAGCTACCTTGCCTTTGTCTCGGACAATGACTGAACAGGTAACAGCCCTAAGAGATTGGGCTAGGCAAAGAGCCAGACCTGCATCAGCCTCCGTTGCTGAATATCAGCGACTGGAGTTTTAACAGGCTTTCTTCTGTAATTTCTTAGGAGTTGCAGAAGCAGAGGCTAGCACTCGCTAGCAGTTTTCGGGAAAATAACTCGTCAATATAGACGGTTATTAATTTCAAAGTTGTTGTTTACATCTCTTCTACTGGAGGAAATCAAATGTCTCACTTTAGCACTCTACGCACCAAAATTAGCGATTCTGCAATTCTCGTAAATTCCCTTCGCGATCTTGGAATCAACGTTCAAACTAACGCTGACGTTCGTGGTTACAACGGTCAAAGACTTCGTGCTGATATCGTTGCAACTTTAGAAGGCGAATACGATCTAGGCTGGTCTGAAAACAGTGATGGTACATTCGACCTAATCGCTGACCTTTGGGGTGTTGCTAAAAAGCACAACCAAACTGAGCTAATCAACTCAATCAACCAAAAATACGCTGTTAACAAAACTTTGGCTGACGTTAAACAACGCGGTTTACAGAATGCCAACGTCAAACTAGTTCTTCAGTAACAAGAATTATATTTTAAGTTAAAAGCGCGTTCCCAAGGCTGGGGTTGATATAACCATTGTTGTATCAACCCTTTTTCATATTTATACAGCAGCAAAAATTTGATTAATGAATCCCGACACTATAGTCAGCACAATTGATCCCAAAACAGCAGGAAAAAATCCAGCTATAGTCAAACCTGGGGTCAGATAACTGACTAAACCCAATGCGATCGCATTTACTACCAAAAGAAACAGTCCCAAAGTCAAGATTGTCAACGGCAGAGTGAACAAAACTAAAATTGGTTTAACCACAGCATTCACTAAACCCAAAACTGCTGCCCCCACTACAGCAGAAGAAAAGCTCACTATAGTGAATCCTGGGACAATAAATGCTGTCACGATTAGGGAAACAGCAGCTGCCAACCAAGTTATGATAAATTGCAACATGTTTTACTACCTGGAATATTAATTTAATTCAATCATAAAGCAATGCTTTTAATTGCTCGGCTTAGAGAATTTTTATCTTGCCGACATGACAGTTTTCCTGGAGTCAAAACTCTGTGGAGAGGATTATAAGGATTACATGATATTGCTTCTACTTGAAGACGATTACATTCCTCTCCCAATCAGGGTTTGTAGACTTATGAGTAAAGCATAGATTTGTTGTTTTTAGGCTGCATATTTTAACTTTTTACTTACTAGTTACTACTTAATGTCTTAGATAACTTTGACCTAGCTAGTAGCAACGGTTTCTGCGTCAACATCAACAGTTTTGCTGGCAGGATTTTCAGTGCTGGCATTTGTAGTAACGTTTTTATTTTCTTGACGAGCTTGCAATTTAGCAATCATCATTTGTGATAATTCAGTAAATAATAAGCCTGCTAACATTACATCATCTATTTGACCCAAAACTGGAATAAAGTCTGGTGCAATATCGATTGGGCTAACTAAATAAATAACAGTCCCTAAAATTACCCACCAACGATATTTAGGGTGACGAACTGCGTTGCGATACCAATCGTACAGGGAAGAAAGAGAGAAGTTCATATTTATTGTTTGTGTCCTCGGCTAACTTATTTTATTTTGACAGATTTTGACGAGAACTCTAGTGTGGAAATCTAGATATCTATTTTCGGTAAGTACGATTAAAAAATAGTCAAATTAAAGTAGAAAGCTCATAACTTTTAAGCCTATACGTTGTCTAAAACCACTGTTTGCTGACAGTCTATCTAACAAATGATAGA
Source organism: Pleurocapsa sp. CCALA 161 (assembly GCF_003003995.1). Lineage (GTDB taxonomy): Bacteria > Cyanobacteriota > Cyanobacteriia > Cyanobacteriales > Xenococcaceae > Waterburya. The sequence continues at coordinate 4,410 of NZ_PVWF01000126.1, read as the reverse complement.
TGATCCAATATTTAAGCTGGTGTTTTATTAGTCTGGTTAAAAGTAATTTTAAGAGTAAAAAGATACCCAAACAAATTGACAGCTTGGTTAGATAGTTAAGCGGAATTAAATACCAAATTAAAATATTAATTACGACCATGGCGATCGCCAAAAACCCAACTAGCAACCAGGAAGATCCAGCCTTTGATTTAAAGGGGAGTTGCGCCAAGATTTCGGCAATGAGCCAATAATGAGCCTGAGATATTTGCTTGAGTAGTGAAGGATTGTGAGCAAGTTCTTGCTTAATTTGCTGAGATATTTTGCCCTCTAAGCTGATAGTACTCCGAAACAAAATTGTCGAAGGCTGCTGGTTATCTAATGAATATTCTGTGGAAAAAGTTAAACTAGATTGTGTGAAAGTTAAGGGTTGTGACCAAGGCAGATTTAACAGAGTATAATGACGCAGATTAGCCAAATTAGTCGCAGATACAGCTAATTTGACCTGATTAGCCTGATTGTGGGCGATCTGCTCCAGCAGCTTGCCATCCAGACGAAAACAAACTTGCTGGGGAATAGTTACCTTGGGACTGATTCTGGTGAATTTAAGCTGAATACAAGAATTTAAAAGACCGTTGCTGTCTACAGGGAAATTTTTGTTATCCACGATACCTACTGACGTGCGACCAAAGAAAGTATAAACTTGACCAAACCACGCCACTGTTGTTCCCCTGTAGCGGTTGACTGTTCGTGCAGTTGCAAGAGTAAATTGCGATCGCTGCGTCCCAAAATTGCTTGGTCATAACGATTCACAATTTTACCGTTGAGCTGTAGAGATGTTTGAGCATAAGTCGTATCCGTAATATTATGCTGATGGGATGAACTACGCAAAATGCGATCCCGTCGATCTAAAGCAATTTTACGTTTGTTTAACTGCTGCAAAACATCAATAAACTGGCGTTCTTTTAAGAGTTGATTAACCTGAGACATTGAATTACGACTATGGGGAATTGGTTCGGGTAATCTTGTCGGAATCTTCTCCCAATCAACGTTTTGCTGACTTAGAATCGGCAGATCGCGTTTTATTTCCTCTACCAGCAGGCGGTTATATTGTGCTGAACTAGCATCGATCAGCAACAGACAATAAGCTAATTCAAGCTGACGGCGTAACTGTAAGTAGCGATTCCACAACGACAAATTGATTGCCGATTGCTCCAGATAAGATCGAGAAAGAATATAAATAGCTTGGTAAACTTCCCAAGGAATAAAGATTTCATCGACAATCTCATCGACAATCACAGTGCTAATTTCCACCGTGGTAATATTTTTCAGCAGATTTTGATGCATAAACGGCAGCTTTTAAACAGGTTTTGATTTACGATTCAGGAGTTTCTGTATTCACTGCTTCATTTTGTTCTTCCCAATTGTGCCAATTCTCATTGGCTTCTTGGATATTGAGAGATTTTAGATCGAATACTCCAGTTTTGACATCAGGTTCTTCGTCTAACCACTCACTCCAGTCTGGTTGGTTGTTGAGAGTTGCTTCTGACTCTGTTGCATCGTCAATGTCAGTCAAAGATAGCAGATCATTCACCATCTGCTCATCTTCAGTATTTAAAGCAGGTAATTGAGGTTCAAAATTGTTTTCGTCCCTCTCGGCTAGATGATGATTGGCATTATTTGTGTTCTGGTTGCCTACTTTACTAGCCACCAAGGCATTATGCCTATTACCGTAAAGTTGATTAACATTGGGTTGTGTCGGTAAAGATTCACGGGAGACATCTGTGGCAATATCCACCCAATTGGCATTATTTGTCGTCTGCTGCTGCTGAAAAGATGACATCAGCTGGAACATCTTTTGCAAACTAATCAAATTATGTTGAATTGTTTGGTGTCCTTGAGTTACCTGCTGAATATGGAATTCTTTAATTTCTGAATAGCGATCGCCTGTTAGCTTTTCGCCAATTTCATTTTCAACTTTGCCTTCAATTAAATTGATGTGAGTATGCAGATAATTATCCATCTGACCATTGTTGGCAGCTATTTTTTGCCCATCAGCGGTAACTATTGTAGTGGTAATGTTTAACTCAGGTGCGTTGCTCATCGCCACCAGAAACGCCTCGCTAATATTACCTGCTCTAATTGCCTGTTTAAAATCTTCGCTAGATGTCATCGGTTTTAATCTTCTAGAGGTCATATCTAATTGAGCAAGCTATACCTAGCTAGAATTTAAGTACAATTTTGATTAGTAATCATCTGTCGCATCTGTTCTAAGCTGGCAAGATTCTTGATTAAAGATTCTTGTCTTCGGCGTACTTGTTCAATATGCCATCGTTGTAATTCGCCATAGGTAGAATTGTCAATCAATTTGAGATCAACTTCATGTTGAACCGTTTGGTTGAGCAGATCGATTTGAGTATAAAATCTACTGGTTGATGCCGATTGCTCTAGGTGATCTAAATCCCAGCTATCAAGATAAGTTGTCACCTCAATTTGGGCTGTTTCGCTGATGGCATTGGTTAGAACCTGAAAGATTTCCTGAGCCAGAGGTTTTGCTGTAGTTTGCTTGCTTGATGTCATGGTTAAATTTGAGGCGAATTAGAATTAGTTGTAGACAAATCAATTATTCCTGTTCATCCAAAAACTAAAAGCTATATGCGAAGCGGTATCCTTTAGGACAAACAGTATTATTTTCAATTTCAAAGCTTGAATCACTAATGCCAGAAATTTGTGACATTGTAGCCCAAGCTTTCGACCATTTGGTAAAACAGAGGCAAGCTTAAACCAATCACATTACTGTGACAACCTGCGATCTTTTCTACAAACATACCACCTTTACCTTCTAAAGCGAAGCTACCAGCGCAGTTGAGGGGTTCGCCAGTAGCAATGTAGGCTTCAATAGTGCGATCGCTCAAATTCGCAAAATAAACTTGGGTAATACCACAGCGAACAATCTGCCTCTGCTGTTCCAAGTCAATTAGAGCATGACCTGTATAGATTTTACCCATTTTACCGCGCATTCCTCGCCAACGGGCGATCGCTATCTGGGGAGATTCTGGCTTACCATAAATGCGATCGTTAACCGTTAATACCGAATCGCAACCCAAAACTAATGCACCTTTAAACTTTGGCGCTACAGTCTCCGCCTTGCACCTAGCTAAAGTTTGGACTAATTCTGCTGCATCCTCAAGCTGAATCTGATCTTCATCAAAATCACTCTTACACACAATTGGCTCGATTCCTACCATCCGCAGCAACTTTAGACGAGCTGGAGAAGCCGAAGCCAAAACAAAAGGTGGGGATGTATTATTGGCAGTCATAGACAGTTAATGATTTACTTTGGCGCTCAAATAGGAAAAAAGATTTGCTATTAACGCACAGTAAAAGATTTAACTGCCACCTCAAAAGCATCCTTGACTGTATCCCAGCGTTTTTCGGGAGTTGATAAATTAAAAGTAAAAATTTTACCTCTACTTACTGCTACACTAGCAATATTATGTCTTGTTCCCTGTTCGGGTAATTCTTCTTCATACTCCAATAGATAGTACTTCTTATCTTTATTTTCTCTGGCTTCTGCTCGAATAAACTCAGCCTCTCTTTCCCCTTCAGGGTTATTGTTAATTGCTTTAAGTAGACGATAGCCTACTTCAGAAGGACTACCTAAATCCTCTAAAGTTTTACCATCAGGAACATCATTAATAATAACGCTCAGATTTTCGGTTCTTTCAACCAAATCACGAAAGACAACATCTACTGCTTTTCTGGCAGAAGTGCCAAGATTAACGGGTATCCAACCATTAGGATAGAGAAATTCATACCCCTTGCTAGTATTAACATAACTTTGTAACCCAGTTACCCCTGTGGCACAGCTTGTAACCAATAAACTCATAACAATTAACAACCCAGCGCAGAATGACTTAAACATTTTTGTTTAGTTACCTTGATAAATCAACTTTTTTGATATCTGTGTCTCTTATTTTTAATTGTCTCACGACATAGAAATGCCCCAGGCTGAATTATTGGCATGAGGGGCATCACGATCACTTTGTGAAAATTTAATTTATTTTAAGTTAAATGTTTAAAATCTTAACTCACACTAGAAGCATATACAGCAACGACCAAAACACCACCTAAAAGCAAAAATGCTAGAACGCCAAAAACTGCATAGTTGCGCTTTTGCGCTGGATTTGGCTCTTCTGCTGTATACATTTGGGGTTCTCGAGCAAAATTATTTAACAATCCACCTTCTTCTTCGGTATAAGGCATAAATTTTGTTTCCTCTAAATTTTTATTTGTAAACCTTAATAAATAGTAATCTTATTTATCCCATCGCACAATCTATCCTGAAATGCGATTGGATTTTAACTAAAATGTCGGGCAGAATTCCCCATCTTCTAAAGTTGTGGGATGAATGCCCGACCAATAAACAAACTG
>NZ_PVWF01000019.1 GCF_003003995.1 Pleurocapsa sp. CCALA 161 | reverse complement strand
CGATTATCTCAATAATAACTTTCTGCCGATTAAAGTAGACCGCGAAGAAAGACCAGACATCGATAGCATCTATATGCAGGCGCTGCAAATGATGACGGGGCAAGGGGGGTGGCCATTAAATATCTTTTTAAACCCTGAAGATCTCGTGCCTTTTTACGGCGGTACTTATTTTCCTGTTGAGCCAAAATATGGTCGTCCTGGGTTTTTGGAAATGCTTCAGTCCATACGCCGTTTTTATGACCAAGAACCAGAAAAGTTGCTGGCTTTTAAAAGCGAAATCCTTAGTAATCTTCAGCAATCGGCAACTCTACCTGCCAATCAAGAGGCGAGTTTAGACCGAGACTTAATTAACCAGGGTATAAATGCTAATACCGCAGCTATTCAACCAAATGATTTTGGTCGTCCCAGTTTTCCCATGATTCCCTACGCGACGATCGCTTTACAAGGTAGTAGATTAAATCAGGAATATGATTACAATACTCAAGCACTATCCCAACAGCGCGGTTTAGATTTAGTCACAGGGGGGATATACGACCATGTAGCAGGGGGATTTCATCGCTATACCGTAGATAATACTTGGACAGTGCCTCATTTTGAAAAGATGCTCTATGATAATGGGCAAATTATCGAGTATTTGGCTAACTTATGGAGTAGTGGAGTAGAGCAACCCGCAATTAAAAAAGCGATCGCTTTGACGGTTCAATGGCTCAAGCGAGAAATGACTCATCCCCAAGGTTATTTTTATGCAGCTCAAGATGCCGATAATTTTACTACGCCAGAAGCAGTTGAGCCAGAAGAAGGAGATTTTTATGTTTGGAGCTATCAGGAATTAGAATCTTTACTCAGCGCTACAGAATTAACCGAATTAGAGCAAGAATTTACAGTTACTCCTAGAGGAAACTTTGAAGGTAAGAACGTCTTACAGCGCTTATCAGAGTCTAGGTTATCTGATAATTTAGAACAAACATTAGGCAAACTGTTTACAGTACGCTACGGACAACCTGTAACCGAAATAGATATCTTTCCCCCTGCAAAAAATAACCAGGAAGCTAAGACCAAAAATTGGCTGGGGCGTATTCCGCCTGTTACGGATACAAAAGCGATCACAGCTTGGAATAGTCTGATGATCTCAGGATTGGCTAGAGCCTACGGTGTATTTAAAGAACAGTCTTATTTAGATTTAGCCACTAAGGCAATTCAGTTTATCCTACAAAACCAATGGCTAGAGGGTAGATTACAACGGCTCAACTATGATGGCGTGGCGACAGTACCTGCTCAGTCAGAAGACTATGCCTTATTGATTAAAGCTTTATTAGATCTTCAGGCTGCTTGTCCAGAAGATTCCCAATGGTTAGAACACGCCTTAAGAATTCAAGGGGAATTTGATGATTTACTCTGGAGTATCGAACAGGGTGGCTATTACAATAATTCCACCGATGCTGGAAAAGAGTTATTAGTCAGGGAACGTAGCTATATGGATAATGCTACCCCTGCGGCTAATGGCATTGCGATCGCTAATTTAATCCGTTTGTCTTTATTAACTGATAATTTAGAATATCGAGAACAAGCACAGCAAGGACTCCAGGCATTTAGTTTAGTAATGGAAAAATCGCCTACAGCCTGTCCTAGTCTATTCACCGCCTTAGATTGGTGGCTGCATGGTACAAGTGTCAAAAGTAATCGAGAAAATTTAGAGCAATTAAGTTCTCATTACCTACCGACTAGCGTATACAGAATTGAAGAGGAATTACCTGAAGGTGCGATCGCTTTAGTCTGCACCAGTTCATCTTGTTTAGAACCTGCAACTACTATTGAGCAAATATTAGAGCAAATCACACAGGTAAATCAAAACTGAGAAAATATAGAACACAAATATAGACCAGCATAGGCGATCGCAATCATAGTTACTAACTGACGTGACGCAAAAGTTATGATATAAGGAAATTTAAACTTTCCCGCCTCTAACTAGCCAGCCGAGAAAGACACTGACAACACCTGCAATAATCACAAAAGCGGTTTGTCTCCAGTTTTTTAATTCGCCAAATTTCTCAGTGATCTCAGGAATTTTGTTAGCAGAAATTTCGACATTAGAAAGACGTTTCTCTAAACCTTTAACTTCCACATGGAGTGCTTTAAGATCCCCTTTAAGATCGCCAATATCTTGTTTGAGTTCTGATTTAGTTTCATCAAGCTTACGATCTAATTGATTAAAGCGATCGCTGATAAATTGTTTTAACTCTTGAATTTCAATGTTGTTTGTGGTTGTCATTGGTATAATCAAAATTGAGGTTATAAATGATCTTTTGGAGTTTTTAGACCCTACATCTAAAGACTCCTACCAATATTGTAAGATACACCCCTAGATCAAATTCCCCAAAAACCGTAGATTTTAATTTTAACTAATGTGCGATCGCTAAATGATGCTTTAACCTTACGCTGACAATCGTCTTGATCGATCCAGATTCGATCCTCAATTCTTCGATTGCTGGCGGTTTTGGTTTGCTCTCCTGGAAAATTTAATATTGCTTGTACATCATGAAGATAGACAGTTTTAGGGGACTTAATAGATCTTGTGGCTGTCAGAAACTCTTGTTTCAAGCGATCTATGTGTCTTTTTTCCAGAATACCAAAAGCAGCATCGGAAAATTTGTCTTCGCAAGCTACATCTGCTTGGGCTACTTGAACATATCCACAGCTTAAAATAACCGAAATTGATAGGGGCAATAGTTTTTTGCACAGCATAATGTTTAATGAGAAACTATTTCCAAAATCACTTTGATGCTAAAGATTTAGTGCGATTCTCACCCTAATTGAAGTGTGACAATAATCCTTTACAGTCAGCAATTTGATAGATACGAAAACGATGACTCAAGATTTCTCTAAACTACCACCAAATTTGCCTGTCCCTGTAGATGATGGAGCAAGCGATCGCCTATTAGGCAAAAACCTTCCTCATGTTATTCTTGCTTCTACTTCTGGTAACCAAATAAGTCTCGCCAACATTAAAGGCAGAATAGTACTTTACTGTTACCCCATGACAGGACAACCTGGGGTCAAACTACCCGCAGATTGGGATTTGATTCCTGGTGCTAGAGGATGTACTCCTCAATCATGTAGTTTTCGCGATCATTATCAAGAGCTTCAAGCACTTAACACTCAAGTCTACGGAGTAAGTACACAGGAAACTTCTGCTCAATTAGAAGCACAACAACGTCTTCATTTACCCTTTGAACTTTTAAGCGATCTAGATTTTAAATTGACGACAGCATTGGAATTGCCAACTTTTGAAGTGGAAAATAAGCGCCTAATCAAACGTTTAACTTTAATCGCTCAAGCAGGAAAAATAATCAAAGTATTTTATCCAGTTTTTCCACCCAATCAAAATGCTCAGGATGTTATTGATTGGTTAAAGCAAAAGAAATCAACCTAATGCTTAGATCTCTAGTCCCTTAAGATGTCTTGCTTAACTAAGGGCGCATCTTACAATGTTACTAGGAGTTTTGAGATCTAGTTAGCTTCTAGATAAATCCATGAAACTAAAAACATTAATTCAAACAAAGCGCCATAAGATTATCGAAATTGCCTCTAAACATGGCGCTTCTAATGTCAGGGTTTTCGGCTCTGTAGCCAGAGGTGAAGAAACTTCAACTAGTGATGTTGATTTTTTAGTGGATTACGATTTAGCCAAAATTAGTCCTTGGTTTCCTGGTGGTCTACTAGCTGATTTAGAAGATTTATTAGGCTGTAAAGTTGATATTGTCACGGAACAAGGTTTGTCTAGTGCGATTCGCAACCGAATTTTGCACGAAGCAACTAAATTATGAAAGATGGTTTAGATCAAAGCGATCGCTCCGATCTACACTCAGTGTAACCGCTCAATTAAATCTTTAATTAAGGCGATTCACAAGATCAGACATTAAAAGTTGTCTTTTTTAATCGCTTCTAGTGCTACCTTAATCAACTGAAAATAAGGTGCTTGAGTGACATTTACTTGTTTTGCGACCTCTCTAGATTTACCTAATAAGCCAGTGCGATCGCCTTGACTAACCGCCAATACATTACCGCGATCGTTCCGAATGCGAAGCTCTTTGGTAGTTTTACTGCATACATAAATTCTCCCACTATGGGTAAAGACAGCTTTTTGCACGTTACTGTTTTTAATGGGTTTATTGGTAGCAGAGATATTATTACTCGGCTGTACTTGAGATTTGACTCCTACTAATTCAAGTTCGATATTAGTGTTGCCTTGCCAATGGTTTTCTTTCAGTTTGTAAGCAATATCTAAATGTTCTGGTAAGGGGCAATATTCTCCCCAGCGCCAAGCTAGAGCTTTGATTTGGGTAGCCGAACCCTCTTCCTGCAAGGTTAGTTTTAGATGAGTCTGAGTTTTACCAATCGCTCTTTGCTCAATGACTCTGACATTAGGAGTCCAAAATACAGGGGTGCTATTGCCAATTCCCCAAGGCTGCAAACTTTCGATCTGCTGATAAAGTTCGTAATTAACCTGTCCTAAACTGGCTTGAGCATCTATTTTGACCAAAGGTTTAAGATGTTCTACTTCCAGACATTTATGGGCGAACTCGCTGAGTCTTTGAGTTACCTGTTCGAGATTATCCGCGAGGAAACTAAAACCTCCTGCTGCACGATGTCCGCCATATTTACCTAATAAGTCACTGCAATAGTTGAGAGCATCAAATACATTAAATTCATCAATACTTCTAGCCGAACCGCGAATCATTCTGGGAGAGGGAGGTGTATCTTTTTCTTTTTCTTGATCTTCTGCTTCTTCGTGATCTTCATAAGTACCAATAAACACAGGTACACCATAACGTTCCACCAGTCGAGATGCCACAATCCCAATGACTCCATGGTGCCAACCTGCTGCCACTACTACTAAAAGGCGATCGCGCTGCCAAGGAATTGGGGTATTTTCCACCAGAGCGATCGCTTCTTGTTCAATTTGCTCACACAGTTGACGACGTTTTTGATTAATTTGCTCACACTGCATTGCCCTTTCTAAAGCGATTCCAGGGTCATCGGTAGTTAATAATTCAATTACCATTTGCGGATCACCAATCCGACCTACAGCATTAATTCTTGGCCCTAAACGAAAGCCGATGTCATCTGGTTTAAGCTGTTTTTGGGCTTCATCTACTCCTGCTACCTGGATTAATGCCTGAATACCTAATAACTGGGAATTAGGTAATGCCCGTAAACCCCGCTTGAGCCAGCGACGATTAACCCCCACCAGAGGAGCGAGATCGGCAATTGTTCCTAGGGTAAATAGTTCCATAATCGGATTGGTTAAACCCTTGAGTTTGCCTAGACTTTGAGCAGTGGCGATCGCCAAAATATAAGCTACCCCAACTCCTGCTAATCCTTTATAGGGAGAAGTATCTTTTAATAACTTGGGATTGAGAATGGCATCGGCAGGAGGAAGTTTTTCGGGTAAATCGTGGTGATCGGTAATAATGACGCTCAAACCCAGCTCAACGGCTCTTGCTACAGGTTCATAGGCAGAAATGCCATTATCTACCGTCAGAATCAAACCTACGCCGTTTTCGGCAAACTCTTCAACGATACGATTATTAATGCCATAACCGTCTTTCATCCGACTGGGAATAGCGTAATCGACATTTGCCCCCAGATGTTTTAAAGCCCTTAACAGCAAAGCAGTACTAGTCATACCGTCTGCATCATAATCCCCACAGATGGCGATCGCTTCTTCATCGGCGATCGCATTTTTAATTAACTCAACGCTGATAGCTAGATCTTTGAATTCATCTAGGGGAGAGGGTAAATCCAGAGATTCTGGCTCGATATAAGCCTGAGCATCCTCAGCCGTAGCAATCTCACGATTGATCATTACTTGTGCCACTAAAGGCAATAAACCAGTAGCTAGACTTAATTCTTGAGCTTTTTCGGCTTGTGGTGGGGCAATCTGCCATCTTTGGTTAGGCAGACGTTTACGAGTAAGGGAAAGATCTTGCTCGATTTGGCGATCACTCATTATGAGAATAATTACTGATTACTAATTAGCTGGGCATAAAAAACATTGAAAACATACAAGTAATATTTGCTTGTTTGCCCACCCTATTGTCTCATTACTTATTACTTATTGCTCATTGCTCACTGATTGATTGAGTTGTTTTTTCCAGTCACGACCTAACTGAATGGTGACATCAGAATTTAGTACTCCTGTACTTTCTACTACTACTTCACCAAGACCAAGGATAGATTTTACTTCTGCTGCTGCTTCATGATCTCCTGATTGAGCAATTATCCTAGTTCTTGCTAGAGGCTCTTGCCAGTTTTGGCTAGCAGATACTTGTCGATAACCTGCTTCTCTCAGCATATCCAGAGAGGATTGTAAGGCTTCTTGGCTGTTAGTACTATCCTGAACCGAAATTTTAATGCGGGGAGTATTGATGTGAGATACACCTTCTAATGTGGCATAACGGTCATTAGCGAGTTTTGCATAGTCGGCATCATTTTTAGGCAACTCAAAATATTGCGTCATCAGGTTATGAATTTTGCTGTCATTAGGAAGCCAATAACTCACCCGTTCATTCGGATCGTTAAAGTCTCCGGGAAGCATCATCATGTTGATGTTTGACCTGTCAGTTTTAGAAGCGAAATTGGACAGCGCCATTAACTCTCTAACAGTTAGATTGGTGTCTAAATGGGACTGAATTACCGATAATATTTGGGGAATTTTAACTATTGTTGCTGGTTTTAGGGTTTGCTCTACCGCAGAGCGCATCAGCATTTGTTGACGTTGTACACGAGAAATATCACCGTACTCGTCATAGCGAAAACGTAAAAACTGCAAAGCTTTATCGCCATCAAGATGCTGAACACCTTTTTTGAGGTCGATATAAAGGTGTTGGCTAAAGTCATTGTATTTCATATCTTTAGGCACATCTACCGTAACGCCACCTAGAGCATCAATGAGTTTTTCTACTCCTTGAACATTAACCCGTACATAACGGTCGATCTTAACTCCACCCAGTAATTCGCTGGCAACTTTAGCAGTTAAAGCAGGCCCACCATAATCGTTGGCATGATTGATTTTTCTGACCCCATATCCTTCAATATTGACGCGGGTATCTCTAGGAATTGAAAGTACTGACACTTTTTCTTTTTCAGGATCGAACCTTAACAACAACATGCTGTCACTCAAACCATGAAAAGAGTTGACGAGGTGGTCATAGCCAACGTTTTGTTTTTCAAAGGGAATTCCTTTGTTTTCCAAGTCAGAGCGAACCACTTTAATGCCCAGCAGCAGTATATTCACGGGTCGTTTTAGTTCGGGCAGATTAAGGTTTGCAGCTACCATATCTGTGCCACTAAAAACTTGCTGCTCTTCCTGACTTAGCTCTGCTTGCTTTAACGGTGGCACGTCCGACACCGTAACGGCTAAAAATGCACCAACGACTGCTGATACTAACGATATACTGGCTAAACCCAGTCCAACTAAAATAGCTTTTCCTTTATTCAATTTCTTGTGTGGGTAGTTAACTGAATTGAATTGAGCGGTAGATTTTCGCCCCGAAGGAGTCGATTCATAAGCTTTTCTCATTGACACTGGCAGCCTTCTCCTAGATAACAATAAATAATGTTTTTCAAAGAAAAATTAAGATACGTAAAATAACAAATATAATGTCAGATAATATTAGCAGCTATTTACTGGAAAAAATATTTAGACAAGCAATTACCAGGTAAAGATTTGAATAAGATAATTTTTGCTTGACAGTCTATTTTGATTGATTGTTAAAGGCCGCATGATGCTTTCTAATTCTAGCTACCTCATTCGAGTAACGACAGGGGGGTAAAGCTAGGAAAAAAAATTGCCTTAATTGCCTTGTCTTTATAAACTAATTTGCAATCAATTAGTCGATCTGAGCGGCTGAAAATAGTCTTTTTTTACCTAGACGAGTAATAAAATAGGTACAGGCAACAAAATAACTCGTGGTAACTATAGCATTGGCATACAAAAAGCGAAAAGCAATAATTTGTGTCTCGTCAGCAGCACCATAGGAAAACAGAACATAAGCACATAACCAAATGAGAGTTAGGTTAAGAGATAAACGACTGGCTTTTAGTTGCTGAACTAATTGAGCGGAATTTTTTAACGGGTTCTGCTGAGAATCAGCTATTTTTTCAGGCTTAGATTGAGATAAAGTCCAAACAGCGGGAATGACACCGACAACAGGTAGGAAATAAATCCATAGCTGGAGATATTGTTCTGTTTGTTTTGTAGTGTGTGAGTGATTGCTCATTGTCTTATTGGTTGGTAAATTTAGAGTCTAATGGCATTAAGTAAAAATCAGGTTACGGCGATCGTTTTGGCGGGAGGTGAAAGCACCCGTATGGGTCAAGACAAGGCTTTATTGCGTTTTAACGGCGATACATTGCTGTCTCACGTTTGTCTGATCGCTAGTGAATGTACGGCTCAAACTTATGTAATTTCACCGTGGATTGAAAAGTATCAGAATTTTCTGCCCCATGATTGCCAGGCTGTGAAAGAACAGTTGGTTTTAAACGCTTGCTCTAATACTCCTCTGATTGGTTTTGCTCAGGGATTAAAGCTAGTTGAAACAGAATGGGTATTATTACTTGCTTGTGATCTACCTTACTTATCTTCATCTCAAGTAAAACAGTGGTTCTCAGCTTTGACAACAGTGTTCCCCTCAGAAATTGCTGTTTTGCCCCGTAGTGTCAAGGGATGGGAGCCTCTTTGTGGTTTTTATCGGCGAACCTGTTTGTCTTCTTTGGAGCAATATATCAGCGAGGGAGGAGGATCTTTTCAATCCTGGTTAGCAGAGCATTCTGTCAGAGAATTAGTGTTGAGCGATCGCAGTTGTCTATTTAACTGTAATACACCTCAAGACTGGACTGTAATTAACAGCAAGATAGAGGGAGACGGTTTAACCTAGTCAAATTTTTACAGTCAAAATTATAAAATAACGATTATTGACATCAGATAATTATTCAATTTTCAAACATGGCTAAACCGACTCAGGCTCATTTAGAGCGAATCATCAATAAAAAAGATCCTGTGGAAGTTAGACAAAAAACCCTGAGCCAGATGCAGTATTATATGGGAGCAAAATTAGTTGAAGTACGGATTAATCCCCAAAAGGTAACTTACCGTTGGTCAATTGAAAATCAAGATGATCGGCAAATTTGTACTCTCAGTGCTTTTTGGGGAGAATCGCAGCGCAAGCTACTGTCAGGAGAAGAACCCTTGACAGGAAAAGAATTAATTAGCTGTGCGGGAGCTAATGCCTCTGGGGGATTAGAACAGGCAGCTAAACTATGTGGCTTTGGCTCTAATACAGCAGCGTTCAAAACTCAGTTGAGCAAGACTGCTCAAGAGTTAGAAATACCTTTAGAGTCATTTAAACAACTTCTGATTTAGTTCAACTTTTGATTGACAGGGATTTTTCTATGACCTTGGGAAATGTTGTTTGACCGTCGCTTTTGGTTTCGGGTTTTAATTTAGCTAGAGTTAAATTAACGGCACAGGCTTTTAATTCTGGCTGGAGGGAGATAGGGCAGCTTTCAGGATGAGTAAATAGATTTGCCTCCCCGTTATCTGTCCACAATGCGCCCCAATGCATTGGCACAAAGACTGTCCCAGGCGCGATCGCTTCGGTAACTCTAGCTGCAAAACGCCCCGTACCTCGACGCGACTGTATCTCTACCATCATTTCTGTTTCAATCCCTAATTTGCGAGCATCTTTGGGGTGAATTTCGATAAATGGTCGGGGTTGTTTTTTCATGATTTTCTCAATCCGACCTGTACGAGTCATGGTGTGCCAGTGTTCATAAAGGCGACCAATAGTCAAGACAAAAGGATAGTCAGGATCGATGGGTTCGGCTAGTCCTTTTGAATGGAGAGCGGCAAATTTTGCCCGACCATCAGCAGTATTAAATCTGCCATTAGTGTAGAGTCTTTTAGGAGCTAGGGTTTCATCTTTGGCACGAAACAGATTGGAAAATAGACCTTTGACTTCTTCTTGATCTTGAGCAATATTTTTTTCGGTGCTGCAAGTTAAAGTAATGCTGTTAGTAGTTGTTACCTCGTTTAAAGGACAGGGCCACTGAATCGGGCCTTGTTGGCGTAACCTGCCGTGAGTTAAACCACTCATATCGCAAGGACGACCTTGAGTTAACTGGACAAATTCTTGATAAACCTCTGCCGAGTTGGCAAAGTCAAATTCTTGAGTAAAGCCTAAACGACGACCTACTTCTGCAAAAATTTCCCAGTCTGGGCGGGCTTCACCTGGGGCTGGGCGAAACTGAGAACAAAGGGTGACAACTCGCTCCGAATTAGTCATCGTGCCTGTCTTTTCTCCCCACTGGGCTGCGGGCAACACGACATGAGCAAAGCTAGCAGTTTCCAGAGGATAGTAGGCATCTTGGACAACGGTAAAAGGCGATCGCAATAAAGCTTGTTTTGTTCTAACTAGATCGGGCATACTTACCGCAGGATTAGTCGCTGCTACCCACAACATCCCAACATCCCCTGTTTCTAAACCCGTAATCATACTCCAGGCATCTCTTCCTGGCAACGGATTGATTCTGCCTGGGGGCAATTGCCAAGCCTGTTCTAATTCCTGGCGATGATGAGGATTTGTGACCGTACGATAGCCAGGCAGAATATGGCATAGACCCCCTGCTTCTCGACCACCCATTGCATTAGGCTGTCCTGTTAAAGAAAATGGGCCCGCGCCTGGTTTACCAATGTTTCCTGTCATCAGGTGTAAATTGATAATTGTGCGAACTTTTGCTGTTCCCTCAGAAGACTGGTTAACCCCCATCGACCATAAAGACAAAACTTGTGATGAATCTGCCCAATAGCGGGCTGCTTGTTCAAGCTGATTGACTTCAATTCCACAGCGATGAGCCACTAGTTCTGGTGGATAAGCCTGAATTACCTCAACAAACTGACCAAAGCCTTGAGTACATTCATCAATAAAGAACGTATCCAGTTCCCCCCAACGCAATAACAGATGAGCGATCCCGTTGAGTAGATCTATATCTGTCCCAGGCTGAATTGCCAGGTGTAAATCGGCATCTTTTGCTGTTTTAGTTTGGCGTGGATCGACCACAATCATCTTCACCTTGCGGTTTTTTTTGTGGTGCATCCGCAGACGATTGTAGACAATGGGATGACAGTCGGCAGTGTTTGTGCCAATCAAAAAGGCACAGTCGGTCAACTCCAGATCGTCGTAACAAGCTGGAGGTCCATCGGAACCAAAGCTTTGCATATACCCTGCTACCGCTGACGACATACAAAGACGAGAGTTAGCATCAAAGTTATTTGTCCCCAGGCAACCTTTAAGTAACTTTTGAGCAATGTAATAATCTTCCGTTTGAAACTGTCCTGAACCATACATACAGATACCATCCGCCCCCTGAGTCTGGATGATCTGCTGCATTTGCGAGGTGATTCTTGCTAAAGCCTGATCCCAACTAACTCGGGAAAATTCTTGGTCTAGAGAATCTCGCATCATCGGATATTTGAGGCGATTTTTATCCAACGATTCGGCGACTGTTCCTCCTTTAACACAGACTTTACCTTTGCTAGAGGGGTGAGAGCGATCGCCTCTAACTTGCCACAGAGGAGTTCCTTGATTATCTCGATTGATAGCTTTTCCTAATTGTGCAGGGGGCAATACTTCTAAACCGCAGCCAACGCCACAATAAGGACATAAGGTTTTTATTGGTTCGCTCATCCTTCTCTCCCAGTTGAATATTTTATTTATAGGTAGCTAAATTTATTGATTTTATTGATTTGGTTGATCTGGCAAATTTTTATATTTAAAGCTTTTATTCACTCACTCATATTTGGCATCAAGGTTTGCTATTGCCGATCATGATATTTGATTCAGATGGCTGATACTGTGTCTTAACAATCAAAAAGTGCTGAGAAGATCTAAAGACATCCCCAGCACTAAAGTAATTATGACCTAGCGATCGCTCAAGTCCTTTTTGGCTCTAAATTTTTTGATTCTGGTACAGTCAGGTTATCTTCTTCACCTTCATAATGATCCGCGAAAGAATCTTTGGGTTCTTTGAGGAAGAAAGCACACAAGAAAGCCACAATTAGGGCTGCAATACCTAACACTTGAAAGAAACTACCGTTTACAGCTGACATCACTGCTGCGCCACCATTAGCTGTTTCCGATCTTTCCGTCAACAGTAGCAAAATTGTCAGGTAAGCTACTGCACCAACGTTACCGTAAGCACCAACATTACCAGCAACCTGTCCTGTAATTCGACGTTTAATCAACGGGACAATTGCAAAGGTAGAACCTTCAGCCGCTTGGACAAAGAAGGAACAAGCCATAGTTAACAACACTGCTAGAGATAGTGACCAGCTACTACCAACCTGACTCATTAATAAATAACCAATTCCCATCCCGCCCGTCAAAATTGCCATAGTCCATTTGCGACTTCCCAAAGTATCGGAAATAATTCCGCCACCAGGACGGGATACTAGGTTCATGAAGGCATAGGTAGAGGCAATAATCCCTGCCGTCGCCTTATCTAAACCGAACGTTCCTTCAAAGAAAGCAGGCAACATTGTCACTACAGCTAGTTCTGAACCAAAGTTAACTACGTATGTTAATTCCAACAGCGCTACCTGTTTAAAATCGTAGCGATCTTCAGGAGGATAACGCTTCGTACCTGCTAATAGCTCCTTGTTTACTACCCAACAGTTATATGATTGAAAGGCATATAAACCAGCTAAGATAAGCCAAGCAATATACATACCACCATTAGTCAAGAACTCTACTTTTTGTAAGCGCCAAGCCAATACACCCAAGATGAGAGTTAAAGGTAGATTCATGAGCATCAAGAACCAGAAATCTTTGACCGTGGTTACTTCAATACCTCTGGCACTACGAGGACGACGATAGACTTTTCCAGGTGGAGTATCGCTAACGCTAAAGTAGTAGATTACGCCGTAAATAGCGGCAATGATTCCACTCCCAGCGATCGCTGCACGCCAGTTTAAAACCTCGGCATTGACAGCAGGGAAAAAGAGAATTTTAAAACTTTCTGGTTCACCAAAACTAAACGAGCCAGGCAAAGCAGATAGTGCGATCGCAAATAAAACCATGGTGAAGGCGGAAAACGACGAACCGAAGTTCCCCCAACCACCGTAAATTCCTTCTGCTGTACCTACGTCTTTAGGGGGAAACCATTCTGCGACCATGCGGATACCGATCACAAAACCAGCACCAACAATACCCATCAACAAACGACCCAACACAAGCTGATTAAAACTTTGGGCAGTAGCAAAAATTAGACAGGGAACTGCTGCATAAATTAAAAGTAGAGAATAGGTAATACGAGGTCCATATTTGTCCAGCAGCATACCAATGAGAATCCGTGCTGGCACCGTCAGTGCCACGTTACACAAGCCGATCGTGCCTAATTGTGGCTTAGTTAGCCCAAAATCTTGCCCAATCGTGGTTTGAAAAGGGGCAAAGTTGAACCAAACTACAAAGGATAAGAAGAAAGCAAACCAAGTCATGTGCAGGATTTTATACCTTCCCTGAGTTGCTTTACTGATAAATTCGGTTAAAAACACTTGTTAAGTCTTCCCTGATAAATCTAACTACAATATTTGAAATTGAATTGAAATTGAAAGACTGCATAAGAAAGTTAGGCAAAGCTCATAATGTTGAGATTTTTGCTTTAAATGCTTACTATAATATGTTTGTAATAATTGCCTCTAACTTTAGCTTTTCTCTTTCGACATTTAATCAACTTGAGCGACTAAATTTAGTTCTTTAAATACACTAATCTTGAGGTCATGATTACACTAAAATCCAGGGTATATCGTATATATTGATACTGAAATCATCTCTGTTCTCATATTTATGTTGTTTTTACATACTAAAAATACTTTTTTGCATAGGTCAAGCTAAAAGACAGATTATTAGAGATTATAAACACCAAAAATTGGCATATTTACTTAGCATATTTACTTAAAGACGATCGCCATAAATTGAATTAATTGAGAGTATTTAACTGATTGCGCTGCGGATTGCCGAGATCCCAATTATTTTTTTGAGTCAGATTAAAGTTATTTGGTATTAGTTGCCAAGGTTGTACTAATTGGTTTAAGAGATTGTCCTGTTGTTGGCGGAGATAGTTCACTGGACGACCATAGTTGATGATGCTGAAGTAGAGGCGATCGCTTGTCGGAATTACCCCAGCTATAGCGCTAACGTTGTCTAAAGTTCCTGTTTTTATGGTTGTACCTTTAGGTAAACCTCGATCTTTGACTGTGCCGACGAAATCTTTACTAGCCGTTGGGAAGAGGTCGGCTATATTGGCTAAATCAGAGTCATGTTGTTGCAGTAGGCGATCGATCGCCATCAGCATTTGACAAACTGCACGAGGGGATATTTTGTTTTCCTCTCCTAAACCCGAACCATTAACTAGCTTTATTTCTGCTTGAGGGAAGCCAGCTATTTTGGCTGCGGATTGAGCAATTATGTCTGCACCACCTAGCAAGTCTGCTAACATTTGCGCCATCTGGTTATTACTATAAATATTCATTTGGCGCAGGATTTCTGCTAACGGTAATGAGCGATGATTAATTAATAGTTGCGCATTAATAGGAAGTTGTTTGATTTGCTTGACTTGTCCTTTAGTTATTACTTCTGGGTGTTTTGTGCCGATTGGCATCTGTTGATATTGCTGGCTAATTTCTGATGACCACAAACTTTGATTTAACGCTTGCTGCAAGAGTTTGCCTGCGGTTACAGATTGCGACTCAAAGTTCATATAAAATTTGTCTGTAACTAAAATATTGCCCAGAATCTCTTTAATACCGAGTTGGTTGAGAGCATTGCCTAAAGCGATCGCTTCTTCCCAGACAAACAGAGGATCGCCCGTTCCCTGAATAATTAGATCTCCCGTAACCACACCATGATTAATTTCACCTGTAAAGTAAACATCTGTCGTAAATTGATGATTTGCGCCCCATTCGCTTAAAGCAGTTAGAGTGGTGGCAATTTTGCTCAAAGAAGCAGCAGGAAGAGGTATCTTGCCCAAATTACTCGCCGATATATCCCAACCCGATTGCACCCATATCCCTTGGCGATCGCGATTAAATCCTTGCTGAGTGAGCTTTTGTAGATAATTATCGACGATGGTTTGACTAAGGCGATCGCGATTAAATTCAGGCAGTTTAAATACAGCGGATTGTTCCCAGGGGAAAAATTCTAATGGTTGTAAATCAGCTTTGCCTGGGGGAAAGGGATTAAACCAATTAAACCAAGTAGTAACGCTTGTCACACTCAAAACTAGCAAATCCAACATAGTAATCAAAGATAACAACACCATTTATAACGTTTTTATTTTCCATAAAAGTTCCTCAAGATAATTTTTTAAGTCATTTTCGCTGAATATTAGGAATCTTTAACCTCAGACTGTTAAAATTTGTAAGGCTTATATAAAATTTGCTACATGGGATTAACGCGCGCAAGGATTGCAGTAGACGCTATGGGGGGAGACTTTGCCCCTGAAGAAATTGTTGCAGGAGCAATCCAAGCTTCGGCAGAATTAGGCGTAGATGTCTTACTGGTGGGAGATGAGCAACAGATAAACTCTCTGGTAAAGAAACATGGCGGTAAAAATTCAGAACAGATCAAGGTAATTCATGCCGAAGACGTGATCGCCATGAAAGAAGAACCGTTAAAAGCGATTCGTCGCAAACCTAAAGCTTCAATTAACGTGGCGATAAATTTAGTTAAAAAGAAACAAGCCGATGCGGTGGTTTCAGCGGGGCATTCAGGCGCAGCTATGGCATCTGCTCGACTAAAACTGGGTCTTTTACAAAGTATTGAACGTCCAGCAATTGGTGCAGTTTTACCTACAATTATTCCCGATCAATCGGTAATTGTTTTAGATGTTGGGGCAAATGTAGATTGCAAAGCAAGATATTTAGAACAGTTTGCCTTGATGGGTACGATTTACAGCAGATATGTTTTGGGAAGATCAGAACCGAAAGTCGGTTTGCTCAACATTGGCGAAGAGTCTTCTAAAGGAAATGAGCTAGCCTTGTCTACTCATAAGTTATTAACTGATAATCCCCAGATTCCCTTTCTGGGAAATGCTGAAGGCAGAGATGTCTTATCGGGTGAATTTGACATTATCGTCTGTGATGGTTTTGTGGGCAATATTGTGCTTAAATTTGCTGAGGCAATTGGTGAGGTAATGCTGCAAATTATGAAAGAGGAGTTACCTCAAGGCGTACACGGTAAATTAGGGACAGCCATCCTCAAGCCTAATTTAATGAACATCAAGCGCCGTATTGATCGCGCTGAACACGGAGGAGCATTGTTGTTTGGTGTCGCAGGAATTTGTATTATTAGTCATGGTAGTTCTCGCCGAGGTTCAATATTTAGTGCTATTCGCTTAGCGAAAGAAGCGATCGACAATGAGGTATTAGAAAAGATTAAAGCTAATAATCAGCAACAATTGGCAACGGAAACACATACCGAAGCAACAGCTAATTAATTTATAGATAGCTCAAACAAGTAATGGAGTAAGACATTGAACAATATGGGTGTGGGTATGGCGATTACTGGATGTGGTTCGGCTGCACCAGAGTCAATTTTGACTAATGATCATCTTGCTCAGATGGTAGATACTTCCGATGAGTGGATCAACATTAGAACAGGGATGAAAAACCGTCATATCGCTTCACCCAGCGAATCTCTAAGTCAGCTATCCGCTGTCGCTGCTAAGGGCGCGATCGCCATGGCGGGAATTTCCCCGACAGACATTGATCTAATTATTCTGGCGACTTCCACTCCCGACGATTTATTTGGTAGCGCCTGTCGAATTCAAGGCTTGATTGGCGCAACTAATGCTGTAGCCTTCGATCTAACTGCTGCCTGTTCGGGCTTTTTGTTTGCTTTAATTACCGCTTCGCAGTTTATTAGTACGGGAATGTATCACAATGTGCTAGTTATTGGTGCAGACGTGCTTTCTCGCTGGGTAGACTGGAGCGATCGCACTAGCTGTATTTTGTTTGGTGATGGTGCTGGTGCAGTGGTATGTCAGGGGGTAAAAGACAACCGTTTACTGAGTTTCGGCATGTATAGTAATGGTAGTCAAAATGATTCTCTTAACCTCAATTATCATGGCAATGGTAAACCTTTAGTTGACAATCTGACGGTACAACACGGTTCTTATAATCCGATCACGATGAACGGTAAAGAAGTATATCGCTTTGCTGTAGCCAAAGTTCCCGAAGCAATCAGCAAGACAATGTTTCAGGCAAATTTGACCGCCGATGATATTGATTGGCTATTACTTCATCAGGCAAACCAACGCATTATGGATGCCGTAGCAAAACGGCTTAATATTGCCCAATCTAAGATTTTAAGCAATATAGCTGAATATGGTAATACCTCCGCAGCTTCTATTCCCCTTGCCCTTGATGCTGCGGTAAGAGATGGTAGAGTTAAGCCTGGAGATATTATCGCTGCTTCTGGTTTTGGTGCAGGTTTAACCTGGGGTTCGGCTATCTTTAAGTGGGGTTAATTTCGGTGAATATTTTTAATTTATAGCATTACGCATATACGTTAGGATATCTTTTGAAAGCTGTATCAACACATTCCGAATTTAAGGTGCGATCGCTTTACTTTTTACTTCTAATCTCCAAAATCATTAAAAAATTCACTTTAAAATTTACTTAAGCAGTAATACTCCGTTTGTCCTGTCAGAGGATAATTTATCAAAAGATCGCACTTTCTAAGCCACAATAATTAAACTTCAAACTACTCCTCATCACTGAAGCTATAACTATCTAATTTGGGCAGGATGCTAGGAATCGCCATCGTAGTTAACATAATCATGTTTGCTATCCAAAATAGTAAAACTAACCACAACAAACCAAGCCAAGGCTGAGAATAAGTTACTAATTGCAACCCAGACCATAATTGCCAAATCCGAAATCCCGTGTAAAGCGTTCCAATAATTACCACAACGCTTTTACAAAATGTACGGCTAAAACTAATCTCACAGGCTAACTGAACAACAACAGCCAATAAGTAGCAACTGAAAAATTGACGCAGAATTGGCGTATTCCAAAAGACAATCCACATAATCACAGGAATAATTACCCCAATTACCAAAGCGACATTGACCCAAATCTTCATAAACTGCAACTGTGTATCATTAAAAGCCATGATTGAGTTGAAGGGTAATTTTTCTTTTTTCACCAACCAACCATAACTTATGCTCAAGAGGGTGGCGATCGCACAGAAGGAAAAGACGCTCAACCAATTATTAGGATTCATCTTCTTAATTATTTAGTTATGAAGCTTTTATTATCTTTATTTTTATAGTACCAACTGTATATTGTTTGCTCATTATCTTGGGTGAGATCATGCGGTCTGTTGCCCAAAAGTCTTTAATTTCTAATAATTTCTTCATTTTGTGAAACAATTAAACTACATAAAGATTTCCAGGAAACTCTCTGCCTTGGTGAATTCCAGTATGACAACTATAATTTTCCTGAGAACTAAAAACAAATAATCATTTATTGCCCTGATAGGTTATGTTGACTTTCGCCTCACTGGAGGATTCCTTAAAACATTATTTTGGTCACGACACTTTTCGTCCTGGGCAAAAGAAGATTATTGAAGCTGCCTTACGCAATAAGGATTTACTGACGATTATGCCCACAGGAGGGGGGAAATCCCTCTGTTTTCAGCTACCAGCTTTACTCAGAGAAGGTCTAACCATTGTGGTTTCCCCGTTAATTGCGCTGATGCAAGATCAGGTAGATGCCTTACAGGACAACGGGATTAATGCTACCTACCTAAATAGCACGCTGGAGTATGAGGAGAGAAGAAACCGCCAGATCGCAATTCTTAAAAATCAAGTTAAATTACTTTATGTTGCCCCAGAAAGATTACTCAATGAAAGATTTGCCTTATTTCTAGATCGGGTACATCATGATGTGGGCATTAGTGCGATCGCTATTGATGAAGCTCACTGCGTCTCGGAGTGGGGGCATGATTTTCGCCCAGAATATAGTCAATTAAAACAAATCCGTCAGCGCTATCCACAGATCCCGATCCAGGCACTTACCGCCACGGCGACTAAAAGAGTCCGAGAGGATATTGTTAACCAATTAAATTTGCGATCGCCTGACATTCATGTGGCTAGTTTTGACCGCAGCAATATTCACTATGAAATCCAGCCCAAAGACCGTAATATTTACCTCAAGTTACTGCGGGCTATTCGGGCAGAATCTGGGGCTGGGATAGTTTATTGCCTGAGTCGTAATCGTGTGGAAGAAATTGCGACTAGACTTAAACATGACGGGATTGACGCTTTACCCTATCACGCCAAATTACCCGTAGAAGAACGCAGCAAAAATCAAACCAGTTTTTTGCGGGATGATGTTCAGATCATTGTTGCCACCATCGCTTTTGGGATGGGTATTAATAAGCCCGATGTACGTTTTGTGTTCCATTATGATTTGCCCCGCAGTCTGGAAAGCTTTTATCAAGAATCAGGTAGGGCAGGCAGAGATGGAGAACCATCTAAATCTGTATTATTTTTTAGTTTTGGCGATCGCAAAAAAATTGAATTTTTGATTGAACAGAAACCCGATGCTAACGAACAAAAGATTGCTCGACAACAGTTAAGACAGGTAATCGACTACGCCGAGGGGAATGATTGCCGTCGTAAAATTATCCTGCGCTATTTTGGGGAACGCTATTCAGGAAACTGCGGTAAGTGTGATAACTGTCTCAACCCTAAGCCAATTGAAGACTGGACAGAAGAGGCTCAGAAGTTTCTTTCCTGTGTTGCCCGTTGCCAAGAAAAGTTTGGCACTAATCATATAGTTGATGTGCTGATCGGTTCGCGTAAGCAAAAAATTCATCAATATGGACATCACCTTTTGTCTACTTACGGCATCGGTAAAGGTCGAACTGCTGATGAATGGAGGATGCTGGGGAGAAGTCTCATCCATCAAGGCTTAGTGGGACAAACTACTGATGGTTATCCCGTGCTTAAGCTAAATAAACGTAGTTGGGAAATTTTCCGTGGACAATTAAAAGTTGAGGTAGCAGTGGACAAGTCGCCAGGGAAGACTACCACGGCTTATAATCCCCGTCAGGCAGAAGCAGAGTTACTGTTTGAAAAACTCAGGAAGCTACGCAAACAAATTGCCGATCGCAATTCTCTTGCCCCCTATATGATTTTTGCTGATTCTAGTCTTAAACTAATGGCGCAGCTACGCCCTAAAAATATTACCGATTTTGCTAACCTCTCAGGGGTCAATGAATATAAAGCACAACAATACGGCGATCGCTTTATCTCCGAAATTCTGGAATTTGATCGACAGCATCAGCTTCCCGTCAGTATTCCTTCTAAAAGCCAAATGGCTACCCTGCAACTCCATCAACAGGGATTAAGCGTCACCGAAATTGCTCAGCAGCGTGGTTTTGCCGTTAGTACAATTAATACTCACTTGAGCGAACTAATCGAAATGAACCAGCCAGTTGCGCTGAATAAGTTAGTTACACCCGATAAACAGCAGGCAATTATCGAGGTGATTAGACAGGTGGGAGATATGACTCTAACCCCTATTAAAGATAGTTTGGGAGAGGAATATAGCTATGAAGAAATTAGGTTAGTTCGTGGCTGGTGGCGCAATAATAACTGATAGTGACATCTCTCGACGCTCATCCTCATAAAAAAAACGCTCAGATTTCCTCTGAACGTTGGTTGTCTTCAATAGATGTATAGATTTATGATTTCGCTTAGGGCTTAGAGCTTAGAGCCTAAAACTAGCTAATTAACCTCAAATTACAAAGCATTAGCACCAGCAACTACCTCGGAAAGTTCCTGAGTAATTGCAGCTTGTCTGGCTTTGTTATAAGACAGGGTTAAGTTGCCCATCAGATCGCTCGCATTTTCACTAGCATTATTCATCGCCGTCATTCTGGCTGCTAGTTCACTGGCTGCCGCTTCTTGTAAAGAGCGCAAAATTTGGTTATTGAGATAAAGAGGTAGTAAAGCATTTAAGATCTGAACTGGGTCTTGTTCAAAGATTGTATCTTGAGGATATGATTCAACTTTTGAGGTGACGCTTTCTCTTTCTACACCAAATTTTCCACCTTTAGTGGTCAGACGGAAAATTTCATCGTCTTTTACTGCTAACCCTTGAGTTGTTAAAGGCAGCAAGGTTTGAATTACGGGTTTAGAAGCAATTAAAGATACAAACTTAGTGTAAATTAGCTCTACTTTGTCTACTTCTTCTGCTAAAAACAGAGATAATAATTCATCTCCAATTTCTTCTGCTTCAGGAGCGGTAGGTATTTGCTCTAAACCAACAAAGCTTTTTTCGATCGGCGCATTGCGAGTTTCGTTGCCAAAGTATTGAGTTGCTTTTCGCCCAATAACTACATAGGTATACTCAATACCCTGAGAGGTTAATTCTTTAGCTCTATTTTCAGCATGACGAATTACATTAGCATTATAACCACCACATAAACCGCGATCGCTACTCACTACTAGTAGAGCAACTTTCCTGATTTCTCTTTGTTCAAGCAAAGGCAGCTCAACATCTTCAAACTGAAGTTTGCCCTGGATATTGTAAAGCACCTGTGCCAAGCTATCGGCAAAAGGACGAGTTGAGTTGACCTGTTCTTGAGCGCGACGAACCTTAGCAGCAGCAACTAGACGCATTGCTTCGGTGATCTTCTTCGTATTTTTAACTGATGCGATGCGATCGCGAATCGCTTTTAAATTAGCCATATTTATAAAGGATGAAGGATGAGGAAAAAATAATAGGTAGTCCTAAAGGATAAGCTTCGCAAATAGGTAGTAGGTAGTAGGTAATAGGTCAATATTATTGATTTCCTATGTCCTGCTTACCCATTACCCATTACCCATTACCCATTACCCTAAAAAGTTAAGCTGTTGCCATAAAGGATTGTTTAAATTCGTTAATTCCTTCTTTAAGCAAGTTTTCCGCTTCGTCGGTTAGTTTTTTCTCAGAAGCAATGATCTCACCATATCTGGCTTTGCTACTACCGAGATATTCTTGTAATCCTTGAGCGAAATCACTCGCTTTTTCGACAGGAACATCATCTAAATAACCATTTAAGCCAGCGTATACTTTTGCCACTTGCTCGGCTACCGATAAAGGAGAACCTTGAGCTTGTTTAAGGATTTGACGTAGACGTTGACCTCTGGCAAGTTGATTTTGAGTAGCAGCATCTAAGTCTGAGGCAAACTGAGCAAATGCTTCTAATTCGGCAAACTGAGCCAGTTCTAGCTTAAGTTTACCTGCTACCTGCTTCATCGCTTTGGTTTGAGCTGCCGAACCGACACGGGATACTGAGATCCCCGCATTGATCGCTGGACGGAAACCAGCATTAAATAAGTCAGAAGACAAGAATATTTGACCGTCAGTAATAGAAATTACGTTAGTCGGAATATAGGCTGATACGTCACCAGCTTGAGTTTCAATGATCGGTAGAGCAGTCATGCTACCACCACCCAAAGCATCACTCAATTTTGCTGCACGTTCTAATAAACGGGAGTGAAGATAGAATACGTCTCCTGGATATGCTTCACGACCTGGTGGACGGCGTAATAACAAGGACATTTGACGATATGCTTGAGCCTGTTTGGTCAAATCATCATAGATAATTAGGGTTGCCTTACCTTGATACATAAAGTATTCGGCGATCGCAGCACCTGTATAGGGAGCAAGGTACTGTAGAGTAGCAGGATCATTTGCGTTGGCCGCAACGACTACGGTATAGTCCATTGCTCCTTTTGATTCGAGGGTATTAACTACCTGAGCTACTGTAGAAGCTTTTTGCCCGATAGCCACGTATACACAGATTACATCCTCACCCTTCTGGTTGATGATGGTATCTACCGCCACGGCAGTTTTGCCAGTCTGTCTATCACCAATAATCAATTCACGTTGACCACGACCAACTGGAATCATCGCGTCAATCGCTGTAATTCCTGTTTGCATGGGTTCACAAACTGACTTACGAGCAATAATCCCTGGAGCCATAGATTCAATCAAGCGAGTTTCATTACTGTTGATCTCACCTTTTCCATCTAGAGGTGCTGCCAGGGAATCAACAACTCTACCAATTAGAGCTTCCCCCACGGGAATCGCTGCAATTTTACCAGAAGCTTTGACGGTACTTCCTTCTTGGATACCGAAACCGTTACCCATCAGTACAGCACCGACGTTATCTTCTTCCAAGTTAAGAGCGATACCTACTGTACCGTCTTCAAACTCCAGCAGTTCTCCTGCCATTGCCTGCTCTAGACCGTAAACCCGCGCAATTCCATCACCTACTTGAAGTACAGTACCTACATTGGATACTTGAACGTCCTGCTCGTAAGATTCGATCTGCTGCTTAATAATGTTGCTAATTTCGTCTGGTCTGATGCTAACCATAGCTTTCTTTGTATGTTAAGAGTTAGTTTTATTCTGTCTGATTGTTGAGAGGCGATCCCTTAAATAGTTCTTGCGCCTGCCTGGTGATTTATTGATTTAAGCTGATGCTAATACGACGGAGTTGTCCGCGAATACTGGCATCAATTACTTTCGACCCAACTTTGATAATTACCCCGCCAATCAAGTCAGAGTCAATGCTGGTTTTTAGCTCTACATCACGAGCATCAGCGATCGCCTTTACCTTTTCAATAATGCTTTGTTTCTGGGAATCGCTTAACTCTGTAGCAGAAGTTACTTCTGCCAGAACAGTTTGATTCAGCTTGCGCAGTAGGTTTAAATATTGCTCGACAATTGGCTCTAAAAAGACAATCCGTCTCTTATCAACCAAGAGCATCATGAAGTTTACTAAGTACGGGTTTGCGTCGTTACCCAATACCTGCTTCAGTACTGCTTTTTTGTCTTCTCCTTTAACTACTGGATTAAGCACAAAGTCTTTGAATTCTTTTGATTCGGAAAGTAATGAATCTAGAGAACGGAAAGTTTCACCAAACTGATTGGTTAAATCACGCTGCTGTGCTAGAGACATTAATGCTTGTGCATAGGGTTCTCCAATTTCACTGTTGATTAGAGTTCCACCCATAATGATTAACCTCCTAATTTAGCGATACTGCGGTCAATTAGCTTGCGCTGTACGTCGTCGTTCAGCATATTGTCCATTTGGGATCTTGCCTGTTCTAAAGCTAATGCCACTACACGCGCTCTTAGCTGGGCGATCGCTTTTTCTTGTTCGGAACTAAGGTCTTTACCCGCAATCTCCCTGAGGCGTTGAACCTCTTTTTCACCTTGAGCTAAAATCGCTTCTCTTGCTTTTTGAGCATTGGTAGTTGCTTCAGAACGAATTTTAGCAGCTATTACCTTAGCTTCTTCTAGTTTTTTCTGTTCGTTTGCTAGAGTAACCTCAGCTTGTTTTTTCTTCTGCTCAACTGCCTGAATCTGCTCGGCAATTTTTGAACGTCTTTCGGTCAAAATTTTGCTCAGTACTGGTTTACCAAAATAAACTAGTATTCCCACTAAGAGGGTGAGGTTAATTAGGTTTGTTTCAAAAATATCTAAATTTAAACCAAAACCACTTTCAACCTCTGAGTGTGCTTCTGCAAGAAATAATAAAGTCTCTATCATACCCAGTTGAGTTTTGTTATTTTTTTCATTTATGACCGCTATTAATCAAATTTATTTAATTTATTTGACTAATTCTGGGTCGAGTATTTTTTCTAAGATTTGACGAGACAGAGAATCAACTTGCTGCTCTAAAGTTGCAAAAGCGGCTGCTTTTTGCTGCTCTATTTCTTGAGTTGCGGCTTCTCTTTGGGATTGAACTTCTTGCTGGGCGGCGGCCACTTTGGTCGTCGTAATTTCCTTTGCTTCTGCTTGAGCTTTTTGGATCAGATCTTGAGATTCTCGGCGCGCTTGGGCTATTTGTCTCTCATATTCTTTGACTATGCTTTCAGCTTTGGCTAGTTTATCTTTAGAACCAGTATCACCACTGCGAAGATAATCCTCTCGTTCATCCAGCACCTTCATTAATGGCTTGTAAAATACTGCGTTTAACAGTGCTGTTAAGAGCAAAAACTGCACTGCCATTAAAGGCAAAGTCGCATCAAAATCAAACATTTTTTATAGGGCAAATTGGATTGAACAATCAAACCTGTAGAGACACTCAAAAGTATCTCCAACAGATTTTAGAAAAATTTATACGAAGGGATTGGCAAATAATAATACCAAGGCGACTACTAGACCATAGATGGTCAAAGATTCCATAAACGCCAAAGTCAATAGCAGAGTACCGCGAATTTTGCCTTCAGCTTCAGGCTGACGAGCAATACCAGCTACTGCTTGCCCAGAAGCATTACCTTGTCCAATACCAGGGCCAATTGAAGCCAAACCAATAGCTAATGCAGCAGCGATAACGGAAGCAACTTGAATATCCATGAAATTTTACCTACTTTAAATTTACTGAAAGAACTTAAAAAATGGATTGAAGTCATAGTAACTATACTTCAACACTTAAACAAAATTTAGAAGTTAGATTGCTTCTAAATTGAACCTCTTAATCGTGGTGATCTACTAAAGCTTCGTGTATATATGCCCCAGCTAGGGTAGCAAATACTAAAGCTTGAATCGCACTAGTAAATAAGCCTAATGCCATAACTGGTAATGGAATGAATAACGGAACCAGCAGTACTAATACAGCAACTACTAATTCGTCAGCTAAAATATTACCAAAGAGACGGAAGCTTAGAGAAAGAGGCTTGGTGAAATCTTCTAGAATTGCAATGGGAAGTAGAACAGGAGTTGGTTCAATATAATGTTTGAAGTAACTCAGTCCTTTTTTCTTCAATCCAGCGTAGAAATACGCCAAGGAAGTAAGCAATGCTAGAGCTAACGTTGTATTGATGTCATTTGTGGGAGCAGCCAGTTCACCAGATGGTAACTCAATGAGTTTCCAGGGGACTAATGCACCTGACCAATTTGACACAAAGATGAACAAAAACAAAGTGCCGATAAATGGCACCCAGTCACGATATTCTTTTTCCCCGATCTGATTTCTCACCAAATCTCGAATAAACTCGAGGACAAACTCCATGAAGTTTTGAATCCCACCAGGAATTTTTTGAATGTTCCGCGTGGCAGCTAAAGAAGCTATTACTAAAAGTCCGATTACTATCCAAGAATTGAGAAAAACCTGTCCGTGAACTGTAAAATTGCCGATTTTCCACAGAAAATGTTCGCCAACTTCTAGTTCCGCCAGGGTATAAGTATTTACAAAAGTCAAAGCACCTAGAATTTCCATATGCCTAGATTGAACAAAACATTAAATTAAAACTGCTCTTGTAGTTTCTTTAAAAATCTCTTATTTCAAGCATCATTTTCTTCTGTTGACCAAAAGATTGACTTAACAGTGTAGATAATGATCGCTGGCTTATAAGTTAGAAATCCAAGAAAGACAGGAAGAATGTGTAACTGTTGCCACTTACTAGCAATCAGTATCAGGATGACAAAAAGTCCTAATCCCTTAGCACCGAGGCGTTGTTGACCTAGGCGCTCAACATCTTTGGCTAACATTCTCAAATACACCAGCCCAACAACTGCACCCAATAAATAATTAAAAGCAGTATTAAGAGAGAAAAAATACCACACAGGAAAAAAAATTATTCCCATCAATACCAGAGTAGTTAACAACAGCGATCGCTGTAATTGATAAAAATCTGCCATTGAGTCATGAGCTTCTAAAGAACCAGCATCATGATGAGTAATTTGCTCATTTTGAACTAGTAATGGTTCGGAAGATTGATTAGACAAAAGCACGTCACTCGAATGCGAATCCATTCTTATTTTTGGTTACTGCTACCACTAAATTTCTTTACATATAATGTAGATCAATTTAAGCAGCTATTTATCCATTTGAATAATGGAATTACCTTAGCCCAACAATTGTTTACTAAGGCACTACTGGGCAATACTACGAACCTGGCAGTAATGCTTTTCAGTCACAGTACCCAGAAATCATATCACGGTACTGTAACCAATTATTAAAAATTTCTAAATGGGCAAGTGAGGGATATTTAAGTAAACTTATGGGCTTGAGGTGATTAGCTTCTCGATTCAAATCATCATTAGTTCATCTTCAGCATGAGAACTCTGATCAAAGGCGATCGCTTTAAATCAAAAATTAATTGAATATTCTAGATAATTGCAGATTTAATTGCTGCTTAAAATAATTAACTGTCGTTCAAAAAGCGATCGCACTCCCTCTAAATTCAAGTCACACCTCGTCAAAATCTCACCAACCCTGACTTGTTGCTCCGTATTCTGGTGGCAAGCCAACATAAACTGATACTCTGCCTCTGTTAAATGCACCATTTGATATTCAAAGTCCAGAAAACTTTGGCTAGGAAACCCCTGCATACAGGGATTACATTCGGGAATTGCCCCATTCAAGGTTGCGTCATCCGACCAGTTTTCTTTTACTAAAATTGGCTTACTCAAGAAAAACTCGTAATGGGTCAAACTAGGATCTAGTAATTCAATTAGACGATATCGAGCGCGATCGCTCAATCCTTTTGCTCTAATCATTAATTCTTCAGATTCACCGACGAGCCTGTCTAGTTGCCAATATTTAGGATTAGAAAAGCCGACAAAATCTAATCCCGAAGCTTCAATCAAATCGAATAGCGTTTCTACGTTGTAATCGATTTCTTGGGGATGAACATACATATCCGCAAAAGATTCATCTCGATGATTTTCCAGTGACCACAGTTTTTTCTCTTGCTGAAGAAGACGGTTGTGTTCGGGTAGATTAGCAAAAATTTCCCTACCTACTTTTACCCCATCTCGATAGTCACCCCGTTTGTCTCCTTGAAGAAGTGCGATCGCCTTTTGCATTAAGCTAATTTCCCAGCGTCCTAGTTCAGCATAAACAAATATATGAAGAATACCTCCTGGCTTTAATTTTTTTGCCAATGCTTTTATACCCTTGTCAGGTTCAGGTAAATGATGTAGTACCCCAACACAGTTAATCAAATCGAACTCTCCTTCTAGCTGGGTTGCCTCTTCTAACTTCAAGTTTAAAAACTTAACTGGCTTAGAGTGTTTAGCAATCACTCCTGAACGATTACAGCGTTCTTCTGCCACTGCTAACGCTTTTTCACTTAGATCGATCGCCGTAACTTCTGCTGCTGGATTGAGGTGAATTAAATAATCTGTACCAGAACCTGTGCCACAACCAGCATCGAGAATCCGAATATCTTGAGTTACGGGTTTTTTTCCCGTGCAAAAACTATAGGCTGCCGTCCAACTCCAGCGCCAGTTATAGCCTGGGGGTTCTAAGTCAGAAAGAGGATCGGGGGGAAAGGGATAGGTATTGTATAAATTGGCAACGGCTTGATTAATCGCTTGTGAATCAGACATCAAATAACTTGTGTTTTATAGTGTTAAACTAAAGTGATTACAATGTAATTACTTAAATTGCCATTATGAAAATTGACATTATAAAAATAGGTAACTCCCAAGGAATTAGAATTCCTAAGACAATTATGGAGCAATGCGGTTTCAGTGAGTCAGTTGAGATAGAAATTAAAGACGGTAATCTTGTTTTAAAACCAGCTCAAATTAGGGTGGGTTGGGCAGAATCGTTTAAGTTAATGGCAGCTAAGGGGGATGATGAATTATTAATTGATGATACTCTTCCTACGGAATACGATGAGGAATGGGAATGATAAAAAGAGGGCATGTTTACTTAATTAATCTCGATCCAACTATCGGTTTAGAAGTCAAGAAGACTCGTCCCTGTGTAGTGGTTTCTCCAAATGAAATGAATCAATATATTCGCACGGTAGTTATTGCCCCTATGACTAGCAAACAAAAATATTATAAAAGTAGGGTAGGTGTAAGTTTCCAGAATAAAGAGGGAGAAATTATGCTCGACCAGATTAGAACTGTTGAAAAAAAACGCTTGATTTCAAAATTAGGCGCGTTATCAAACAGAGAATTAAAAGCAGTTTTATCTGTTTTACAAGAAATGTTTGTCTACTAACATCTTTTTGAACAATCTTTAAAGTGCGATCGCGCTATTCTGTCAGCAAAACCTGTATATCGTTCCAACCATAAGCTATTTTGGTACATTCAATACCTCTAGTTTTAATCAGCTTTTGTCCTATTCTTTGAGCATCAAGAGCTTGATAAAATTGAACTGCTGGATTACCTGCTAAAACCCAAACCATAATTGAGGTTAACCTAGATTGAGATAATCTCAAGGCGATCGCCTTAATGAGACTTCTGCCGATACCTTTTCTTTGATAAGCTTCTAAAATATATAGAGCGTAAATCTCGCCTTGATAAGTAGAATCGCCTCTAACTAAACCACCATCTATAAAACCAACAATTTCGCCCATAGGATTTTCAGCTACATAAATGAAATAGTTTGTTTGGGCTTTAGTACTAACGTTAAGGCTATTTTTCCAGTTATTTGCACGTTTTTTGTAAGAGAATTTGTTTAAATGATCATTCGGCAATAAATCACGATATGTAGTCTGCGAAGAGTCAACATGAACAAAGGCGATCGCTGCTGCATCTTCTAACTTAGCTTCACGAATATTCATATTCAAATAAGTACTAACGATAATTTATAGTCATTTTAATTAATTTCCCTATGGTTACTTTGTATTAATGATGATGGTGAATTTTACTTGTTACTTGTTACTTGTTACTTGCTACTTGCTACTTCGTTGTAAGATCCACTGGTTGCTATTTGAAATGACTATAGCCTCGAACAGTAATTAATCCACGACTGGGATTTGATGTTTGATCGAGAGAACTAATTCCCTTCCACAATGCTTGTGTCTTTGTTGGGATGACTTTTATGTCTCTTCTGCCGAGAATTACAGAAGAGAGCTATATCTGTCTACTTAGCTATCAGCTTGGTTAAAACCCGACAATAATTTGCCACATTCCTCTTGCCAAAATTGCGATCGCTAAATGTTGCGGAAGTAAATATTTAAACTGCTGACGGGCAATCTTTTGAGTCAATAAAATTGACAGTACCACGCCGACAATTAAACAGCTACCCTGTAAAAAAGCAATTACCGCAGGATGAGCTACCAGCATCGGCATTGATCCGTTGAAGCCGAAGGTTGCCATCGTTACGGGAAGTATTCTGCCTCCCTCACTCAATCCTAGACGTAGATAGTGGGCTAAATTTCCCGCTAAAACAAGAGGTAAATAGCCATAGGCTAGCTCAATAAATTTATGAGGTGCAAATGTGCGGTTTAATTTACCAATCAAAATATTAATACCTTGAGCTAGTAGGGGGAAGATCATCGGTGCAGTCAAAACTATGATTGATACCAAGGCATGATTACTAAATCGTTCTAGATGCAGATCTAAACCCAGCCTAGTAGATATTTCTGGTAGACGATGGAGAAAGACCACATTTAACAGTAAGAACAATAGTGCTACTTCGTAGCTATGGGGTATATGGGTTGTCCAGAGTTCAATCCCAGGGGGGCGCAAATTAAACTCTACTGAACGATGAGGGCAGGCTTTTAGACAAGTCATACAGAGGACGCAATCTTTATTCTCTGTTAACTGGGCGGGATGGGAATAGAGAGGACAGCCGTTGGTTTCTTGTCCTTCTCCTTTAGCAGCACCACCTTTATAACATTGGTAGGTAGTACATTCTGCCGAACAAGTCCCTTGTTGCGCCCGTAATTCCGTCATGGAGAGTTTGGCAAACAAACCGTTCATACCGCCGATTGGACAAAGATAGCGACACCAAAAACGCCGTTCAAAAATGGTAGAAAAGATCATTGCCCCTGCGGTGATCAACAGCAATAAACAAGCCGAAAGATAGGCAGTATTTTCTAGATCCCACAGTTCTTCCCAAAGTAGGATCAGCGCAAATAAACCAAATAAGAACCAGCCACCCCATTGTTCCGCAGCCTGTCTGGGCCATTTTTTAAGCGATCGCGGAAATAATATCAACGATAGTTTTTGCGTAATCTCGCCATAAATCATAAAGGGGCATACGGCACACCACAACCTACCCACAAAGGGAAAGCCAATTAAAATCAAGGGCCACCACCACGCCCAAAACATGTTCAGGGCAAAGTTTTCCTGGCGGTTTTGGGGGGCAAAAAATAGGATGAGGACAATAAAGGCAAAAAAGCCGAGAGTAAAGCCATAGTTGATTCTGGTGGGATACCAGTCACTCCGTAACCAGTACCTAAGCTGAGGATATCTGTTGAGTAAATTCAAGCGGTACTGTTTCTTTTTACTTTGAGACTGCCAAACTACTTCTTCCGTAATCTCATCGCACCCTTGGAGTTGAGCTAAAGCGCGTTCGACAATGCTTTCCAGTTCCCGTAAATTATTGGGAAAGTCATAGGTTTGCAGATTGCGCACTGCTTCAGGAGTGATTTTTGTTCTTTGCAGACATTTATTGCGCCCAATTAGACTGAGATAATAGTTGATCTGCTCATCTAGATCTACTTTACGTACTCTCAGAGGCGGAACTTTGATCAGATTTGCTACTGCCGAATTGATCGCGGGAATCTTTTGCTCAGAAATAATAATTATTCTAGCTTGAGATCTTTGAGGTTCGGCTGCTTCTCCCCCTGGACGGATAATCGGCGTATATTGATTGGTTTTAACCAGATTGGCGATCGCGGGAATCAATTCTTTTGGCAATAGGTGAATATTATTGAGAACCAAAGTTCCCTCTTGGAGGCTGGCAATTAGTCCTGGTTTTCCCCCACTGCGACCAAATAATTCAGCACCGCTAGTCTGCAACTTAGAACAGTCAATTTTAATAATCGGTTGACGACGATTAGCAGAACCAAAGTGAATTAAAGTTGCCAGGTTATCTTTTTCTAATCCTGGTTCACCAAAAATCAAAACCGACTCTTTAGTTTGCGCAGCCTGTTTAATTTGCGATCGCAATTTAGTAGCGTAACGACTTTTACCAATGACACCCCGTTTAGCTTTACTGACCAAATAAGGTCTTAATATTACCTGACGCTCTTGTTCAAACTGTAGCTGTGCTGATAATTCCTTAACCTGGCTGGCTAACTGTTGAGAAAAAGCCTGAGGGATCTGGGGATATTGCTGGATTAATGCTTGAAACTGTTCACGATTAATCAACCAAACCTTAACTTCTGTAATCGTTTCCACTTGATACTGAGTTGGCTGATCTAACAGTAGAGCATAGAGATTTAACACCGTCCCTGATAGTAAACTACTCTGACTAGATTCTAAGGCACTATTACTAGCTAGCCTTCCTGATTGAACAATATACAAAGCATCGGGCGCAGTATTTTCAGTAATTATCGTTTGCTGGGCAGCAATAGTTTGTTCGCTTAAATTAACGGCGATCGCCGTTAAAATATCCGTTGACAAAATGCTCAAACAGGTTTTGTGCTGAAGAAAAGAGACTAGATCGGGTAAGTTCATCGGTTAATCCTCGGCTCAGATACTCACACCATAACAAGTTTAAGGAATTAAAAATAAAAAAGATCGCTGATGATGGCGATCATTACATACTTGAATTTTCTCAATAGCTAGTAGTAGATTTCTAGTAGACGAGGGCGTAAATAAAGTAACCATCGAATAATCTGTAAAAGCTGATAAATCAATACTTATTACTTATTACTTATTACTTACGCGCAGCGGTACTAGGGTGTTGGCGTGATGATTCCTACATTCTCAAGAATTTTGAAAATGATTGAGTTAATTACGCTTAAGGCAAATGCACCAATAATCGGACTCCAAATTTTAGAACGCAGTCTAAAACCTTCAACTAATAATGCTGCAAGTCCGAAGATAATTATATTAGCTACTAAAGAAGCCAAGCCAAAAGTTACCACAGTAAGTAAGCCAAACGCCGTCAAAATTGGATGGAGTACGGCATTGAGAATGCCAAAGACTATTGCAGCAATTATGCCTTTTTGTAAATTGTCAATCTCAATTCCCAAAGGAAGTTTAGAAATAATTAGCAAACTAATAGTAGTTACGATCAAAGAAACGAGAATAGCAATAATGTTCATAACAGAAAATCCGATCATTTGAATTTTCTGTACATTAGAACAAAAATGCTAATTTACTAATTTTTACCAGACAAATTTTATTTTTCAGTAAACTTCTGTGTCACATGATACGAACAATTAAATTTATATTGCTTTAAAGATCAATGCTACTATTTCAATTTTATATTTATAGCCATTGAAGCTCCGCTGGCTGGTTTAACTCGCCATAAACAAGAGCATTTTGCTCAAATTTTTGACCTATAGCGATCGCCTCAAAACGGTCAATACCCAAGATCAACAAGCTAGGTTCTGGAGTCCAAACCCCAGTGCGATCCTTGCCTACAGCATCTAACCAAGACCATGGCAACTCTTGTAAATACTCAATCAACTTTTGCTGACGCTGTTGATTTTCTAGCTCAGACAGAGGTTTTGAATAGGGATTTGCAGCGGTTATTAATGCCCAAGTAGGGCGATTCGTAAGGCTACGCGGAGCGTAATCGCATTTAGCAATCAAGTAATCTAATGGTCGACAGTATTCGCCAATATAAATCTTAATCGTTTCTTGACCATAGTAGACCTCGTAGATCGCTTGCTCATAAGCCGTTTGTAAAGCTGCATTAACCTTGGCTAAGTTGCGTTGCTGGTGCATTAATCTGATAAATTGAGTTTTTTTCAACCTTGATTAGCAAAACTGCTCCCTAGGTAAAACCCAAAGAGCAGTATGACAAAAAAAATCTAATATAAAAATTTTCTTAGAGGTCGCCACCACGTAAAGCTAACAAAAATATTACTACTGGGCCTGAAATCACAATCAAAGCCAGACATAGCAGTTGAAAAATTACGGTAAAGTTAATACCGCCCACAGCACTAAAAATGTTGGTTACAAAATCCATCTTTTCTCCTGAAGTTTAACTAAATTAAATCTATAAAAAGTTTTGGCGCGTCCCGCAAGCCATTACCTATAATACCTGGGAAATATCTAACGTTTTTCAGCAACGATATAAAAATATATAAACTTTCATTGCGCCACGCCACTAAGAATAATCTTAAATTAATCTGACGATAAACTCAATTATCAGTTTTTAGTCGGATTTAAAAGCTGCACCCAAATATAATGCTCCCACTTTGGGATCATTTAACAAGTCGATACCTTTACCTTCAAAGCGATCGCAACCATTTTCTAGTACATAAGCTCGATCTGCCATTGCTAAAGCTTTCTTCGCGTTTTGTTCGACTAAAACAATTGCTGTTCCTGTTTGGTTAATTGCGGTTACTTGCTCTAAGACAGAGTTAACTAAAATTGGCGAGAGAGCAGCAGAAGGTTCGTCGAGCAAAAGTAAATCAGGCTCTAGCATTAATGCTTTCCCCATCGCTAACATTTGTCTTTCTCCTCCTGATAAAGTTCCCGCTTTTTGACGACGACGAGAACCTAATTTAGGAAACATGGTATAAATTTTTTGCTTAAGAGAATCGAGAGAGCCACTACGAATAAACGCTCCCATTTCCAGGTTTTCTTCGATGGATAATGAAGCAAAAACATTGGTAATTTGCGGTACATAACACATTCCGCGTTTGACAATTTTGTCTGATTTTAGCCCCACAATGTTTTTCCCTTTGAAGATAATTTCTCCCTGTTGTGGAGTCAGCAAGCCAAAAATAGCTTTGGCTAAAGTAGATTTACCCGCGCCGTTGGGTCCAATCACGGCAACTAATTCTCCAGGCGCGATCCGAAAATTGATGCCTTGCAAAATATTTAGGTCTTTAACGTATCCCGCATGAACATTGTTGACTTCGAGAAGATTTGTACTCATGAATTTACTAGTGCCAAAATCTCAGCCCTGTTTATTGGTAACAATAATTTATTTTAGATAACTTAATTTTTTAGCTTGGAAAACTAATATTGCCAATATTCTCAAAGTTATTGGACAGATATAATACAGGTGCAAAACATTACCATTAAATTAATCTAAGAGCGATCAAAGCAAAAGCAACAAATCGAAGCTTTGCCTTGATCTCAAACTAGTATTAATAATTTAGATTAATCAAACTTTAGCAAAATATTTGATAATTGCTTGAGCAAACTCGGAACATTTCAAAGGAGGATCTACCACAGGAGTCATCAACCGCGCGAGATCGTAAGTTACTTCTCTACTCGCGATCGCCTTTGCCAAACCCATTTGAATCAGATCCGCAGCTTCTTGCCAGCCCATAAACTCTAGCATCATCACTCCTGAAAGAATAACCGAACCAGGATTAATGCGATCTAATCCTGCATGTTTTGGGGCTGTACCGTGAGTAGCTTCAAAGATAGCGCAGGTATCACCAATATTTGCCCCAGGACTCATTCCTAAGCCCCCGACGATGGCTGCTGCTGCATCAGAAAGATAGTCTCCATTTAAATTCATCGTTGCCAAGATTGAATATTCATCAGGACGGGTTTGAATCTGCTGAAAAATGCTGTCAGCAATGCGATCGTTAACCATCACCTTAGTTTTCCATTGACCATTGCCGTGAGTATCCCAAATTTCGGCTAAAACAGCTTCTACTTCTTGGCAAATTTGGGCTTGTTTTTCAGGAGTTAAGGAATCATAGCCAGGATCGATTTGACGGGCGTTATCTTCCGTCGTTAGTTGAGGGTTAGCTTCCTTGTTACTAAGAATCCAGGATTCTCTTTCAATGATGCATTCGGCACGAAATTCGCTCTTGACTAGTTCATAACCCCAATCGCGAAAAGCACCTTCGGTATATTTCATAATGTTGCCTTTATGAACTAAAGTTACCTGCTGTTTTTCTGGCGCTAAGGTTAATGCATGTTGAATAGCTTTTCTGATTAAACGCTGGGAAGCAGCTTTACTAATCGGTTTAATGCCAATTCCTGCATCTGTAGGGATTTGCTTTTTACCATGTTCAGGAGTGCTGGGAATTAACTCTTGGTTTAAAAGATTAATCAGCTTCATGCCAATTTCATCTCCTTGTTTCCATTCAATTCCTAGATAAATGTCTTCTGTATTTTCCCGATAGACAATTACTTCGAGTTTTTCAGGATATTTGTGAGGGGAGGGAGTTCCTTGATAGTAGCGACAGGGACGCACACAAGCATAAAGCTGAAAAATTTGGCGTAAAGCCACATTGAGAGAGCGAATTCCTCCACCTACAGGGGTAGTTAGAGGTCCTTTGATAGCTACGCCATATTCTTTAATCGCATCTAGGGTATCTTGAGGCAGGTATTGATAAGTGCCATACTGTTCACAGGCTTCATCTCCTGCATACACTTTAAACCAGTTAATTTTACGCTGTCCGTGATAAGCAGTTGCCACCGCAGCGTTAATTACCGCTTCTGTGGCGGGCCAAATATCAACCCCCGTCCCGTCCCCACGAATAAAAGGAATAATGGGATCGTCGGGAACAATAGGTTTGCCATCTTTAAAGGTGATCTTTGAACCGATAGTTGGCAAGATAAGTTTTTCGTACATAACATAAAGGTCTAGTTAAAACAAACTGAATATAGCTACAGTACAATTAAGTAGCCGTGCATTGACAGTAGCAAAATATTTCGTCCTACATTTGCTCAGGCATAACTTAAATTCAGATCTTAAGTAAGATTTTTAATTATGTTCCTGCTGTGTCTGATGGCAGAATAATAAATATAAATAAAAAACAGCCAAAAATTTAAATTTAATTACTCTAATCATCTCATCCACAATGAAAAAAATACTGATAGTAGACGATGATTTAACCTTGCGAAAAATTTTGCAAAATTCTTTAGAACAAAGAGGGTATCAAGTAATTTCTGTTGGTTCTGGCACAGATGCCTTGGCAAGCTTTAGTCAAGATGTCCCAGATCTGGTCGTTTCTGACGTTTCCATGCCTGAAATGGATGGATTTGAATTTTGCCGTCAACTGCGATCGCAACCATCAGGAAAGCTGATTCCGTTTATCTTTCTGTCAGCCAAGGGTGAACTTGACGATCGCGTTCAGGGTCATACGATTGGCGCAGATAACTATTTAACCAAGCCCTTTGAGATGAAGGAACTATTGGCAAATATTGAAGCCTTGATTGAGCGATCGCGACGGGTTCATGCTGAAATAGTTCATTTGATTGAGCAGTTAGCTTATTCACAGGTCAAAGATACTCTGCTTAATGGTTGTGCTGGAGAGATTCAAACCAGTGTGACACCAAAGAATATTAAAGATGAGGATACTGCTGTGGCTGCTTCTTTGCCAGAGCCATTGCCCCTAACTCCCGCAGAAGAGAGAGTTTTTTGGGAAACTATTCAAGGATATACAAACAAACAGATCAGCGATCGCTTGTTTATTAGCCCCAGAACCGTTCAAACCCATCTTAGTAATATTCTCAATAAGCTCGACTTAAACAATCGCACCCAGCTAGTTCGTTTTGCTTATGAGCAAGGATATGAAAAAGCTTAACTTACTTACTTTCATAACATCACCTGAGCGAAATTGTCGGCGTAATTTAATTGCGATCGTGCTGGTTGAACTTGGGAAAATAAAGCAATCCCAATGCCAAGATAATTTGAAGCGTTTTCTGCTCCAAAATTATGATAATATTTGCATAGCAATATGACTAAGTACAAACACTCATTGAAGTTTGTCAGCATTGGTGCAAAGTTTAGTTAAAATCTTGAAGTTTGTTTATTAGGTAAGCACTTCGCGGTAGGAAAAGATTACATGCAGAATATTAGCAGCATCAATCATTCAATATATTTAGAATCTGAGCAAAATCAATTAAAAATAGTCGATCAACTATTAGAAGGTTCGGAATCAGATCGGCAAATTCTGATGAATTGGATGATTGATAATCAACAACAGTCTGAGAACTTAGCTCTAGGCAAGGCATATCATGCTTTGTATCTTAATACCAATCCCAGAATTCAAGCATTTTTAGAGCAGAACTTTCCCCTTGGAGTTGTACCTTTAACATCGACTTCAGGAATTGACTATCAACCACTACAGAAGTTGCTGGCACAGCAAGATTTTCAGGGCGCTGATATGCTAACTTTGCAAAAAATGTGTGAACTAGCAGGAGCTGCTGCGACAGAGCGCAAGTGGATTTACTTTACCGAGGTCATTAATCTGCCGAGCGCTGATTTAATCACTTTAGATCGACTGTGGCTCATGTCTTCTGTTGGTAAATTTGGGTTTTCGGTACAAAGACGTATTTGGTTGTCTGTGGGCAAGGACTTTACTAAACTATGGACAAAAATCAATTGGAAATCTGGTAATGCTTGGACTCGTTATCCTCAAGGCTTTACCTGGGATTTATCTGCTCCCGCAGGTCACTTACCTTTATCTAATCAGCTACGGGGAGTTAGGGTGATTGACGCTATTTTTACTCATCCCGCTTGGACAAAGCAAGATTGAGCAATTGAGCAATCATAAATTAAGGTTTTGTAGTCAAATTTATGAAATTTACAGCCAGATATGGTTTCAATAGCCTAATTTGGGTATTTTCTGGCGTTCTTATGCCTAAGAAGTCGAATATTTTGTGCTAAAAATGTTTGTTCAACTACTTTTTCGGGAACTTTAGAGTGAGCAGGCTAAAAAACGCGCAGACCTTTTATCTGTAATTTTAAGTTAGAGCAGAATAAATCGATCGCGTAATGCTGCAAAGAAATTAACTTATGCAGAATTAGCTACTGCATCAATAAACAATAACTTTAATTAAAAAATTAGTGATGCCAGTGGAAGCAGTAGATTTAGGATTGTCAATCAACAATATGGTTAAACCGAAAAACCAGCTTTTTTGCCGTTTAGACGGTCTTACCCCTATCGTCAGACAAGAACAAAGATTAGCCACTCTCAATGAACTCGGCTTAATGGTTCCCCAAGCAGTGCCAATCTTAGAAGAAACTACGCAAAAAGCAGCAAGCTTTGCTCATACACCAATCAGCATTTTAGGCTTAGTTGTGGAGGATGAACTGTGGTTTAAGTCAGCCGTAGGCTTGTCAGCTATTGATTTAACTAACCAGCTTGCTACTCAAAGAAAAATATCGCTTCAAGAGTCTTTTAGCACTTATGTAATTGACAGCCAGCAGCCTTTATCTATTGCTAACACTTTGAACAATGCTACTTTTACCAACAGCATTTTAACTCAGCATTATGGCATCAGAGCATATTTGGGAGTTCCTCTAGTAACTGCTTCAGGAGTTTGCATTGGAACTTTAGAAGTAATGGACTGGGTAGCAAGAGAGTTCAACGACCGAGATATAGATTACCTAGCATTGCTTGCTCGTTGGTGTTTAGGGGAATTTGAGCTAAATCGAATGCTTGAAAATCAACCAAGTTTAATTCGTCACTCCCATCAATCTTGGTGGCAAAGTGACAAAATTGCTGGCGCTTCATTATCCAAACATCAACTAGCTATTACAGAACAAGCTGAATTGAGATTAGACCCCACGAGAACTAGTCCGATTAAGCTCAAGCTGCTTTCGCAGTTAACTGAAGAGCTAAAAACACCCTTAACTTCAGTCATTGGCATGGCAAGTGTACTGCACCGAGAAGTATATGGTCCGTTGACGGTTAAACAAAAAGAGTATTTAGAAATTATTCATGATAGTGGTCAAAACTTAATTGGTTTAGTTGATGAAATAGTTAATTTAGGAATTTTGAGCGATTCCAACTCGGAAATTAAGCCGACGACTGTAGATATTGAAATGTTGTGTCAGCAAGTAATTAATAGCCTAGAAGATCTATCAAAACAACATCAGCAGACATTAAAATTGTCCATCGAGCCAGGAAATCGGCTGTGGACTTTAGATAATGATAAAATTCGCCAAGCTCTCCATTATCTCGTTGCCAGCATTTTAGCAATGTCA
This sequence comes from Pleurocapsa sp. CCALA 161, assembly GCF_003003995.1. Lineage (GTDB taxonomy): Bacteria > Cyanobacteriota > Cyanobacteriia > Cyanobacteriales > Xenococcaceae > Waterburya. Next base: position 17,985 of record NZ_PVWF01000019.1, on the reverse strand, counting down.
GAACCTGGTGGAGAGATTCAGATTCATGTTTCTCAACGTAGTCAAGCCTTAAACATTACCGTCAGCATTTCTCATCCCTGGCTGGGAAATGATTTTAGTGAGGCAAAACTCTATGCTCATGGGGTAACAAAGGCATTAAGCTTTAATCAAAATTCTGAAGATGCTCGTCAAACAGCTAGAAGCGAGGTTCTAACTCCTCATACTCCCCCAGTCTTAACTTCTTTAGCTTTGATGATGGTTGTTAATGATGAAAACACTTTAGACAAAAGTACCCATAAAATTCCCCGCGATATCTTAGGTCTACTATTTTCCTGCTACTTAATCGAAATGCACGGAGGAAAAATAGTCGTACAAGGTTCTCCTAGTTCAGGTTATCGTTATTTGTTGCAAGTTCCCCCCGCTAAGTCAATCAATTGAATGTTATTGGAAATACAAAAAAAATGATCCAGATCAACTCTCCCTAGTAGATGAAGGCTTAAGTAAAGACACCATTTTGTTAACCTGAAACCCCGATCATATCTAACTTATTACTTATTACTTATTACTTAAGCGAAGCGGTACTAGTCCCCTATCCTCAGTCATGCCATTTGTAGAAAACATTTAAGTATTTCAGAGATTGTCAGAAAACGTGGTTTAGGATGTTAATGTTCAATTTGGAACTTAATGATCTCATCCATGAAATCGGCTTGGTCAATTATCACCCTTTCAAAACCTCAGTTAAATCAGTGGCTCAAGGGAAGCTATCTCCATCGATTCTCAGGCTGGCTTTCAGACTGGCGAGAGGGCAGTTGGCTCTTTCAGTGGTCTGAAGCAATTGGTGCAGCTTTAATCAGTATCGTGTTGTTACTTGCTCCCTATATCTCTACACCTCTAATTGGCTTGCTGCTGGTTGCAGTGGCGGGATATTGGTTGATTAACACCCTCACAGCAGATAAAAGAGCCATTATCACTCCTGTACATGTTCTGGTGTTCTTGTACTGGTGTGTCGCCACAGTTGCCACGGGCTTTTCTCCAGTCAAGTCTGCTGCCTTGAATGGTTGGATTACTTTGACCTTGTATCTAGTTCTTTTTGCTCTAGCTGCTCAAATATTGCGATCGCCCAAGCTATTTAACTGGATTATTACTAGCTACCTCTTGACGGCTTTGATAGTTAGCTCTTATGGCGTGCGCCAAGAGTTTTTTGGCGTACAGCAATTAGCAACCTGGAACGATCCTAATTCTCCTCTGGCTAACGATACCAGGGTATATAGTTACTTAGGAAATCCTAATTTACTGGGAAGTTATTTATTGCCAGCGATCGCTTTTAGTATTGCTGCGATCTTTATCTGGCAGGGCTGGATTCAAACAACCTTGGCAATAATTATGACGGCGGTAAATTCAGCCTGTTTGTATTTCACCGATAGCCGTGGTGCTTGGTTGGCAATGGCAGTATTAATTGGCGCATTACTACTGTTGTTTTATGCTTGGTGGCGCGAATATCTGCCTCGATTTTGGCAGATCTGGCTGTTACCGTTAGTATTTGGCTCTCTTGCAGGACTATTACTCATTGCCTTTATTACTTTAGAACCTCTACGCTTGAGATTGATGAGTATTTTTGCAGGGAGAGAGGATAGTAGCAACAATTTTCGGATTAATGTCTGGGAAGCCTGTTTTAAAATTATCAAAGACTATCCCGTAATTGGCATCGGACCAGGACACGATGCTTTTAATCAAATTTACCCTCGCTACATGGACTCTCGCTATCCTGCGTTAAGTGCCTATTCTATCTATCTAGAACATATTGTCGAGATGGGATATTTAGGCTTTAGCTGCTTGATCTGGCTAGTAGCTGTTACCTGTAATCATGGTCTGCGTCAGCTATCTCGTCTGCGCCAAAGTAGAAATAAACGAGGTATTTATTTAATTGCGGCGATCGCTGCAACTGCTAGCCTAGCTTTCCACGGAGTTGTCGATACAGTTTGGTATCGTCCTCAAATTAATACCATTTGGTGGCTACTATTGGCGATTATTGCCAGTTTTTACGATGACGTTAAAAGTAGCGTTAGCGATTAGTAATTGTTTGTTCCCGCCTAAGAATGCGGGGACAGCAGATCGCAACTTGATTAAATGCTTGGTTTTTAAGCTTTTTCCCCGCTTAAATATTAGTACTTACCCCTCTTTTGTCGCTTTCCGAGATCGATCCTTACAGTGAAAGAATTACAGCCATTTTTAGCTTTAAGCTTTTATTTTAAAAAAAAAACAGAGCAATTCTTTTCTATATAAAGGTTCTAGATTTTTGAAATGACAAAAGTTTTCAGAGTCTGACAAAAGAGGGTTACAGCGTTTTTCACGTTAGTAGACCACAGTTATTAGAATGATTAGAAAAGGCTTAAAGCTTATGGCTTATAGCTTAGAGCTGCGAGTTAATTAATTAAGAGCGTAGTCTATTCAATTGGAAACGGCTGTAATACATCAAAAATAATATTTTAAGATTTTACAATAAGTTAATGTAATTTTACTTTAAGCGCTTTATTTGGTTGTTTTACCTGGATTTATTAATAATACATTCTCTTCAATTATTAATTTATATAAATCAGTAAAACCACAGATTGTGTTGACGATAAAGTAACTATAATTGATAGGTAAATTTACAGTTTGTCCTGTAGAATTAAACTATAAAAATCCCTTGAACTAGCCTTTTTAATAATCCAAATTTATGCTATATGGTAAGCGATCGTCTAAGTATGTATCGACTCTATTAATGTATAGTCATACATCTCGTATGATTATAGTCTGCTTGTTGGTTATCGGAGATATCATTGGTTTACTATTGTGCTTTAATTTAGCGTTAGAGTTGCGAGTATCAAAATCTCTAGATTTAGGGATGCCAATTCTATATGCTCTGATTGCGATATATTTATTTGGATTATATTTAACCGATACCTACAAACTCAATCGAGAAGTTTCAGGAGTTCGCCTTTCAGAAAGAGCAATATTGGGTATAGTCGCTACAGTGGCAGCGGTGACTTCTCTGATTTACATTACAGGATTGTGGGGTAGTGAGCCGATTGTCGGTAGGGGTGTCTTATTAATTAGCGTTGGCTTGTTTTCTATCTGGGCAGTAATCAGCAGAACAATTGTAGATGGATGGCTCAAAACAAATCAGCAACCTAGCCGATTTTTAGTATTAGGTGATGATCGAAAAGTTGTCGATTTTGGGAAAGAACACCGCAAATTAAACTCTCCGACTGAATTTGTTTCTTTTACTGATTTTGCCAGTGAAAATTCCGATGTTTATAATCAATCCAACAGCAATACAGCAGTACTCAATAAAATAAATGGTCTAAACTCTACTTGGAAACAACAGTACTGGTCAGGAATTCTCATTGATGGTGCGGACAGAAGCTTATCTCAACAGATGGTTAGAGATTTGATGGATATGAGGTTAAGAGGAGTTTATGTGTATAGTATTGCTGATTTTTGTGAGCGATTTTGGCAAAAGATTCCTCCTGCCTATGTTCAGGATGACTGGTTTGCCTTTACTTCTGGGTTCAACATTTTACACAATAGAATTAAAGCTAAGTTAAAACAGTTAATTGATATTGTAGTGGCAGCAGTAATGATTGTTGTATCTCTACCGATTACTATTCCTGTGGCGATCGCCATTAAGTTAAGTAGTCCAGGTGCAATTTTTTATTCACAGGTAAGAACTGGATTAAACGGGAAAAAGTTTCGAGTTTACAAATTTCGCTCAATGTATCAAAACGCTGAATCGAAAGGAATTCAATGGGCAAAAACAAAAGATCCTCGTATCACTAAAGTTGGTTCGTTTATTCGCCTAACGAGAATTGATGAACTGCCTCAACTGTGGAATGTCTTTAAAGGAGAGATGAGTTTGGTAGGTCCTCGTCCTGAGCGTCCTGAATTCGATATGCAGTTAAGAGAACAGATTCCTTATTATGACGTGCGCTACTTGGTTAAGCCTGGAATTACTGGCTGGGCGCAAGTTTGTTACCCCTATGGTGCTTCGGTTGAAGATGCTTATCAAAAGGTGGCGTATGACCTGTATTACATCAAGAACTATTCTCTATTGATGGATTTAGGGATCGCTTTTAAGACTTTAAGAGTAGTTATACTAGGTAAAGGTAGGTAGTTGATCAATGATCAATGAACATTGAACAATGATCAATTGATTAACCAGGTTTATAACCTCTTCGTTCACGAAGAAATAAAAAGAAATTCTTTCCTTAATAGCAATCCTCTTATTGAAAGAAAAAGTAACTGCTCATTGCGAGACAGTTAGGTTGCGGAGGTTTCCCCCGTTGAGTAAGTTGAATCTATTTACCGATGCAGAAACGGCTGAAAATGCGATCAAGTACAGACTCGGTAACCTCTTCTCCTGTAATTTCGCCTAATGCTTGAATTGCACCTCTAAGGTCAATAGTCCAAAAGTCTAAGGGCAGTTGATTGGTGACAGTTTCTTGCACCTGCTTGAGGGCAACTCTGGCTCTAGTTAAGGCGGATGCTTGTCTTTGATTCACTGCTACTTCTGAGTTAGCTGCCATTACTTTACCCTGATGAGCCAGACTAATAATTGCCGTTTCTAAAGCCGTAATTCCCTGATGATGAGCAGCACTAGTATGGACGGTGGATTCTATTTCCTGGGGATAGTTTAGAGACTTGGGGGAGGCTAGATCGGCTTTATTGATTACGAGGATTAAAGGTCTATGTTTTACTTGTTGATAGATTTCTAGATCCTCATCTGTCCAGCCTTGGGAAGCATCAACAGTCAAGAGAACCAAGTCGGCATCTTGGGCTGCTCTACGCGATCGCTCTACCCCAATTCTTTCCACAGTATCGACAGTTTCCCGAATCCCTGCGGTATCGAGTACCTGAATGGGAATTCCCGCAACTACCAAAGTAGACTCAATTACATCACGAGTTGTTCCTGGTAAATCAGTGACAATGGCGCGATCGCTTTTGCTCCATGCGTTTAGCAAACTGGACTTGCCCACATTAGGGCAGCCAACGATTGCTACTTTTAAACCGTTTCTTAATAATTCTCCTTGTTCTGCTGTTGCCAAGATCTGGTTTACTCGGTCTAACACATCCTCTAGCTGTTGCTCGATTTGCGCTTCATTCAATGGTGGCAAATCGTCAGCAAAATCAATACGTGCCTCTACTTCTGCCAAGATATCTAAACAAGTTGTGCGCAGATCCCGAATCGGACTGCCTAATTTACCCTGTAAACCTGCTAAAGCTATTTGCGAGGCTTGTTTTGATTGAGCGGAGACTAATTCAGCAATACTTTCAGCTTGAGTTAAATCAATTCTGCCATTAAGAAAAGCTCTGAGGCTAAATTCTCCTGGCTGGGCTAATCTTGCTCCTTGGGCTACACATAGCTGTAGAACCTCCTGTACCGCAATAATTCCGCCGTGACAGTGAAACTCGACTACATCCTCGCGGGTAAAAGAACGAGGTTGCAGCATTAACATTAGTAGCGCTTCATCTATGGTCTGTTTGGTTTCGGGATCGCGAATATAACCATAAAGAATGCGATGAGATGACCATTCCTGCTTTCCAGGGGAATAAAACAGACTTTTCGCGATCGCCAGAGATTTGGTGCCTGATAGACGTACGATGCCAACGCTACCCTGTTGGGGTAATATAGCAGTGGCGATCGCTACAATGGTTTCTCCCTGGATAGGCATTTGAGCTATTAAATAGATGAATTTTGATTATATTTATATTAAATGATAAATTTGCCTGAATAAATATGAATAAAGCAGTAGTCTTACTTTCTGGAGGATTGGATTCCGCCACCACAGCAGCGATTGCGATCGCCCAAGGGTATCAGGTTATTGCTCTTTCTTTCCGCTATGGTCAAAGACACGCAAAGGAATTAGCAGCAGCGAAAAAAATAGCTGAAGCATTGGGAATTACAGAACACTTTATCACCGATATCGATCTATCTCAGTGGGGGGGATCTTCCTTAACAGATCAATCGATGGCAATCCCTCAAGGAGGTTTACAGCCTGATATTATTCCTTCTACCTATGTACCAGGACGCAACACGGTATTTCTCGCGATCGCTCTTTCCCTTGCCGAAGCAAAAAATGCTCAAGCGATTTATCTAGGGATTAATGCTATAGACTATTCTGGTTATCCAGATTGTCGCCCCGAATATTTGGCAGCCTATCAAAAGTTGGCTAATCTTTCCTCCAAAGCGGGAGTAGAAGGTAATGCCCCTCAATTAGTTGCTCCTTTGGTAGAAGATTCGAAGGTTGATATTGTTCGTCGCGCTTTGGAGTTAAATGTACCTATTGCCGATACTTGGTCTTGTTATCAGGGAGTCGTAAACCCCTGTGGTTTATGTGATTCTTGTCGAATACGCGATCGCGCTTTAATTGAAGCAGGAAGATCAGATCTCACCAGTGACCAGGTAAACGAGCGAAGTTTTAAGCTTTAAGCCATCATAAAAAGCTGCACACCACTCGTATCGATATTTTTCAGTAATTTAGCAATCTTCGTCCCCGATCTTGGTTCAATCCAGTCAGCAGCAATCTCCGCCAAGGGTACTAACACAAATGCTCTTTCTGTCATCCTGGGATGGGGTAGAGTTAAGTTTGGCGTGTTGAGGACTAAATCTCCATACAACAGTAAATCTAGATCTAAAGTACGGGGTTGACGATCTCCTTTACTGGTTCTGCCAAACTGAAGTTCCGTAGCTTGCAAAATAGCTAATAATTCTTCTGGAGTTTGGGCGACAGATAATAAAACACAGCCGTTGAGATAATCATCCTGGGCTTCGGCAGTACCGACAGGTTTGGTTTGATACCAGCTTGAAGTTGTCTTGAGATCAATCCCAGGAATTTGATTGAGAACATTGAGAGAACTCTCTAAGATGCTTAGAGAATCACCTTGATTACTGCCTAAAGCGATCGCGCATTCTGTCATATTATTTTATTATTTATTTTGAGGGAAGATAAACAACAGCCATGTCATCACTGCGATTACCAAGATCAATTCTTGATTCTCGGTAGAGTTGACTCAGCAATACCTCAGCCTCCTTGGCGGGAATATCCAAGATGTTAGCAGCTTGACCAACAGTGAGCATTTGCTTTTCTGTAATAATTTTAATAATTCGTCGACGGCGATGGCATTCGGCTTTTTCTCGTAGATTAATTCCCGCCACAATGGTAGGCAAACCAAACAATGCAGCACAGGTAACACCGTTGATGAGCTTAGTTTCTTTGGTTACGGTAATCAATAAAAATAACGTCCAAACTAGAGAACAAAGATGATTTCGTGGATTAAATTTATAGTGAAGCATATTAATTATTGATTACGGGCTAGTGATTACTGAGCAATATATATTTCCCCAGCTCGCATAAAGCCAATAAATTAAGTTTCACCTGGAAATGGTAAATAATCCATGATTAACGCCAGGGTGATTATTTCGCTATCGCTCATCTCAGCCTTAGCCCCTGGAGATATTGCTTTGAGAGCTTTCCCTTCTTCCTGATACCAGTCGTCTACGAGAACAAATACTGTGATAATTACACTTTCAAAGTCTATGTTATTCATGAGGAAGGATTTTTGATGATGAGCTTGGTAACTTTCATCTTCTTTCTTTTCCTCACTTTTTCCTAATTCACATTAGACGTATGAATTACGAACCAATTAACCTAGCGGATAAATTTTCTAAATTTTCTGAACACTGGTCGCCCAAAATTATTGCTCAGATGAATGAGTATCAATTTAAGCTTGTCAAATTCCAAGGAGAATTTGTCTGGCATAATCATAGCGATACGGATGAAGTTTTTATCGTGATTCATGGGGAAATGACGATTCACTTTAAAGATGGTGATGCAATCATAAAAGATGGAGAAATGTTTATCATACCGAAAGGGATGGAGCATAAAACATCTGCACAGCATGAATGCCAAGCTATGTTAGTCGAAATAGCCAAAACAATTAATACAGGCGATATAGTTGGTGAGAAAACAGCTATCGATGGAATATGGATTTGACGTTTAAATGGGCTTTGTATCTGGAACAACTGTTAGGAGCGATACATTGAGATGATCGCAGTAAGGAATTCTAGTGCAGCCTAAGCCATCGATCGCGACACCAAGCTAAAATGAAGTAGTGAAGTCGTAGCGAGGTCAAACTTATGGCACTCAGACAACCCCGATATAGCAAAGAAGAATTTGCCCAGAGGGGTGACGCTCTGTATGAGTCTGAGGTGCGATCGCAAGTCGAAGAAGGTAATCGTGGCAAGATAGTGGCGATCGATCTTGAAACTGGAGCATTTGAAGTCGATGCTAGTGAAATTGCTGCTTGCGATCGTCTTGAAGCTCGTTACCCAGACGCTCAAATTTGGATCGTTCGTATTGGTTCTCGCCATGTTCGTCGATTCTTGTGCCAATCACGCTAGCTATACTTAGGTATGAAAAGTTTGATATTTAAACTATGGATCAACGCCCAATCTATCTAGATGCTCACGCCACTACTCCCGTGGATCAACGGGTATTAGAAGCAATGCTGCCCTTCTTTACCGAGAGTTTTGGGAATCCTTCGAGCAATACTCATATTTATGGTTGGGAAGCTAGTGCTGCCGTAAAAAATGCCAGAGAAGTAATTGCCCAGATAATTAACGCTACTCCTGAAGAAATTGTTTTTACCAGTGGGGCAACGGAAGCCAATAATTTAGCGATCAAAGGAGTTGCCGAAGCTTATTTTAATCAAGGTAAACATTTGATTACCGTGGCTACCGAACATCGGGCAGTACTCGATCCCTGTGCTTATTTAGAAACGCTAGGCTTTGAGGTTACTTATCTGACTGTGCAGTCCAACGGCATTTTAGATTTGACCAAGCTAGCAGCAGCCATCCGCGAGGATACGATTTTGGTTTCTGTCATGGCAGCTAATAACGAAATAGGCGTACTGCAACCTTTAGCCGAAATAGGCAAACTTTGTCATAGTCGCGGAGTATTATTTCATACCGATGCTGCTCAAGCGATCGCCAAAATTCCTTTAGATGTAGCAGCAATGAACATTGATTTGATGTCTTTAACTGCTCACAAGATCTATGGGCCAAAAGGGATCGGCGCGTTGTATGTACGTCGTCGCGATCCCCGAGTTAAGTTAGCTTCTCAGATTCAAGGAGGCGGACAAGAAAGAGGTAGGCGATCGGGTACTCTCTATACTCCGCAGATAGTTGGCTTTGCTAAAGCTCTCGAAATTGGAGTGGAATCCATGAAAAGTGAATCAGAGCGTTTCATGCAGCTTAAACAACAACTCTGGTCGATGTTTGAACCTCTAGATGGTATTTATTTAAACGGCGATTTTACTCATAGCCTGCCAAATAATCTTAATTTGAGTGTTGAAGGGGTCAACGGTTCGGCTTTGTTACTAGCTTTACAGCCATTAGTAGCAGTCTCTTCTGGTTCGGCTTGTTCTGCTGAATCTACTGCACCTTCTCATGTTTTAACTGCTTTAGGTCGAGACGAAAAACTAGCCCATGCTTCTTTACGCTTTGGCATTGGTCGGTTTAATACCCCAGAAGAAATTACGACGGTAGGGAAAATAGCGATCGCCACAATAAAATCCTTACGTACAGTTATATGACCTATTTTTGTTTGGCTAGTAGTGACAATTATTTTTTTAAGATGCAGAATCTTATTTGAATTATAACTACATAACTTAAGATGATTCTGAGCAAAGTAACCAAGCGAAATCATGCCATATTCAAAGCTCAAGAAATTTTGAGCAATTCTGATAAATATATCATTGTTGATACCGAAACATCAGGATTAGGCGATAGCGCAGAAGTCCTAGAGATATGTGCTATGAACTTACAGGGAGAGATTGTACTTGAGTGTTTTTTTATGCCTACGGGGATGATTTTGCCTGAAACAATTTCCAAACACGGTCTTACCAAGGAGGTTTTGCAACAAAAAGGTGCAATTACTTGGGATAATAGCGCTGACAAAATAAATCAGGCTCTTGCTGGCAAAATAATGCTTGCCTACAATTCTAGCTTTGATCAAAAGATGATCATGCAAACCGCAGCTTTATATGGATACGATAGTCCTGTAAAAGAAGCATTTTGTCTCATGCGTCTTCGTCAGCAATTTACAGGTACAAAGAATACTGAAAAACTTGGTGGAGATCATACTGCTCAAGGTGATTGTCGACAAACACTTCGTATTTTGCAGGAAATAGCTAATGCTGAAATTGAAGAAGATTCTGAGATTCTTGAGATCAACAACAATGATGACTTAGTTAATATTTGTCTTGAATTAGAAGAAATATCGGCACAACGTTTAGCTCTAAGCAAAAGAGAAGACATCATTAAAACTAAATGCGGTCTTTACCTCAAAAAAATAGAGAGAAATAATATGCCCTTGAATAATGGTCAGCAAGTTGAGCGTATAGATAGTATTACTCAAGTCAAATCTAAAGTGCCATTAGAAGAACTTGCCGATGATTTCAAAACCACGAGTGTAAATCATCATGCCGTAAGAAAACTTTGGCAACAAGGGAAGTTGAATAATAGCTTATTTGATTATGTTGAAACGTGGAGTATTAAAATTAAGAAGCATTAATAATATAAAGCAAAGTAAATTAAAATTGCTTTTAACTCTAAACATTCTGTTTTAAACAACTAATGCTACCAATAAGATATAAAGAGCCACATAAAATAGTTAATCGGTCTGAATCTTGATTAGATTGAGCGATCGCCACATCCAGTGCTTGAGCAACATCCTGATGGGTTTGGCAATTGTTGAGACGAGGGCAAACTTGAATTGCCAAAGCAGCTAATTCTTCAGGATCGGCGCTGCTATGACCTGGCACGGGAACTAAATGCAGTTCATCATGGGGCTTTAACAGCGCCTCAAAAATATCTTCGTGATCTTTGGTAGATAACATCCCCATTACCCAAGTAACAGGCTGGTTGAGGGTGTCTACATACTGACGTAGGGCGATCGCTGCTGCGGGATTATGAGCGCCGTCAACTAACAAAGGATGATCATTCCAGGTTGTCCACTGCAATCTTCCTCGCCAGCGAGTTTTATTCATACCAGTTTGAATTGCTAGTTCGGGAATAAGCCATCCTTGCTGTTGCAGAGCTTTAATTGTGGCAATAGCGATCGCCGAATTACTCAACTGAAATTGACCCAACAAAGGCAGCGGATATTGCAAATCTTGATAGTTTGCCCAGGTGATTTGGTTAGCTCCCGTAATTTTTACTTCGGTAGCAGGTTCAACGGTGGTCATGGGCGCATTTAATTCTTCTGCCTTCGCCTTAAACACTTCTTTGACTGATGCTGGCAGTTGACCCACAATTACAGGGCAATTAGCTTTAATTATTCCTGCTTTCTCTTGAGCAATATCAGCTAGAGTAGGGCCTAAACGTTGCCAATGTTCTCTACTCAAGGATGTAATCACGCTCACTAAGCTACTATCCTTGACATTTGTAGCATCGAGCCTACCACCTAAGCCAACTTCAATCACCGCTAGATCGACTTGCGATCGCGCAAAATAGACCCAGGCTGCTGCGGTAATCACTTCAAATTGAGTCGGACTGGGGGTGTTCGTGGCGATCGCCGACTGTATTTCCTGTAAGATTTCTACCAAAGCATTATTGGCAATATCCTGTTCGTTGATCTGGATACGTTCTGTCCAATCGACCAAATGTGGGGAAGTATAGCGCCCGACTCGATAACCTGCTTCGGTCAAGATCGAAGAGAGGTAAGCACAGACAGAACCTTTCCCGTTAGTACCTGTCACATGAATAATCGGTACTTGATGATGAGGATTACCTAAGTCTGCTAGCAGTTTTTTAATTCGCTCTAAACCTAGGTGAACGCCGAAACGTTGAAAAGGATCTAGAAGAGTGCTAATCCTATTTTCCTGAACTACCATCTCCACAACTCCGCCGAAATATCGCCACTCAGACAATCATAATCTATGGCATGGTCGGAGTCTTTAATTTTTTTAAGAATTATTAATCGACTCGGAATCAAGTAAATAATGTAATGTCATATTCAGGTCAAGAAACTAGATAAGATAGATAACAAAGTTGCAGTTGAAGATAATAATTCCTCATATTAAGACAAAGCGCTGATTTATGGCACAGATAGAAACTAGAACCGAACCCATGATTCTCAACATGGGACCTCATCATCCTTCAATGCATGGCGTTTTGCGCCTCATTGTTACCCTTGATGGGGAAGATGTCATCGATTGTGAGCCCGTAATCGGTTATCTTCATCGAGGGATGGAGAAAATCGCCGAAAGTCGTACTAGCGTCATGTATGTTCCCTATGTAAGTCGTTGGGACTATGCAGCAGGAATGTTTAATGAAGCCATTACGGTTAATGCTCCCGAAAAGCTGGCAGGTATTGAAGTACCTAAACGCGCTCAATATATCCGAGTCATCATGCTGGAGTTGAACCGCATTGCCAACCATTTATTGTGGCTTGGTCCATTTATGGCGGATGTGGGCGCACAAACTCCCTTTTTCTACATTTTCCGCGAACGAGAGTTAATTTACGATCTTTGGGAAGCAGCCACAGGACAACGATTAATTAACAATAACTATTTTCGTATTGGTGGCGTATCCGTCGATTTACCCTATGGCTGGATTGATAAGTGCACAGATTTTTGTGATTATTTCGACCCAAAAGTTGATGAATATGAAAAATTGATCACCAATAACCCAATTTTCCGTCGGCGAGTGGAAGGAGTCGGCACAATTTCTCGCGCTCAGGCAATCAACTGGGGCTTGTCAGGGCCAATGCTACGGGCATCGGGAGTCAAATGGGATTTACGCAAGGTAGACCACTACGAATGTTATGACGATTTTGATTGGGATGTCCAGTGGGAGACTGCGGGAGATTGTTTTGCTCGTTACTTAGTACGGGTGCGCGAAATGCGCGAAGCAATCAAAATTATTCGTCAGGCATTAAAAGGTATTCCTGGTGGCCCTTATGAAAACCTGGAAGCACAAAGAATGGCAGAAGGACGTAAATCAAAGTGGAATGACTTTGAATATCAGTATATTGCCAAAAAAGTTGCCCCCACCTTCAAAATGCCCGCAGGAGAACACTATGTTCGATTGGAAAGTGGTAAAGGTGAATTAGGTATCTTTATCGTCGGTAACGATAATGTCTTTCCCTGGCGTTGGAAAATTCGCGCCCCTGACTTTAACAATCTTCAGATTTTACCTGAACTACTAAAGGGCGTTAAGTTGGCAGATATAATGCCCATTCTCGGCAGTGTAGACATCATTATGGGATCAGTAGATCGCTAGAATAATATAATTCAAGCTACATTTAACTAAAGGTGGGATTTACCCACCTTTTTTATTAAATTAACGTCAAGGGTTTACTCAAGGCGATCGCCTGACATTTTCAGTATTCCTTAATTCTTGAGTATGCTTTTGCTCTGCCTATTTGCACAAAAAACCTTAATGCTGCTATACTAACCAAGTGTCTAAACAGCATATTTGGGCGATTAGCTCAGCGGTAGAGCGCCTGCCTTACAAGCAGGACGTCACTGGTTCAAATCCAGTATCGCCCATTTCGCTTCCGCTCAATCCTTGACTGGTTTTCACGGTGACGTCCTGCTTGTAAGGCATGGCGCTTTACTCAAAACTTACTCAAAAGTAACTATAGCGATCGTCAAGAGATAAGTAAACGGGGTACATATATACCCCAATTTATTAAACGCTTAAATAGCTATGCACTAATAGAGGTCATAAAAAATCATGACCTCTATCCTCAGCCTGCCTTAAATTAAATTGAGCTGTAGCTGTCTAGCAGCCCTGACCTGAGAGGAGCTACCCCAAGTATTCAAAAAAGCGCTCATTATACTACTATCTTCCAGATCTGTCAAATGGACTAACCAACCCGTTTACAGGGCGGAAAAGCCTATTTGAAACTCTTCTTAAGCGTTGTTTGCTTGAGGTTTGATGACAATTAGATATCACTCCTAGGAGAGGATAAGCCCCCGCCTCATCTAAGAGGGGGATATCTAGTTAGAGCGAGTTAAGCTTTTTGCTAGTCTTATTAGAGGCATCTTTGAGAAGTGTTAAATAACTTATTTAACACTTCCTAGATATGCTTCTTCTTTCTTCTTCTGCCTACTCGAATAATTGACCTTTCACTGGTAGCATGAATACTCATGCTACTAAGCACCTTTAAGAAGTGTTTTAGCTGTTCGTCTGTCATAGCCAAACGAGAACGCACATGATAGCGATCTTTGATGTAAACGATACATCTCTCCTTTGACCAACCTAAACGGGCTACCTGGTCATCTATAGCATGGATAAGGTTGTAAAAAGCCGTAGTGTCTTTAGGTATCATCAACTTCCTCCTCTGGTAGACCATCTCCAACCTTCGTCCAGAGATCGATTAGCCGATAACCCTCCTTAGTCAAAGGAGGAAGCTTATTTTTGCTCATTAAAACTTTTAGAAAGCTTGCTCTTAAGACTGCTGAGGACACAACAGTAGCAGGTACATTGCGCAAGAATTTATGCTCTGGCTTTAGCTCTTTTATATCTGAGGGGAAGGATAGTAATACATCTTCAGAGTGTCCCAAGTCACGTATTAAAAAGCTAATCATTTCTAGCTCTTCCTCTTGTGTTAATCTCATTTTCTTATCCTTTCCTCCATTTGCCCTCATTAAAACGCCAGCCCAAGTCATACATCAAATCTCTAACGATCGTCCCTTTGGGGGCTTCGTAAAGCCAGCCCATCTCCACCCAAGCTTTAACCTGTTGACGGATTGAACAAGAATAAACCTCTGGTGTCCTACCTGAAACTTGACAGCTTTTAATCTCGCTAACTAAAAAGCTCTTCAACAACTGTCCCAACCCAGCGCCTTGCTCTGTCTCAGACTTGAACCAGTCCCAGTAGGTTTTAAGTCTAGTAACAGCGTGGTGTCTATCCTCCCAGATACCCGCAACGATACCAGTAGTAAGCAGGTCAACACTGATCGCTAGTTGCTGAGAGGTTAAGCCTACCTTTGACTTAGTAAGCTCCCGCCTAGTCTCAATAAAGGCTTGAGCCTTATCCAAGTCCCAGTAAGCTTGGAACTCCTTACTAAAACCAGACCAGTCGTAAGCATCGATGTTTAGTAGCTTCTGTTGCCAGTTATCTACAGTAATCCCCATCTCGCTTAAACGAGCCTCTGGTATCTCCTCTACTCGTTTACAGGGGATAACAATCAATCTTCGTTTTAGCTCCCTAAAACGGTCATCTAGATGCAGTGGGGAGATGGTTGAGAATACCTTGGGACAAAAGCATCTAAATTCTAAGTTTTGACCAACTTCTTTGGATGATAGAGTAATTTTGTCGGTGCTACGGTCGTAGCCAAACTTGAAGAGGCGGTACAAGTCAGGGGAATTAATAAATACAGAAGCGTCTACATCATCCCAGACCATACAAGTATTTTTCTCTACCTGCTTACTGTAGGTACGCCTTGAATCTTCTGGTAAGGGCATTTCTACCCAAGTAGTCCGTCGTTGGTCTAAGCTGTTCCTTATCCCTGCAAAAGTATCACTAGAAGAGTTAAAAGCAACCCCGTGCAGATGTTTAGCAACCTTAGCAAGTGTAGACTTCCCACTCCCCGACTGTCCGTGAAGAAATAGGTAAGGAACAACGTTACACAAAGCAGAAGGGAGGAGAAAGTAAGCAGCAATAAGATCGTAAAAATCATGAGGCAAAAAGACGGAACTTTGTAGGATGCAAAGTAAGTTCTCTGGAAGAGAGGAATTCTCATCGTATACCTCCCTCCAGGTGTTACTTATACCATCCTCAGATTTATATAAAACTGAGTAGTCGAAAGACATAATTATCTAGCGCAAGCGGTTATTGTATCGAAGTAAATCGTAAGTAAGTCATTATCCATTGGATGCTCATTAATCATCTGCTGGATTAACAGGGGCAAGCTGTTTTCAGTGGTGAAACCTGACGAGGCTAAGTCATTACAAAGCTGCTTCTTAATGAAGATGATTCGCTCGTCTGGGGATAAGCCGTAAGATTTGCCAGAGCTTTTCCGTTGAGCGTTGCCACTAGGAGGAGTGAAAGCAGGAAGTTTACCAGTGAGAGGAACGGGATTAGTTTGACTGTTAGCTGCCACCAGACCATCTAAGGTGGGGGCATCCATATTGGCACACATCCCATCAGGCATAAAGGTAATCTCTCCTTTGATGCCTTGTCCTTCGGGTATCCAAAGCGACTCATGGGTTTGGATATTCTCATAGAGAGCCTTTTCAAACTTAGAAGGCTGATACTTAACCCCCGTCCAGTTGCCATCCTTATCCTTCTGTCTAATCTCATATTCTTGACCGTAAATAGGTACGGCACATAAACCAGGTGTTAGCGGATTTTCTGGTTTAAAGTTTCTAACCACACCCTGATAGGCTGTAACAAAAGCAGCAAGTATATAAGCATCATCAGTCTTATGTACCTGAGCTTCATCAAAAGTGATTTTAAGATACGCATCTGTTTTGTCTCCTCTAAGCTTGCCGTAAAGGTCGTCTTTCCACGGGTCTAAATATTTGACTACCATATTATTCTTGATTGCATATATGCAAGTGAAATGAGCTAGTTGATCGCTTCTTTAAGTAATGAGTAATGAGAAATTAGCTTTTCTAAATAGCAATCTGTACCCATTTCATGTATGTGTTTAGTGATCGTGTAAAGACTGCTTGCTAGAATGTAATCAGGATCATCACCTATCTCAATTGCACAGCTCTCAATTGCGTTAATCGCTACGCCTATCAGGGTGACTAGACGTACATCTTCAAGGGAAGTTATAGGTGTGAAATTTCGTGTGTCGATTGTTCTAACTCCTTAAGGGTATAAAATTGGGGGGCGTAAGTCTTATTCAGCAGAGATTTGATTACTTTGTTATCAGTAGGTATTGAGCGACTAAAGACAACAACAAGGTCTTCAAAAGCATCAGGCTCATTTACTTCCAAATGAGCAAGAGTGCTAATGAATTCAGGCATCAGCGCGCCTTTAGCTTCTACCAGAGTAGTTAAGGCTTCTCTCTTGTCAGCATCTTTGATAGCAAAATCTACTTTCCAGGTTTTCCCCTTTGGGTAACATTGTCCAGGAGGGATAAGCTCGATTGGATACTGCCTGACTATTCTGTCTGCCCCATAGATTCTACATAGCTCCAGGTAAACCTTGAACTCATGCTGAGAGTCAAACCTAGTAATGTTCTCAGGTAGCCTTAAGCGTGCTTTGTTACGATATCTTTCAACCTCAGAACTATCAATAACTATTTGCTTGTCAGTGTCAAAAAAGACAACTTTAGATTTATATTTTGGCGTAGTTCTCATCAACTACCCTCCTGGCTTGTAGATGATTCTCGCTTGAATTGGGATAGCAAGTATCCCAAGCTTCACTGACAAGTTCTAAGGTCTTTTCTTTGCCAATAATAAACATATGCTTACAGACAGTTTTGCCAATTGCCTTAATTAAATACTCGCGATCGTAAACCACATCAAACATAGTTTTGTCCCTGTCTCCAATGCGTCTGAGAGCAGACCTTTTGACGTACCCTTTTTCGGTTAGCATTGCAGGGTCAATAGTACGCAAGAATTTATTTCCTGTAAGCTCACGCCAGGAGATAGTTTCTATTTCATCCATCATTACTCTTGAGTCTTATTAACTTAATTAGGCTCTTTCTTACCGTCTCCTAGAGCCTTGATTCAAGGGTAGCAAGAACTGATATTTAAGAACTTATTCTGAATAAGTTCTTAAATAGTATTTTGTAACCGTAAAAACACCGAATTTTAGCGGTTTAATTACTATTTTATTTCTGCTAGCTAAATTTATTAAGTAATTGTAAATAAAATATTAAGTTTACTTGACATCGCTTAAATTCGATGATTACATATAAATACCCCATTCCGCTTACGCTCCAGAGGAATATACTAGGGGTGGGTAGGGCTTCGCGAGGGGAATAAATAGAAGTAAG
>NZ_PVWF01000125.1 GCF_003003995.1 Pleurocapsa sp. CCALA 161 | reverse complement strand
GCAGTTTGTTTATTGGTCGGGCATTCATCCCACAACTTTAGAAGATGGGGAATTCTGCCCGACATTTTAGTTAAAATTTCTTGAGCATCCATTTCTTTTGTCTCCTGAATATATAGAAAAGTAAGTTGAGCTTGCTCAAAGCAGCCGCCAGAAGCCTCTATTGCAGAACTTTGAGTAATCGGTTCTTTTATCGCTTTATTCTGGTAATCGTTCCCAGTGTTAGAACGAGTTAGCCTTTATAATTGTTAGGTTTTATCGGTCTTAGATCTAGGCTTCTGCCTCGCAACTTCGCTGCTTGACTGTCTAATTAAATAAACCTTCTACATTTTCTCGGAAGGCAATCAAGGCGTAAGTTTCGGGAAACTGTTTTAGTTCTTCCAGTAATTGCCCAGACATTTCTGGTGTAACGATGGTTTTGACTTCAATATTAGTGTTATAGGTAGCCATCATATCTCCCGTGCGTCTACCATGACTACCTGCACCCTGTACTGGAACAATTGTATAGCCAGAAACACCTAATGTTATTAATTGTTTGATTAAACGATCCTGTAATACGGCTTCGCATACAATTGTTACGAGAACACCCTGGTTAAAAGAAGAAGACATATTTATTTATCTCCTGATATAAGGTTACTCTGTTGATAAGTAACCTTTTACTATTTTTACTATCACCTTAGACTAAAAATCTGAGAAATCTGTGAGGAAGAAGCTCGAAGACTTTATTTAAGAAAGAGTCGAAGGACTCCACCCATCATCGGCGGAACGGGGTTCACAAGGGGGCGAGGCTACCCTTACAAGATACTGCACTACCTATATTTTTATTTTAAAATAGAGAGGAAGATGGCGATCGCTCCTGTTTCTAACAGTAGTGTAGGGATCATCAAACTAATTAATAACAGATAACTTGACGCAAAAGCTGTTGCTGTCGGTTGAAATGCTTTTGTTCTTCGGTTAATAACCCATAATTCTCAATGGGAAGTCGCATATCCCATTGGGTTTCTGCGAAGGCTAATAAATTAGAGGCCATAACCAAACCTGTAAACAGGAATTGCCAACCAATTACATAGGGAAGAATCGCTATTCCTACAAGATGTATTAAACCAGAAAGTAAAAAGGCACGAGATTGAAAGCCTATAGCTGTACAAAAATACCCTATGGCTACTATCAGCAGCCAAATATGGTTCAAATGTAGCAAAATTTGACCCCAACCTAAAAAAATTCCACAATCAGTAAGAACTACTCCTAACAGCATTAATCCTGCCCAAGTGTAGAGTACCCACTGCAATCTTTCTACCTTAACCCAAAAATGAGTTAGAACAATCATGACCAAAGTACCTATTAAGGTAATTATCGACCAAATTATTGCTTGAGTAACCCAATGCTGCCATACCACGGGAGACGATGGAGATTTTTTCGATTCGACCACTGCCTGGCATCAAAGAACTAACCAGAGCATGACCGACTTCGTGATAGGCGACAACTTTCTTTTCCTTGTCGTTGAGGACACGGCTTTTCTTTTCAAGACCAGCAACCAACCGCTCGATCGCTTCGGTAAAGTCTTCCTGTGCCACCGTCTCACGTTGATTGCGAGCTGCTAACAGTGCTGCTTCATTTACTAGGTTAGCCAGGTCGGCTCCAGCAAAACCAGGAGTACGAGTGGCGATCGCCTTAAGATTCACATCCTTACCCAACTTCACTTTCTGAGCATGGATGTTGAGAATCGCTTCTCGCCCCGATAATTCCGGGCGATCGACTAGAACTTGACGGTCAAATCGACCAGGACGTAAGAGGGCAGGATCTAATATTTCAGGGCGATTAGTTGCAGCTAAAACGATTACGGTAGCTTCACCAGCCGTAAATCCATCCATTTCTGCTAGCAACTGGTTAAGCGTTTGTTCACGCTCATCATTGCCACCGTAGAAACCGCCACTGCTGCGAGACTTGCCGATCGCATCCAGTTCATCAATAAAGACGATGCAAGGAGCCTGTTTCTTCGCCTGCTCGAATAGATCGCGAACCCGTGAAGAACCCACACCTACGAACATTTCTACAAACTCAGAACCAGAAATACTGAAGAATGGCACTTCCGCTTCCCCTGCTACCGCTTTAGCCAGAAGCGTTTTACCAGTCCCTGGAGGACCTACCAGCAAAACTCCCTTGGGAATTCGCGCCCCAATCTGAGTATAGCGTTTTGGAGTCTTCAAGAAATCGACAATCTCGACTAACTCGGTCTTGGCTTCCTCTACCCCAGCTACATCGGCAAAAGTTGTTTTGGCAGATTCGCCTTCGACATAAACTTTGGCTTTGCTCTTGCCTATAGAGAGAACACCCTGAGATCATGCACCTCCAGCACTTCGACGGATAAAAAACTGCCAGATTGCAACGAAGATTAAAGGTGGAATCACCCAACCTAGAAGGCTAGTAAACCAGGCATTCTTAGGCGGAGGAGTAGCAGCAAAATCAACACTCTTATCTTCTAGCAACTTAGGCAATCCTAAATCAAAGATGGGTGTAGTAGAAAAAACAGTTCCAGCCTGTTCATCGTCAGTTTTCAATTGGAAGCGAATTTGGTTTTGACCGATTTCCACCTCTTTGACTTCACCTTGCTGCACCTGATGGATAAAGAGACTGTAGGGGACACCAGGAATCCGAGGACGAGAGAGAATAGGCAAGACAAAATCTATGAACACCAACAAAGCTGCCAGTGCCAGAAAAATGTTATTAGATAGACCAGAACGAGGGGGAGTAGGTTGTTCTTTAATTGGCATGGTTATCACCTATCATTTAAAAAGCTTGATACTGAACTAACTCTTCGATGTCCAGACGATTTGATTTCCTTGACCCCAAGCACCACTAAATTTTGTCACTTTGACATCCCCTAAAACCTTAGTTTGACAAGCTAGTCGGCGGTTCTGGGCGAGAGAATGGGGAGGCAGCGATCGCCGAGTGCGTTCGCGCCATTCAGGTTCCGAAACAGCCCCTTCCACCTGGACTGCACAAGTGCCACAAGTTCCGAGTCCGTGGCAGTTGAGGCTTGAAGTAGCCCCGTTGTAGAGTTCTATACCATTCTGGAGTAGAACCTGTTTTATTGCCAAATAAAAGAAAAAATGATAAGGAATTTTTATGTTTTTAAGGATGGGCGATCGCAAGTATCTGAAAACATAAAGCTCTTCTACCGAACTAAACCTAAATTCAGCAATTCCTGAGCAGATGCCAGCAGATCAATTGCCAAAAAGAAAATCTGGCCTTCAGGATTGAGCAAAAACCGCCAGGCAACATTGATGACAACATTGCTCCCAAACCAGGGAGTTTGCACTTTCCCCATCACTTTAATTTTGGTGAACCCTTCTTCTGCTGGTTCAGATACCCCTTGCTCAGGCATTAGCTTGAGTCCGTAGCAGTCTTCACGCATATAGGCGAGGATGTTTTCTTGACCCGCGATCGGCTCTTCGAAAGGTGGTTGCAAAGCACCGTCTTCCGTAAATAAAGCTACTGCTGATGCTCAACAGGAGATATCTGTTTGATTTGAGTCAAAGTTTGTTCTGCGAAAACCATGTTGGCTAACGACATAGCTGCGGAAGTGATGGTAACTCCCATCTCGGTATAGGCAAACCAAAGTAAAGCTAACTGATCCTCCGCACTGAGTTGATTGAATGATTCAACCGTGGCAGGAATTGCCTCAGTCACTTGAGTGTCAGGGAAAATTGTGTGAGCTGAGTCAATGGTATATGACATGATAAAAATCTCCAAAAATTGATTGAGCTATTTAGTTAATCAGAGCAGATGTTAACTAGAGAAGTAATTGCTCGATTCTATGAGATCGCTATGTGTTCTTCCATTTTATTTATCTCCTTCTAGTTGTGATTGTTGTACTTTCACTCCAAAAACCATCTGAATAATCTACAAAAATAGCGTGGCATAATCGCTTGTAGGTAATTTTCCTTGTCTATTGAAGAGCAGCAATTAGGTAGTCGAAATATGTACTAACTTCGCTAGCATCTTCTCCAGATAATATTGAGCTTGAGATATTCTTCATGGCACGAACACTTTCAGCAACAGACTCAATTGGGGTGCCAAGGGATTTGTACATTTGGCGAACACCAACGATCCCAATCTCTTGAATTGGTGTACCATCTCCAGCAGCAATACTGTAGGAAATCAAGCGCAGGTAATAATCCATATCTCGCAGACAAGTGGCAGTCATCTCTTTGCCGTAGACATTACCACCCGCTGAAACCAGGTATGGACGGCTTTGAAAGAGTTGATTGGCAGCTTTTATAACAATGTAATCGCGACTTTCTGTTAAAGCTTTCACCAACCTTAAACGGCGATCGCTACTGCTAACAAACATACTGATTTGCTCTAGTTCTCCAGGGGTGAGATAGCGAACTTCAGCATCTGCATTGACAATCATTTTGGTAATAACACTCATTAATTAACTCCTGAAAGGTTTAAATTAGATTGATACTCTTAAAAACTGATATAGCTGCTTTGTTCACATTAGTCATTTTTTTCTGTTATCAAATCGCTCAACAACTGAAATAACTCTTTCATGATTTCATGCTGCGGAGTTATTGCCATCTATCCTATTACTTGAAGTTAGCTATTAAGGTAATGTGGTCTAGGCACAGTCATTCATTTGATGAAGAGAAGAAATACAACGTCGTACCCTAAGTTTATTTGCTATACGTTTTTTATATTTACCTTATAAACACTCTCTTCCTTATTACTTGTCCCATTCCCTCTCTTCCAATTCACTCTGGGGCAATAACAAGGCAGCTTCAATCTCTTGTCGCACTGCAACTGTCACTTCACAATTACTATTGAGGCAATCGATCAACAACTGATTGGCATCATAATAGCGTTGCAGAACTTGCTGCTGTTCGAGGCTAAAGTGCCAGTGAGACTGGATATTGCGATGAAGGGCGATCGCTGTTTTTAACCGTTCAGTCCAGGTCAGATGATTGATTTGCCACCATGACTGAAATCTAGCTCTATCCTGCTCTGGATCAGGGAGTTGTTCTTTGAGTTGTTGTAAGGATTGCTGTAATCCAAGATCAAGGACAATAGTGAGAGCATTACTGAGGGCATTACTGAGAGCATGGGCATGGGCAAAATCAGGACTAGAGCCAATGGCAGATTCCAACATCAAGTTGTCCAATAACGTATCCAGAAAAATACCTTGGTCAAGGGTACAAGCAAGAGCGAAGTGAGGGGCAAGATGAGGAGTTTGGGTAAGACCGAGATAAAAAGCACGAGTTGCAGCTAAGGTGGGTTGGGGTGTAACCAAAGATTTTTGGCTTGCCCAGGTTAAAAATTCTTGGAGATAAGGGTCTTGGGCAACTAGAGCATCGATTTGTTGCTTCATCAAATGTACTAGGGAGTCTGCACTCCGTAACATAGCAGCCGTCAACAAAAAGATTTCGAGCCACCGTGGTTCAGTTATATGACTAACCAGACGTTCCAAGGCTCGTTCTAATGACTGTAAATTATGACTGGCAACGATTTTGCGAGCAGTGAAGTATTCTTGAAACGTTAAAGAGGAAAAAGAGAAAATTCCTCGCACTCGTTCCGCCAATAACCCGTGCTGTAACTCGATCGCCTTGAGTATCACTTCACTATCGAGTTGTAATTCTTCTGGTTCAGTGGGAGCATTTGGTAAATTACTGATAAAGTCGCCAATCTGCTGTTCGGCAGCTTGTTGCTCAAAAAAGTAATCACCCTGCTCAAACGTCGCAGCAGCAATCTGACTCATCAGTTTAAGCTTTTGTGGCAATAAAAACCCCTGATAGACTTCATCTCGCTCAATGCCTCTAATTTCATCCCATTTGCCCAAAAGAAGGTCTAGACATTGCTTATAGAATTCGGCTCGTTTGTTGGGAAACTTTTCTTGGCGATGGAATACCCAACAAGCAAGATGGAGAAATAAGGGCGTGACTGCAAGTCTGCGGAATGGCAAGTTTTCGGGCAAGTCTAGTTTTTCAACGAACTGAACTGCCATATCTAGCTCATCTGGCTCATTTTTCCTCGTAAATACGTCAAACCACTTCTGAGCAAAGGCGACAATTTGTGCTTGGGTAAACGGGGCAATTTCGATATCGGTGAAGCGTCTGAGGTTAAATGTTTTGGCTGCGGTTCGACAGGTGACGACGAACAAATTTTTGGGATATTTCTCCGAGAATCTGCGAATTTCTTTTAAGACTGCATTGTTATCTTGATGTAGCACTTCATCAAGTCCATCCAGCAATAGTAACACTCTGCCCTCACGCAGTAGGATTTCGACTGTGGACTGTTCTGAAATCCCACAGGTGATAAATTCAGTGTTCATATAGTTTAATAAGCTGAACGTCCCTGTATCTTTGGAGTCGTCAGCAAAATCTCTTAAGGTAATAAAGATGGGAACTAGATTGGCAGCAAAATTACCTTGGTTACATTGAATGGCAAGATGTTGCAAAAAAGTAGTTTTCCCACACCCAGGTTTACCTAACACCCTCAGCTTGGAATAGGTTTCGACTGCTCTTATGCCTGGTATTTGTGTTTGAGCAATCTCACCTGAACCAAAGTGATCGAATTCTTGGGAAGTAGGGTTTTGCAATTGAGAGATCTCTAACCATTGTTGACTGGCAATTTCCTGTAAAATATTGACATCAATATAAATGTTTTCGATTTCAACAGGATGGTTAGTATCTAATAACTGTAAAGTACCGCACTGGTCTTGAATTTTATCTTGGCGTTGCGATCGCACCTTCTTGACCAGAGTATCAATATTTACGGCTGTTCGTTCTTCTGGATCAGAAAAATCGTCTGGGGGATTGGCAGCAATGTCCCGCCAGTTTAACTCTAAGATAGAACAAATTTCAATAAAAGTATAACGTTCGATGGGACGACCTGTGAAAAATCTCCAAACTGGCTGGCGAGTCTTTAGATTCACTTCTCCTGCCAGGTTTTCTTGAGTCCACCCCTTGTTGTTAAAGGCTCTTTTTGCTTGTTTGACTCCTTCTGGCGATGCCTGGAGTGATCGTTTTGCCATCGGAAAAAGACCTCGTCCAAGTTTTTTCGGAATATTTTAGAGGTTTATGACAAATAAGATTTTCAAACCTCTATTCTTTGATGGTAACGTTTTCCTAACAATTAAGTTATACAAAATCGCATCAATTGAACTCTAATTTTCTCAAACAACGATCTAAACATTTCAAAGCTTTTGCGGATAGTAATCCTAGATAAATTTGTATAAGTTAATTTGTGCTTTATTTTTATTCATAAAACGTGTCTCTGGATGTCAGGAATAGAATTTAGGTTAAAGCGATCGCTTTTATGGTTAGAATCAATAAAATTCACTTCGGCGCTATTATGTGTAAATGAATGTGTGAAACTTAGTGTAGTTATGGCAACTAATTTATCGATAGACCCTGAATTGCTAAAGGAAGCTTTGAAAATTGGTGGTTTCAGCACCAAAAAAGATACCGTCAATCAGGCACTTAAAGAGTTTGTGCAAAGAAGAAAGCAACAAGAAGTTATTGAATTATTTGGCAACTTTCCCTGTGATGAAGACTATGACTACAAACAAGGGCGTAAATGAGTGGCGTAATTGTCGATACTTGTATTTGGTCGCTTGCTTTAAGAGGTGAATCATCAAGAGAGTGTAAAGTCACAGATGAATTAACGGCACACATTAAGGAAAATCGCGCCAAGATTATTGGTTTAATCAGACAAGAGATTTTATCTGGTTACAGCGATTTGGTTCGTTATAAAAAACTTAGAAATAAACTGAGAGCATTTCCTAACGAACAAGTAATAGATATCGATTATGAATCTGCTGCTGAATACTCAAATATTTGTCGCAGCAAAGGGATACAAGGCTCTCACGTCGATTTTTTGATTTGTGCGGTTGCTACTAGATTAAAAATGGATATCTACACCAACGATAAAGATTTTAATTACTATTCTCAGCATCTTCCTATTTCTTTGTATCGAGAAAACTAAATACTAAATCGCACTTATGGTTGGGATTGAGGCGGGCAATCGCCCATATCTAGGACATAAATCCAGAGATAAGTTTGTTGAAGGTTGTGCGATCGCATTTATTTCAGACTCTGCTTTAACTTCTTTACACCGCTTGAATTTCTATTTCTTCTAAAAATATCTGAGTTTCAGGACCAATCCTACCCATTTCTGGTTTTGGGCCTAGTGGCATTTCAATGGCGTAGATCCACTTTCCTAAATCAAAGTAACAGTATTTGACTGTGCCTGTGCCACCTATAAAGGACACTTGTTACTCGGAACTAAATTGAGATTCTCTAGTTAATAAGCTCGATGTATACTTTTTACTCATTTCATCTTCTCCAAATTCTTGAAATGTTTCTCTTGATAGATGTTTTTTTAAAGATTTTTTCTATGTCAGCTTCAATATATTCATACACTATTTTTGTTAAATAATATTCTTCTGGTATTTTAGTTTGCCGATCAAGAGAAGATAGGTTTGTAATACTAATAGGCTCGACAAATTTATCATCTATGATTACTAAATAATTAGGATAAATCTTGATTTTTCTCATACATTAAGTAGTTCACTCAAAATTAATGGGGAGTAATGAACTAGGAAAAGTTATTACTCCACCAAATGTTATCTATTCATCATGCTTTGCATTTGCTTAAGCAGGCATCAACACTGTGTCAATGATGTGGATAACACCGTTATCAGCACCAACATCTGCTGTTGAGACTTTGGCATCATTAATTTTGACACCCTTAGCAGCGTCAATTTTCACATCTGAACCTTCAACTGTTTTAGCTGACTTCAACTTAGCCACGTCCGCAGCCATGACTTTGCCTGAAACAACATGATAAGTCAGGATTTTTTTGAGCTTGGGAATATCCTTAAGTAATCCGTCTACTGTGCCTTTGGGAAGTTTGGCAAACGCCTCATCGTTGGGTGCAAAAAGGGTGAATGGGCCCTTGCCTTTGAGAGTGTCTACCAAACCAGCAGCTTTAACCGCAGCAACTAGAGTATTAAAAGAACCAGCATTAATTGCCGTATCTACGATATCAGTCATGTATGTCACCTAGTTTGGGGTAATTTGTTAACGAGTGCTAACAAACATCAGCATGACACCCTGTTGTTAGAAATCATGTTTGAGCGAGCGTTTGAGCAGCGTATAAATTGAATGAATTGCCCTAAAACGATACAGAACTTTACAATAAAAATATCTAGGGTTCTGTTGCAAAAACTGAGGACAAATTAGTAGTACAATTAAAGTCTTACTAATTACCTCAACTGATGAACTTAACAAGTCAATTGGACATGCTGAGGAGACCTCAGCGTCCCTCGACTTCAAAGCAGCCATTTAAATGGAAACATTTTCAAGGAGAGATAATTTTACTTTTCACTCTCTCAATATGCTATGCAAGCCTTTTGAAACTCTCTTAATTTATATTCAATATCCATTAGAGGTTTTCTCGGTCATGTTAACTGTTTAACTGCAAGCATTAAATTTTACTTGATCAATTATAGCCATAGCGCGATCGCGTCCTTAGTGGTTGAGTTAGTGCAAATCAGAAGCTTAATCTCATCTTTTTTTTTAACTTCCTTAACTGCTATAATGGACATTAATTGCATAAATGTAAAAGTTATGGCTTCAGGAACTATCACCAGAAAACTGGACATACCTCGTCAAAAGATTTCCCCAGGGGACAAACTACTCTCGGTTTTCCAAACTCTGGTTGATGAAGAATCTCCAGCAATTTTGGCACAGATCGCTGATAGTCTCAATCGAGTTCAAAATAGCGAATCATCAGACGATGAATTTGTTATTTTGCTCTCTGACAAACAGTACTCTCAACAGGAGCGCAAAAGACTTCAGATTCAAAATAGGTTCGTCATTCGACATTGACGAAATACCTGATGTTGTCGATTTACTATTAAGAGAAAAGCGATCGCCCAACACTCGACAAGAATACAAAAAAGACATCAATAAATTTTTTCAAGCGATCGCCAACAAGCAGCCTAATAGAGATTTAGTTTGGGAATTTCTGCACCTAGAGCAGCAAAAGGCAGTTCAATTAGTTCTGAGCTACAAAGCCCAATTAATTGAAAAAGCGATTGTCTTGAATGTCAAGTTAAATTTGTCTTTTTAGTGCGATCGCTATAAATTAAATCCAGGCAAGATAAACTAACATCACACCAATGATTAGCTGTGATGTTAGTTTAAAAGTAATAGCGCAATTTAATTAGTGGTTTGAGCTTTCCAGAATGAATTATTTTTCATCATGGCATTCAGAACAATTAAAATTTTGGTTGATGTTGATGCAACCACTCTCCTGTCTTAACTGCCCAACACAAGGCGATCGCCATCAAAGCCAATAATTTGCTCAATCGCTCTGAATCAGTAAAATGAGTCGATTCCAAACAAAATCCCCTGGTTTTAAAGATTCCAAATAAGGTTTCAATCCCCCATCGCTGCGCGTAATCAGAAAAAGACGTTCAATTGGGTTAAGCTCAGGACTAGAAGGTGGTTGAAAAATAGGAATAATATTATCGGGCCATTTCAAATCGAGAGATTTATGAAAGCTGCCATTATCCATTTGGATTAAGTTAAGGCGAAAGCCTATGGCTTGAGAAAAGAGATTTAAGAACTGCTGAAAACAAAAATGATCCAAGTGAGAAAATTCCCCAAAAAAACTTTCTCCAGAGAGAGGTTCGACGACACCATAGAGATAAAAATTGTCTCTTGACCAACCGACAATTCCTTGAGGTTTAACGCCTCGAAGAGTAATAATTTTTCCGGTTAAGGTTTTAAGCCCTAGACGAGTTTCATCTTGACACCAATCATGAACTGGTTGACCTGTTCCCAAATGCCGTAACAATATTTGAATTAAATCTGGCAGTTTTTTTTAAAAGAATCCATACCTTGGGCGCTAACGTAGAGAGTAGCAACAGCCAAGATAAACCACAAGCGGGACAAGGCGCAAACATCGCGAATCATTGAACGTTGAACATTCCACCCTGCTGATTGATCGTCGAGAAAGTTTTCCTCGATCTCAAAACGTAACCCATACTCAGCAAAAGTTTGAAGAGTAGTCTTTTCGTCACTGACAATTGCCCATAGCTCACCGTTGACGCTATTACGTCCCAGAATTACATGAACTTTGCCATAAAATTCGCTTTGATGAATCTGTACGTTATGTAAGCAAATTGCTTCTCCTAGATGAAAATGAAAATGTTTAGGTTGACACCAATTTCCACGCCAAATCCAGGTATTGCTCTTAATTCGGATACGATAATGCCATCCTAGTTGAGTTGTCAGCATGGTCATCAATTCGGTATGTATAAATCCTCTATCCGCTAATAGAATTACCTTGACTGATTCTGGTAGTCTAGTTTGTGCTTGCTCGACCATTTCTTTGTAATCAGCAAACGAAACGCTAGCACTTTCATGTTTCATCACTCGCCACACTAATGGTAATGCTCTCCCTCGATGGATAACTGAAAGACGCACAAGGCAATACTCGTCCCAAAATAAAGAAGTGTCTAGTGCTAAAAACAACTTTGATTCTGACCAATTAGAAAGTGCTGTTTTGACTAGTGACTTATAAATCCGATGGACGTTGATTCGGGGATTGTTTAGCCAACGCTGAATGCGTCTTTGTCGGCTTTGAGCGAACTGACCACGACAAGGAATATACATCGACCATTTTGTCAGGTTTACACTACCAGTGTGTATCAAGGCAATTATCATCCAAATGCAGGTTTTTAGATGGCACAGATGTGACCAAGCCACTGGTTGACTCATCCATTGATTCAAGGCATTGTCAAGACGGGAGTTTTCTTGAAGCAGTTGCTTTATGCCAGGGAATCTGTCCACCGCACTGCTTCGCTTTTTCACAGTATTCTTCTATTTTGAGTGGTATCTAATTTTAGAATACTGACTCCTCCAAAATATTTTTCAAGTCCTCAGCCCTCTCATAGCTTCTGCTCTAAAGTTTTTAATAGTCTCTTTTGTCAGTCAACCAGATCAGATACAGATATTTTGACATCCTCTCCGACCTGAAGGACGGAGATTCCTAGAACAAACTTAATTGTTCGTAGGTGGTTGACGCTTCGTCG